>CAZNHF010000022.1:0-20481 GCA_964572375.1 uncultured bacterium | reverse complement strand
TCGGCTACAGCGGCTACGGTGACCAGGACAGCTACATTCCGGCGGCCGATGCGGACATCGTGATGAGCTGGTCGAGCTACGGGACGCTTCCGAGCGTGCTCGTCTACGACGACACGCCGGACCCGGCGAGCGGTCAGATCGTGTTCTACTCGTTCAACTATGCCGCGGCGGATGCCGCGGGCCGGAAGGACCTCCTCGAGAACAGCGTGATCTACCTGATCGCGCTCGAGAGCGCGCCGACCGGTGGGATCAGCGGCATAGTCACGCTCGATGGTGGGATGGACAACTCCGGCGTGCTGGTGACAGCGACCCCGGGCGGCGCGTCTGCCATCACGGGTACGTCAGGCTACTATCTCATCGATGCGATGTACGCCGGCAGCTACACCGTGACGGCGAGCAAGCTTGACTGGTCGACGGGCGTCGAGACGGGTGTCGTCGTGAACGAGGGCGCGATCACATCGCGCGTCGACTTCGCGCTGACGCCGACGACGACGTACGAGTACTGCGACAGTCCGGCGCTTCCGATCCCGGACTCGACTCCGGCCGGTGTGTCCGACTACATGGCGTTCTCGGACGATGTCGAGATCAGCGGGGTCGAGATCTACGTGGACATCACACACACGTACACCGGTGACCTGATCGTCGACGTGATCTCGCCGGAGGGCACGAGCGTGACGCTGAGCAACCGCTTCGGCGGCAGCGCGGACAACATCGTTGGCTGGTACCCGAGCGAGCTCGCAGTGGGCGGCCCCGGGAGCCTCGATGACTTCATCGGCGAGAACGCGCAGGGTGAGTGGGAGCTCCACATCAGTGACAACGCCGGCTCCGACCTCGGCACGCTGAACAGCTGGTGCGTGCGGGTGATCGGCGCGGTCGGCACGGGCGTCGACGAGTTCGATACGCCGGTCCGTTACGAGCTTGCTGGTGTGAGTCCGAACCCGTTCAACCCTGTGACGGTCGTGACCTACGGGACGCCTTACGAGGGTCGCGTGGAGCTGTCCATCTACAACATTGCGGGTCAGCTGGTGAAGACGCTGGTGAACAGTGACCAGGGTCCGGGCTGGCACACGGTGACGTGGAACGGTCGCGACGACAGCGGTCGGTCGGTTGCCTCGGGCGTGTACTTCGCGCGGATGCAGGCCGAAAGCTTCACCGGCAGCACGAAGATGGTGTTGCTGAAGTAGGACTTTTCGACACGGGCGGACCGGATGAACGTTCCCGGTGCCGCCGGTGGTGTACGACAAGGGGGCGGGCGCGTAAGCGTCCGCCCCCCATGACTGTCCATGAACAGTGCGGCCACAGTCTCCCGGGTGGCGCCTTTCATCTTGCATTCCCCGCCCACGGCGCGTATCACCTGTGATATGGCATGCTATGAGAACACCGTTGACGCGATCGGTCGGACGCCTCTCGTTCGACTCACTGCCGTTGTTCCCGAAGGCACCACCGTCCTCGCCAAACTCGAGTGGTTCAGTCCGCTCTTAAGCGTGAAGGACCGCGCGGCATCCGCGATGGTTCTCGACGCGGAGGAGCGTGGTCTGCTCAGGCCGGGCTCCACCATCATCGAACCGACGAGCGGAAACACGGGTATCGCGTTGGCGTTCCTTGGCGGGGCGCGTGGCTATCGCGTCGTGCTCGTCATGCCGGAGACCATGTCGGTCGAGCGGCGGCAACAGCTCGAGGCGCTCGGCGCGGAGCTGGTGCTGACCCCAGGCGGACTGGGGATGACGGGTGCGGTCGAACGGACGCGAGATCTTGTTGCGGCTACGGCCGGAGCGGTCTGGCTCAACCAGTTCGAGAATCCGGCCAACCCGGAGGTCCACCGTCGAACGACGGCCGAGGAGATCTGGGCCGACACCGACGGGACCGTCGACATCTTCGTGGCCGGAGTCGGGACCGGAGGGACGATCACAGGTGTCGGGGAGGTGCTCAAGGCGAGGAAGCCGTCGGTCCGTGTGATCGCCGTCGAGCCGTCATCGTGCGCCGTCCTCTCGGGAGATGAGCCGGGTCCCCACGGTATCCAGGGGATCGGAGCTGGGTTCGTTCCGGGGATCCTCAACCGCGATGTGATCGACGAGGTCATGACCGTCGCCGACGATGAGGCATTCGCGATGACGCGCCGCCTTGTTCGTGAGGAGGGACTGTTCACGGGGCTCTCGGCCGGCGCTGCCGTTCACGCGGCGGCACTCGTCGCCGCCCGACCCGAGCACTCCTCCGCGACCATCGTCACCGTCCTGCCCGATAGTGGCGTACGCTACCTCTCCACCGGCGTATTCGACTAGCCCGCATTCTCACTTGACCACCTATCACATCTTGATAAACTGAGTCATCAGGCAGAGGCGGTGATTCCTGCACAGGGGGGGAGTCCATGGCGCACCATCGCGACAGGTGGGCCAACAGGCCGGCGTTCATCATGGCTGCCATCGGCAGTGCGATCGGGCTCGGGAATCTCTGGCGATTCCCGATGGTCACGTACGCCAACGGCGGCGGGGCGTTTCTCATCCCATACATCGTGGCGCTCCTGACGGCCGGCATTCCGCTCATGATCCTCGAGTACGCGCTCGGGCAGCGGTTCCAGAAATCGTCACCCGGTTCACTCCATGAGGCCGGAGGCAAGCCCTTCGAACTGATCGGCTGGTGGGCGCTCGGTGTCGGCGCCACCATCTCGTTCTACTACGCCGTCCTCATGGGGTGGAGCTGGGACTATCTCATCTACTCGTTCACGCAACCATGGGCGTCGACCGGCGACGGCACATGCCGCGCCGCGCAGGGCTTCTTCGATCACCTGCTCTGCAGGACGACAGGCGTCGGCGAGTTCGGGGGCTTCTCCTGGCAGGCCATCGGCGGTCTCGCCGTGACGTGGGCGTCCATCTACTGGATCATCAAGAAGGGCGTGCTCCGCGTGGGGAAGGTCGTGATGCTGACGGTGCCGCTCCCGTTCATCATCCTCCTGCTCATCCTCATTCGCGGCGTGACGCTTCCGGGCGCCATGGAGGGCCTGAAGTACTACCTGACCCCTGATTTCACTAAGCTCATCGACGCAAAGACATGGCTCGCCGCATACGGTCAGGTGTTCTTCTCACTGAGTCTGGGGTTCGGTCTTCTCACGGCGTATGCGAGCTACCTGCCGAAGCGCTCCGACGTGACGAACAACGCATTCATCACGAGTTTCGCGAACGCCGGGTTCTCATACTTCGCCGGCTTCACGGTATTCAGCGTGCTCGGGTACCTGGCTCAGGCGCAGGGTCTGCCCGTGAGTGAGGTCGTGCAGGGCGGTCCGAGTCTGACGTTCGTCGTCTACCCGACCGCCATCAGCATGATGCCGCTGGCTCCGATCATTGCAGCGCTCTTCTTTCTGGCGCTTCTTACACTCGGCATCGATTCTGCGTTCTCGATCGTCGAGGGTGTCGTCGCGGGTTTGCGGGACAAGTGGAATCTGACGCAGAGCAGGACCGCGGGCGCCTTCTGTATCGTCGGATTCGTCATCGGGTTGCTCTTCACGACGGGGGCCGGCTACTACTGGCTCGATATCGTCGATCACTGGATGAACGGATACGGGCTCGCCGTCATCGGATTCCTGGAGTGTGTCGCCATCGGCTGGTTCTACGGTGCGAAGAAGCTCCGCGACTACATCAATGAAGTCTCTGACTTCAAGATCGGCTGGTGGTGGGATCTCTTCATCAAGTGGGTCACACCGTTGGCTATCGGCTGGGCTCTCGTGACGAACATTGTCAGCGACGTGCAGCAGCCGTACGGCGAGGGAGCCTATCCGACGTGGGCGCTCATGCTCGGCGGCTGGGGCGTCATCGCGGTCATCATCATCATTGCCGCGATCCTTACACGCATCCCGTGGCTCGGGAGAGGGGAGGAGTGATGCCTGCAAGCGCCTGGATCCTGAGCATCCTCGTCGGCATCGTGCTCTACGGAGGGCTGGCGTGGTGCGTGACGATAGCGGTCAGGAAGGGCAAGGAGAATGAGGGGAAGCGTGAGTAGAAGATTTCGACTGCATCCGGGAGCGTCGGTACCGCGCAGCACTCGGGGAGGCCGCGGTACCGCGGTATCAATCCTCGCATGCGCCGTGCTCGTGATGGTCCTGCTCTCGTCGCAGGCGAGCGCCGTCTGGCCGCCGTGGATGAAGCAGGACGAACCCGATCCGGTCTATCCCGACATCACTGCGTCCGTCGACCATGTGCGTTCGAAGCAGGGGGCGCACGACGTAATCCTCATCGACGCGCGTCCGGCGGCGGAGTATGCGCTCGGACATATTCCGGGAGCCATTTCTCTTCCTCCACCCGACGAACTTCTCCCCGGCAACCTCCCTGCCGCGCTCGGAGCGGCGGGGCTTTCCGGGAGGTCCCGCTACATATGCTACGGTCAGCGTACGTGGTCCGACCCGGCGGCGTACATCCTCTGGATGCTCGAGACCGGTGGTGCACAGTGTGTCCAGCTGATGGAGGGCGGCTACGAAGCGTGGCTCGCTGCCGGCGGACACGCGGACGTAGAGCCGAGGCGCCTGACGGCGACGGTATGGACGGCAGCGCCGGGCGGTGAACATCTGGCCTCGCTCGACTACATCCGCGAGCACTACGGCGTTGACGGACACGAGATCATCGATGCGCGCAGCCGCGTCGACTGGGAGGGGATCGTCGCGGATACGCGACAGGCTCCGCCCGCGCGCGTCGGTCACATCCCGCACAGCCTGCAGTTCGACTTCCGTGAGTTCACCGAGCACGGTGCGCTTCTGCCGGCCGACGAGTGCCGCGACATCTTCAGCGTGACGGGTCCGCGTCCGTCGAATCCCGTCCGGCTTGGAGACGAGTTCATCGTCCACGGCGAGGGGGGGGAGTCGGGCGCGATGGGGTACTATCTTCTCCGACGCGCGGGGGTTGCGGCGGTTCGCTACTACCCCGGCGGTTGGCGGAGGTGGCGCGCCGACGAAACGCTTCCCGTGGTTCGCTTCGTGAGCGGCGAGGAGCTTCGGGACCTGGTGGATCGTGAGAACCGGTGGCCGTGGCAGGACCAGGTCACGGCGTCACCCGTTCTCATCGATGTGCGCCACGAGACCGACTATGCGCGAGGCCACATCCCGGGGTCGGTCTGCCTGACATCGCGGCTCTTCGCGGACTCGCTGGACGTCTACCTTGCGCGGTACTGGCCCACCGTCGATCGTGCGACGACTCCCATCATCACCTACTGCTACGGGCCGACGTGCATTCGAAGTCGTTACACGTCGACCGCCGCGGCGCGCGCCGGTTTCGTCGATGTCTGGCGGTTCTACGGCGGCCTCGAGATCTGGCGCGAGGTTGGCGGGAGAATCGCTCAGTAGCGCTTTGGCTCGCCGTCACGGCAATCTCTCGAGCGTTTTCGCGCCCGCCCTCCGCGTGCACAAACAGAGACCCCGCCCGGTGCATGCGTCCGGGCGGGGTCGTTGTCTCAGTCATGTCCGGACTCGCGGAGAGCGGAAGCTCTCGCGAGCCGTGTACTCTAGAACTTGAAGAAGCCCTTGATATGGCCCCACGTGCTCTGCTCGATGGGGCTCGGCTCCTCGGTGATCTCGATATTGAGACCGACCTCGGCGAGGTGGTACGGGCCGTCGGCGAACCAGATGATGTCGCAGGGGCTCAGAACACCGTCTCCGTTGTCCTCCCACTCGATGACTTCCCACTCCATGCAGAAGTCGGGCGCGACCTCGTGCCAGATCTCACCGGTCGGATCTCCACCCGGATCGGGGATCGTCGGCTCCATCCAGTGATCAACGCCGGCGAGCGTGGGAACCAGCCAGTACGTCGGGCCGGTCCAGTCGATATGGTACCTCACGGCATTCAGGATGATGACATCGCAAGCGCTCACGAAGCCATCGCCGTTGTCCTCAAAGGCGTCCTGATGGTCGACCATGCAGAAATTCGGGTACAGCTCGTGCCAGTCTGAACAGTCCGGCGGAATCGGCTCCTGAAGAATCGGGGAGCTGATGAGCTCCATGTGCCGCTGCGCGGCAACCGGGACGACCAGCAGAGCGAGCACCGCAACAACAACCAAAGCGCGCATGTTGCCCTTCCTTTCTGAACTCAGCGAGGCGGGCAGTTCCCGCTCCGCCCAGGGCGACTCTCGAGATGACGCCCTGATAGTGTGACAGACTGAGATGCGCTCAAAATACCACAGATGACGGATAAAGTCAATCAATAGCACAACAGATGAATAAGTGAGCAAGACTCGGACCTGAGTCTCGGCTCAAGCGTGTCTAGTTCCCGCGTTCGTCCGTCCCGCCAAAACGCCCAATCGCATCCTCTGCGCGCCCACCGTAGAGCTCAGGGTGCACGTACTTGCCGATCGCGTCACCTGTCTTCTGCTCCTCGACGACGATGCCGTGCTCCTCGGCGTAGCGGTCCTGTCGGACGCCGGCGACCTGCCAGGATACTTCCATCCCGAACTCGCCGCCCGCGATGAGGAAGCGGTTGCCGCTGATCTTCTCCGCGACATAGACAGGTGCGAACCCGCCGATGCACGTGAGCTGATATCGGAAGTCGCCTGCAACGGCCTCGAACCAGTCGGGAAGCTCGACCCATGCCTCGCCGCCGGCATCGAGCATGACGTTCCCGTTGAGGACGCTCATCATCTCGGAGCTGGCGACGTAAGGCTGCGTCAGATACATCTCCGCGGGGTCGAGCGGGTGGTCGATCTTCGAGGCGGCCGCGCCACCGCCCGTAAGCGTTCCCGTGATATGGACGTCGCCCACAAAGAACCCCGCGTAGGAGGAGAAGACCCCGAGCGCCTTGCCGTACACTCCGTAGTTGTTGCCGTCTCCGTCCGCCACTCCATAGACACCGTAGTTGTTGCCGGTTCCGCCTGATGCGTATCCGTATACGCCACGGATACCATCGAGGTCCACCGAGTTAGATACCTGACCGATGACGCCTGTTCTCCCGCCTTCGAACACCGCGGCTGTGTCGGGGCTGGTGGCGCTGACGGTACCGGCCACATCCACGTTGCCCAACACTGCGAGTCTGCCCGTCACAGACACACCTTGCCCTCCCTGGAAGTGCCCGGAGTGAATGGCTCCGGGGTGCCGGAAGTGAAGAACGCCGCCGTCCCGGTTTCGTTCTCCGCTCGGAGCGCGACAGAGAGGGTCCCGTCCGCTACGAACATGCCGGCCGGCCCGCCGAGGTCGGTCGCGGCGTACAGAGTCGGTGGGTCGCCGCTGTAGATCGGCGGACTCAGACCTGCTGGCGAGCGCCGGTTGACCGGCGCAGGACCGGGGAGTATCTTGATGAATGACTCAGCAATCTTCCACGGAGGTGTGACAGTGTCAGAGAACGAGAAGCCGAAGGAGAGCGCGTGCAGCTCCTGTTCGTCGGAGTCGTGCGGCGCGAAGTCACAGCGCAAGGACGAGGCGGACCAGGACTATCTGGACCGCCAGGCGCTCGCGCAGCGGATGTGCCGGATCGACCACAAGCTCTTCGTGTTGTCGGGGAAGGGTGGTGTTGGGAAGAGCTCGGTTGCGGCCGGACTCGCCGTCGCGCTTGCGGCGCAGGGCAAGCGTGTAGGTCTTCTCGACATCGACCTCCATGGACCGAGCATCCCGAGACTCATGGGTCTGCGTGAAGCTCGCGCAGAGACTGATGGGACGGCGATCCTCCCCGTGAAGAGCGCGGAGGGTGTCAGCGTGATGTCCGTCGGGTTCATGCTCGAGGGGCAGGACGACGCCGTCATCTGGCGGGGTCCGCTCAAGCACTCGGTCATCAAGCAGTTCCTCAAGGACGTCAACTGGGGCGACCTTGACTACCTCATCATCGACTCGCCTCCGGGTACAGGGGACGAGCCGCTCACGGTCGCTCAGCTCGTCGAGGGTGCTGATGGCGCGCTCATCATTACGACGCCGCAGGCCGTGGCCATCACCGATGTTCGGAAGTCGATCGACTTCGCTCGTCGGGTCGGGCTCCCGGTGCTCGGCGTCATCGAAAATATGAGCGGGTTCGTCTGTCCGGAGTGCGGCACGCGGTCGGATGTGTTCGGCGCCGGTGGCGGCGAGGAGATGGCATCCGACATGGGTGTGCCGTTCCTCGGTCGGATCCCGGTCGATCCGGCGCTCGTCATCTCGGGCGACGCGGGCGGTCTCGGCGCCTATGTCGCGGGCAAGACGTCCGGCGCGGAAGCGTTCCGTGCGGTCGTCGACGGTCTCTCGAAGATTCTTCAGGACTCGGATACGGACGGCTGAGTTCTTCGCCTCGAATGGAACAACTGCGTGGTTCATGTCACGCGCGCGGGACCCCGCTAAGGACCCGCGCGCGCGTCGTTTACGGTAGGGTGCTTCCAATGCGCGAACGCATGAGTTACAATCACCTTGTCTCGTTCGTGCGCTCCCCACGTCACGGAGCTCCTCCACACGAGTGCAAATGACGCGGCAGCAATGCGTTGAAGACGGAGGAGTCACACGCGGCCTGTCTGGTACATCGCTTGCCCTCTACGGTTGCGTTCATTCGCGCGCTCACTCCTGGCGGGGCTGTGAGCGATAGAGCGGGGAGCGCCTTGAGTATCGAGGTGCGCAAGCTCCGGCGCCGGACGAGACACTGCGGCGGAGCGGGGGGCGAACATGGCCGTGAAACTGAGAGAACTGGGAACCCGGCGATTCATCGGTGATACCGAGACGACGCTCGTTCACGACAGGTGGCACTCAAGCTGCGAGGACTGCCTGATGGAGGTCCTGATAGAGAACGGATCAGCGCGGGGATTCAATCCTGATGAATCCGACCAGGCGTTCTGGGAGGACTACGAGTACTGCCCGCACTGCTTCGATCGGACGGATCCGAAGCCTCCGGCGTGGGCTTTGCAGCCGGGAAGCGGGGCGACGAGCGACGCGCCCTCGGAGAACCAGAGCGCGGACGTGGACGAACACGCGGACACAGACGAGCGCGAAGTCTCGCTCTCCAGGAATGGAAGTAAGAAGCACGACGAGTAACCGGACTCGCGCGTCCGCGTGACGCGCAGCAGTACCCCGCAGCCAGGTTCGTTCTGGCACTGTGCGCATCGCTGCGCGCGTGACCGGCCCCTGCCCGGGGCCGGTCTCTATTGTGCCCCGGATGTGGTATCTTCGTTTCATCATGCGAACACACTTTGACTGCATACCCTGTTTCTTCAGGCAGGCTCTGAGTGCCGCCCGTCTCGCGAGCGACGACCCCGCCGTTCACGAGCGCGTGCTGCGCGCGGTCGCCGCGGCCGTGTCAGGCATGGACCTGCGCGATGTCCCTCCGAAGATGGGGCAGCTCATCCACAGGGAGGTGCGGGCGGCGACCGGCGGTGCGGATCCCTACGCTGGTGCGAAGAAGGAGTTCAACGAATTCGCTCTCGGGCTTCTGCCGGGGCTGCGGGAGACGATCGCATCGTCGCCCGACCCGTTCGAGACGGCCATACGTCTGGCCGCGGCCGGCAACATCATCGACTTCGGCGGCGGCAGGACGGTGACCGAGAACGACGTGGACGAATCTATCGTGTTCGCCCTGAACTGCGAGATCGACCTGGCGAGTCTCGAACAGCTTCGTGACGTGGTCGAGCGCGCGGCGACTATCCTCTACATCGCGGACAACGCCGGCGAGATCGTCTTCGACCGTGCGCTCATCGAGCTCATCGGGCCGGAGCGCGTCACGCTCGCCGTCCGCGGCGCACCCATCCTCAACGACGTGACCGTCGAGGATGCGGTCGCGGTTGGGCTCGACACACTTGTCACGGTCATCCCGAACGGCTCCGACGCGCCCGGCACGATCCTCGACGAGTGCTCGCCCGGGTTCATGCGCGCGTTCTCGGAAGCGGACGTCGTCATTGCGAAGGGACAGGGCAACTACGAGACGCTCAGCGCCGCGCCGCGCGAGATCTTCATGCTGTTCAAGGTCAAGTGCGCGGTCGTCGCGGAGGATGCAGAGGAGGAGCTTGGCGCGATCGTGGTGCGGCGGTGTGGTGGCTAAGGCTACCCGCGCGTGATCCCGAGTTCGCGTCTGGCGCTCCGGAGCTCAGAGAGCGTCGTGTCGAGGAACCCCGGGCCGGACAGCTGTCGCACAGTCTCCTCATACGCCGAACAGAGCGCGCGCGGGATCTTCTCGATCTCGTGGAGATCGATCTCCAGCGTCGCCGGGCGGATCAGCACCACGGATGTTCCCTGCTTCGGTCTGTGGGCGCGGATAAGGCTGTGCTGCGTGATGATCCGGCCATGGATCTCGTATGTGTGGATGACGAGGTCGACGGGATGTCGGAGCTTGTCGAGCGATGGTGCGGTTCCGGCTACGCCGAGGTCGACAGCGACGATGACCAGCTGTCTCGTTCGAAATCTGCGCCTGCCGAGCTGCCACTCCTCGACGGCCGTCATGATGGGGAGCTGTTCGACGACGGCTCCGTCAACGTAGTATCGTCCACCGATGCGCTTCGGGGGGAAGACCCCCGGGATCGCCATTGATGCGCTGATGGCGTCGCTCAGCTTGAGATCGGGCGTGGTCCTGTTCGAGAGCACACACTTGCTGACACAGTCGGTCCGGTCGTCACCTGTTCCCATATCGAACGTGATGCTTGAGAAGTCGATGCTGAGTTCGTTGAGCATCGGCACCCGCCCCAGATACTTGACCATGGCGCGCGACACGAACCGCTCAACCTGGGAAAGATCATAGACGCCGGACTCCTCTGGTGACGTCCCAAGCAGCGCCCGCCGGACCTCGTTCGTCACGAACCGGAGCTGAGGGTAGCGGGCGGCGATGCCGAATATCTCATCCGGCGAATCGACGTCGAGCATCATCTGCTGGAGCTGCGTTGTCGTCATACCCGCGGCGTAGAGACCGCCGATGACAGCGCCTGCCGATGTCCCGTAGATCTTCGAGATGCTTACCCCGAGGAGCTCGAGGACCCGGATGACGCTGATGTGACAGGGGAGGAGCATGCCGCCGCCGGAGAGAACGAGCACCACATCGCGGTTCCGGATGTGATCGAGAAACGGCCTGAACTGCGCGCGCCAGGTCTCCAACTCCGCGCCCTTGAGGGTGGCGCCGCCGCGCTCGACCGGGTCCTGCGGCTGTCGCGCCACTGAGAACCAGCCGTACTGCCGCTCCTTCCCGATTTTGCCGCTTAGCATCGCCATCCCTCCGCGCGAACCGAGGCACGAGTGTCATCACCGACGATTACGGGCGGCGAGAACGCCGAGCACTGCAGGCGATCTGACCCCGCACGTATCGGATCGTACCACTATCCGGTGATGAGTCCGTAGACGTATCCAAGAAGCGTGGAGAAGCTGACGACGAGCATGAGATAAGTTGCCGTCTTCCGCGTCCCGATGATGCTTCTGAGGACAAGCATGTTCGGGAGCGAAACGGCCGGTCCTGCGAGCAGGAAAGCCAGCGCGGGCCCCTTGCCCATGCCCGCGCCCATGAGACCCTGGACGATGGGGATCTCGGTCATCGTACAGAAGTACATCAGCCCGCCCGCGAGTGATGCCGCGCCGTTTGCCCGGATCGCGTTGCCTCCGACGACACGCTCCACCCAGACGGCCGGGATGAGTCCCTCGTGTCCCGGTCTGCCCAGCATCGCGCCGGCGATGAGGATGCCGACGAAGAGAAGCGGCAGGATCTCGGACATGAGTCCCCAGGACTCGGACATCCATTCGCGTGTCTCGCGCGTGCCGGTGATTCCAAGCACGGCCAGCCCTGCGACCCCGACCACGAAGCCGGCCTGAGGCGTCCCGGGAAATACGAGCCCCGCGAACGCCGCCGCCGCGCCTGCGACCAAGAGCGTCCAGGGCTTCAGCCGGTACCACGCCGACAGGACGACCGCAAAAACGCCGCCGCCAAGCGCGGTGAGCAACCACTTGTGGTCGAAGATCCAGGCGGCGGGGCCGCCCGGGGATGCAGGGCGTCCCCAGTTCACAAAGGCGAGAAGCGCGATCATGAGCGTGAACATCATGAGCAGCTGGCCGACCGGGCGGTGTTCCGGTTCCTCCGGCAGCGCGAGCGCCTCGTCCGCGCGCCTTGCCTCCTCGTCCCTGAAGATGAAATGCATCACGAGCCCGATGACGACGCTGAATACGATGGCGCCCACGGCGCGGGCGACGCCGATGTGGCCACCCAGCACGCGCGCCGTCATGAAGATGGCGATGACGTTGATGGCCGGGCCCGCATAGAGGAATGTTGTCGCCGGACCCAGTCCGGCTCCGCGCGAGTAGATGCCTGCGAAGAGGGGAAGAACGGTGCAGCTGCAGATCGTGAGCACTGTACCCGACACCGAGGCGACGGCGTACGCGACGACCCGATGCGCCCGCGCGCCCAGGTACCGCATGATGGCGCCCTTCGATATGAACGTGGCGATGGCGCCCGCGATGATGAGTGCCGGCAGGAGGCCGTAGAGCATGTGCTCCCGTGCGTAGTCCTGGGCAAATAGGAGCGCCTCGCGGACCGCCATCCCGACGCGCTCGTGTCCGACTGGAAGAAGCGAGACCGCGGCGAACACTACGATTATCCAGAAGGCTTGCCTGACCGCTCGCCTATCCATCGATGCATCTCCTCGTGTCTTCGTCCCTAATCCCAGTTTCGATTCCAGCGTCTCCTTCTCCGGCGCTCGTTCCGGCGTCTCCGCGTCTCCCGATGGATGCTGTGCAGTCGAGAAAGGAGAGGACGCATGGGGCCTGCAATTGATAGTAGACATGATTGCCGCGCCTGACGCCGTTGACTACACCCGCGGTCTTGAGCACGGTCAGGTGTTTGGACACCGTCGATTGGTCAAGCCCGAGCATCGCGGTGAGTTCACAGACGCACGCCTTCTCGGCGCTGAGGCGTTCGACGATCCGCAGGCGGCTCTCGTTCGCCAGCGCGCGAAGCACGAGCGCGTCGTGCGCGTAGTCCCTCTGAGCCATCGTAGATTCTCCGTCGCCGGCTCGGTCGGAGTGATTAGATTCCGCCCGTACCGGCCACCGGTCGCCACGTCCCGGGACGTGAGTGGAAGAATGAGCATTTGCAGATAGTATATGGTCATATGACCATATAGCCAAACACAAAGTAAGAGCTCTTGAAGACTGGGACGGGCACCGCTATCCTTGGCGAGTGTTCCGGGGCAGAGGCGCAGCGGGGCTGCTGCGCCCTGGCAGCCGGAATGCTTTGTGGTTGCTTGAGTTAGCCCCGCGGAGGCACGAACCCATGGCGAACCTCTTCTCACGGACGAAGCTCCTTGAGTCCAAGATCGACCAGTATCTCGACAACACGAGCGAGGTCGGCCTGCTCTTTCACGAGGCTCTCAAGGACTACCTGGGCGGTCGGCTCGACGAGTTCGAGGAGCGCCGCGCGAAGGTGTCGGATCTCGAGAGCCACGCAGACAGCCTCAGGCGGGAGGTCGAGCACCAGCTCTACATGGAGACGCTCATCCCGGAGTCCAGGGGTGACGTCCTCGGGTTGCTTGAGCAGACGGACGACGTCATCAGCGGCGTCAAGACGGTGCTCATGCAGATCTCGGTCGAGGGGCCGGCTGTGCCTGATGAGGTCTGTCCCGGCTGGCTCGAACTTGTCGACTACGCGAGTCGAGCGGTCCAGGAGCTCGTGATGGGTGTGCGGGCCTATTTTCGCAATCCCTCGACGGTCGTAGACTACGTGCACAAGGTCGCCTTCTGGGAGAAGGAGGCTGACAAGGTCGCGGAGCGTCTCAAGCGCAGCATCTTCGAACTCGACCTCGATCTCAGCTTCAAGATGCAGCTGGGCGGCTTCGTGACGCAGATCGACTCGGTGACCGATCAGGCCGAGGACGTCAGCGAACGTCTCTCCATCTCGACGATCAAGCGTACTATCTAGTCCATGTCGTTCCGCGGCGGCGCGGCCTCGCCTGTCTTTCGACGGAGCATCTGATGGTTCTGTTCTTCCTCACGAGCGGTCTCTTCCTCGGCTGGTCACTCGGCGCGAACGACGCGGCGAACGTGTTCGGTACAGCGGTCGCAACGAGGATGATCCGCTTCCGCACTGCCGCTATCACGAGCGGCATCTTCGTCATCATCGGCGCCGTCGTCTCCGGTGGTGGAGCGACGGGCACACTGGGCCATCTCGGCGATGTGAACGCCCTGGCCGGGGCGTTCATGGTCGCGCTCGCGGCCGCACTGGCCGTGCTCTGGATGACGAAGGCCGGCCTGCCCGTGTCGGTCTCGCAGGCGATCGTCGGCGGGATCATCGGGTGGAACCTGTTCACCGGGTCCCCTACGGATCTGGGCACCTTCACGAAGATCGTCTCGACCTGGATCATCTGCCCCGTCCTCTCCGGCGCCATCGCGGCTGTGCTCTACTTCGCCGTCCGCCGAGGCGTTGACAGCGCCCGTGTCCATCTGCTCGAGCAGGATCTCTGGACGCGGGTCCTCCTGCTCGGTGTCGGCGCGTTCGGCGCCTTCGCGCTCGGGGCGAACAACATCGCGAACGTCATGGGCGTCTTCGTGTCGGCGCTTCCGTCCGGGTCAGTCCATTTGTTCGGCATCTTCCATGTTACGGTCTCGCAGCAGCTCTTCGCCGTCGGTGGAGTGGCCATCGCGATCGGCGTCATGTCGTACTCGCACCGAGTGATGATGACGGTTGGACGAGGGGTCTTCCGGCTCACGCCGGTCACGGGGCTCATTGTGATCCTCGCCGAGTCGCTCGTTCTCTTCATGTTCGCATCAGAGGCGCTGGAGGCCTGGCTCATCACACACGGACTGCCACCGATCCCGCTCGTGCCCGTCTCGAGTTCGCAGGCGGTCATCGGGGCGGTCATCGGTATCGCGGTCGCGAAGGGTGGTCGGGGTATCAATTTCGGCATGGTGAGACGGATTGCCGGGGGATGGGTTGCGACGCCGGTCATCGCGGGGCTGCTCGCATTCCTGGGGCTCTTCTTCCTCCAGAATGTGTTCGATCTCCCCGTCACGCGCGCCGTGAACTATCAGATATCAGAGAGCACCGTTGTGCGGCTCGTCGAAGAGGGCGTCGATGCGACGGCGCTCGCGGACCTGGCGGGTGTGGAGTTCGGAAGCGCCAGGGAGCTCAACACCGCGCTCAAGGCAGGGACCGAGCTCGACCGCAAGAAGCGAGAGACGGTCGTCGGGTTCGCCCGGCGGGAGCGATACGCGGTGACTCCCGAGCGGATCGAGCGGCTCGATCTCAAACTGCTGTCGGTGCGCCAGGTTCGGGCGATCAAGGACCTGAGCGGTCAGAGCTTCGATTACGCATGGGAGTTTGAGGATGCGCTCGTCGGGGGGAGTACGTACTGGGCTCCGCTCCCGGACACGCGTGAGAACTATCTCGCCAACAAGCGGTACGAGACGAACGTAGACTATGTGCTCGATGCGTTCCGGGATGAGGGCAGGCCCGGCGATCACGGGAGGCGAATGTGATGTCCCATCAGACAAGACTCGCCCCGATCGTCGCCTTCGTTGCGGCGATATCCTGCGTGTGTTCAGATTACGATGAGAGCAGCCGGCGCCCGGCACCATCCGGGTGCTGTTACGTTCGTGCCCGGAGCTCGAGCACCGCATCGGCGAGATACTCGTACTGCTCAATGCGGTTGTATATCTGCGAGGAGATCCTGAGGATGCTCGCGGGGCCGTCGGGGCAGGCCAGCATCGGCACCTCGATCCCGTACTCGGCTCGAAGCGCTTCCTCGATCGGGTCGAACGCGAGCGCGGTCGTGTTGAAGCGGTAGCCCCCGGCTCCAAGCGGCACGCTCGCGAGCGTACCGATCATCGAATCAGGACATGCCGGTTCGACCCCGAGCGCTTCACACAGCACCCGCCGCGCCTCGAGCGCCAGTGCTCGATTCGTGCGCATAAACTCTTCCCATCCACCGGGCAGAAGCCCGCCGAGGAACCCCACGCAGTCGCCGACGCAGAGGTACGCGCTCGGGTCCCGCGTTCCCGTCCAGTCGAACTCAAGCCAGAAGCGCGAACGCCCGGTGCGCGTCGAATTCGCCCCGTGACTGATCGTGAGCGGGCGGATCTCCGGCTGAAGGTCGCGTCGGACATAGAGCAGGGCGGCGCCCTTCGGCGCGCAGAGCCACTTATGGCAGTTGCCGGTGTAGTAGGCGGGAGCGATGGCGGCGATGTCGAGGGGGATCATGCCGGGGCCATGCGCGCCGTCGACCATCGTGTCGACGCCATGCTCGGCGAGTGTCCGGACGATGTCCGCGATCGGCATGACCATGCCGGTCAGGCTTGTGATGTGATCGAACAGGCCGAGCCGGGTCTTCGGTGTGACACGCGCCGCCACGGCGGCGACAACAGTCTCGGGGGAATCGAGAGGGAAGGGGATGTCGACGGCGACAACCCTTGCCCCCGCGCGTCCGGCGACGAAGTCGAGCGCGTTCCGGCAGGCGTTGTACTCATGCGTCGTCGTGAGGAGTTCGTCATCCGGTTCGAATCTGAGTGAGCGGAGTACCGTGCTCACCCCCGTGGTTGCGTTCGGCACGAACGCGATGTCCTCAGGGGCGGCGCTGACGAACGCCGCGAGCGCCGCGCGGGACGCATCGTAGGGCGCCTCGAGGTCGCGAACGAGGAACTGAAGCGGCTGTCGCTCCATCCGCTCCCGCCACTCGGCCTGCTTCTCGAGGATGACCCTCGGGCACGCACCGAACGACCCGTGATTGAGGAACGTCACGGACGGGTCGAGGTTCCAGTGCCGTGCGTGCTCACTTCCTCCGGGTCCCTGTCGCCTCATGCGCTCCCTCTCGTTCCCGCCCTTCCACCGGGCCGCTATGGCCCGAAGACCTCGGCCAGCCTCAACTGCTTCTTCTGCCAGTCTTCAGGGTCCCACTGCTTCATCCCTGCCTGCTCGAGCTCGGCAAGCGCCTCGTTCATGAGTCTGACGGCGAGCTGCTCATCGCCCTCTGCGACTGCGATCTCGGCGAGTTCCCAGCGGCTGAACCCCATCCACTCCACGGCGTCCGGGTTGCCGGCCTCTTGAAGCCCGCTGGCAGAGTCGAACACGCTCTGCATCTCGATCTTTGCGATGGAGATGTCACCCATGAGTCGCTTGACGTGCGCGACCGAATAGTCTGCGATAAGCCTCGAGAGTTCCTCGCCGACTGCGTAGTGGTACTCGCGAGCCTTCTCGAGAGCCTCAAGTCCTTCCTCGTACTCGCCCGCATCGATGTGGTCCCATCCCATGTTGTTCCAGAGCGGACCGAGCCATCCTGTGAGCTCGCCGGCCTCGGCCATCGCGATGCCCTTGCGTGACCACTCGAAGCGGTCCTCGAGGGGCGCGACAATCGCGATCATGTGTGTGGCGTCGACGGCACGCTCGTAGAGCTCGTTCGCCTCACAGTAATCGAAGACGTCCTTGAACGTTGTGGTGGCGGTCTCCGTCTCCTTGGCGGTCCACTCGAATCTCCCGCGGACGGCGAGATACCGCGACCACCCGAGCGCGTCATCGGCGCTCGTGCGCGCGCGCGCCAGCTCGAGCCACTGCTCGCCGCGGTGACGGTCGCCCATCTGGAGCAGGACACGGGCGCGCATGGAGGCCGCTTCGGCGTATGCCGTGTTGTCGCCGGCAAGGTCGGCATCGTTCGCGATGTTCTCGAACAGCACGCCGGCCTCCGCATAGCTGCGGCTGCTGAACGTCTGGTCCGCCTGGGCGAGCCGGTCGGCGAACTGGCTCTTGCTCTCGCTGGAACAGCCGGCGACGGCGAGCAACAACACCCCCAGGAGCGCTGCTGCGGCTGTGATGCTCTGGGTCGAACGCATGGAGTTATTCCCTTCTGGGTGCCGTCGGAGAGACTTCGTACTCGGTCCCGCGCGGCCGTGAGAGCGTTGCCCCACCCGGTCGAGATCGCTCGGCGGCTGTCGTCTGTATGACACTGTTGCAGTTGGTGCGGCGGAGCCATTATGCTCGCGCCCATGAGGCCTGTCAAGAAACCCCGGTTGTCGGGCGCGAAGCGTGCACTTGAAGACGACCAGCGTCGTCGGCGCACCGCACATCATGTTGATCCGGTGCTCTTCCGCTGCGCGCTTCTTGCGTGGTACGACGCGAACGGACGAGACCTTCCGTGGCGCAGGACGACCGATCCGTACAGCATCCTCGTCTCGGAGGTGATGCTCCAGCAGACGCAGGTGTCGCGTGTCGAGGAGTACTGGCATCGATTCATCGAGCGGTTCCCGACGGTCGAAGCGCTCGCCGCGGCGAGCGAAGACGACGTCTGCTCCGTGTGGTCCGGTCTCGGCTACTATCGCCGCGCCCGCGATCTGCGGAACGCTGCGCGGGCGATCGTCGATGGTGGAGGGGGAGTTCCGCGCACGGCCTTGCTGCTCAGAGAGCTCCCCGGGATTGGTGCCTACACCGCGGCGGCGGTGGCGAGCATCGCATTTGATGAGGCGGTCCCCGTGCTCGACGCCAACGTCGTGCGCGTGCTCGCCCGCATCACCGCCGAGCGGGAGGACGTATCGCGCGCCCCGGCGCGCCGCAGGCTAGAGGAGCTCGCTGCGGAGCTTCTTGAGCCGGTTCGTCCGGGTGATTTCAACCAGGCGATGATGGAGCTCGGCGCGCTCGTCTGCTCACCGACGTCTCCGGCGTGCGACCGCTGTGCTGTCACTGCCCACTGCCGCGCGTTCATCTCCGGCGCCCCGGAGCGATTTCCGGTGACGCGCGCCGCTGCGCGAACCAACACGATGCGCGAGACCGCCGCGCTCGTTGTCCGACGCAGCCGTGTGCTTCTCACGAACGCGCCGGATGCGCGGGGATGGTGGCCGGGTCTCTGGCGGCTCCCGCGTGTGGTCGCAGGCGAAGCCGCGCTCCGCACCCTGCTCGAAGATGACCTCGGACTCACGTGCAGCACGCTTGCGCACGTCGCGACGACCAACTATGGCGTCACGACGAATCGCGTGACGCTGGATGTCCTGGCCTGCCGGTCTCCGCGCGGCCGCCTCCACCGTTCCCCGCACGCTCGCTGGTTCACTCTCAATGAGGCCCTGTCGCTTGGGGTTCCTGCCGCTGACAGGCGCATCCTGGAGCGACACGGCCCCGACCTCCTTGCCCGATAGCGCGCCCTTCAACCACACCGCCCGCCGGACTGTCAAACCCTGTGACATCCGCTGGAACAGCTCAAGACGGCTCCGGTCCGGCGCCAGCGCGGCGCCCACCTTTGCGTCGGCTCGGCCGTATCACACTTCTTGGGGGGAGACCATGAGACTCACGCTTCTGTGCGTGACCGTTCTCGCCGTGTCGCTCTGTGCGGCCCACGCCGGCGAGATACACGACGCGGCACGCGACGGTGATCTGGATGCCGTTCGCGCCATCGTCGAAGCAGACCCGTCACAGCTCTCTGCAAAGGACGTCCGGAACGACGCGGCGCTCCACATTGCCAGCATCGCGGGGGACATCGACCTTGTCCGCTACCTGCTCGATGCCGGCGCCCCAGTTGACATCGGCGACAACGAGAACACGACCGCTCTCGGATGTGTGGCCATCCATGGGCACACGGATATCGCCGAGCTTCTGCTCGAGCGGGGCGCCGAGGTCGATCTTGCGGATGACAACGGCAACACACCGCTGAGGTGGGCCGTCTACAATCTTCACGGAGATCTCGCACGGCTGTTCATCGACCACGGCGCAAGCCTCGAAGTCGTCGGCGGGAACGGCAGCACGCTGCTTCACGGCGCGGCGTTCGGCGGCGACGCGGAGCTCGTTCGCCTTCTGCTCGACCACGGCCAGGACGTGAACGCGCGCAACGGCGCGCTCTACACACCGTTCCTCAGCGGAGTCGCCGGGCAGGCGGGGACCGATGTTCTCGACATGCTCATCGAGGCCGGCGCCGACATCCACGACCGAAACGGCGACGGACACAACGCATTCACGCTTGCCGCCCGCAGGGATACGACCGACGTCGCGGTCTATCTCATGGAGCAGGGCGTCAGCATCCATTCGCGAACCGACTACAACGCCATGTCCGCGCTGCACAACGCGGCTTCCGTTGGGAACACCGAACTGATCGAGCTCCTTCTCGACGATGGTGTGGACATCGATCAGGAGTGCAGCGACGGGTGGACCGCGCTGACGTGGGCCGTGCTGCAGAACCAGATGGACGTTGCCCGGCTGCTTCTCGAGCGGGGAGCGAATCCCGACCCGGCGCGTCAGGACGGCAAGACGCCGCTCCATGAGGTTCTCAGGGGTTGGGATCCCGAGTTCGCGGCGCTTCTTCTCGATCATGGAGCAAACGTGGACGCCCGCGAGACGCCGACCGGCAGGACCTTCCTGCACCGCGCCGCTCTCGCTGGTCTTACCGACGGAGTCGCGCTGGCTGTCGAGCACGGCGCGGACATCGAAGCCGAAGATGATGCCGGGATGACGCCGCTCCAGTGTGCCGCCAGGTACGGACATCGCGGCGTCGCCGAGTATCTGATGGCCCAGGGCGCCACAGCGACCAACCTCGAAGAGAACTACGGACGGCACGAGCTGCTCGACCGCGCCGTCGCGAGCGGTGAGGCGTCGATGTGGTATCTCGGGCACTGCGGCTGGGCGATCAGAACGGACGAGC
>CAZNHF010000021.1:17070-20603 GCA_964572375.1 uncultured bacterium | reverse complement strand
GCTTCATCGTGCTCTGCTTGAGCTGCTGTGGCATGGGATGTCGCGACTCGTACGATCAGGACGATGTGGAGTGGGGTAGGGGGGAAGCGTCCAGGAGCGACGCAGCCAGAGAGATTGCTGATTCCGTCTCGACGGGAACGGAACCCCGGGTGGGCTCTCGCTCGGATACGCTCACAGCCGACACGACGCGTCGGATTGGATCGGCAAACTACGGCGTAGACAATGGCAGTCTGTGGCAGCGCCTGTTCAACGGAGGGGAAGTCAGGTCCGGTGAGTGGGTCTTTCTATTCGTGGTCTTCATCATCATCGTCGTCGTCGTGTGTGTGTCATGGCTACTCCTAGGACCAGCGTTGAAGCGAAGGTTTGGTAGACGAACGACCTCGGATGGTGAGGATGTTGATGACGCTGAAGTTCCGTTTCTCGAAATCCCCAAGGCCGGTGCACGACAATCCCCCGCCATCGAGACCAATCGTCCGGAGGGCCCGGATGTCGAGACCACCTCTGATGCCCGAGGGGATGAAAGGGACGGCTCACCCGCTGGGCGACCGGAGGAGCCTCACCCTCTCACACCATTGGACCTGGAGCGTCAGGTCTCTACAGAGTTGCGCAACAAGCTGCTTCCTCTTGAGCGGGAGCTGCGCACCTGTCGGAGTGAGATTGCGAAGCTGGAAGAGAGCCTCCAATCATCCAAGGAGCAGTGTCACCAGGCAGCGCGAGACGAGAAGCGGGAGAAGGCTCTCCACGAGAGAACGCGGTGCGAGCTTGGGCAGCGGGAAGAGCAACTCAAGGTTGTCACGAGGCGATTCGATGAAGTTGTGCGCAGTTCTTTCCTTGCCATCGGGCACGAGATGGCGCTGGGACTGGCTAGTACGATCCTGATGCGAAGCTCGCGTGAGGGGAGCTCCGAGATTGTCGCCCGGATTGCAGGTGTCCTGGCTTCCTTCTACGGACTTCAGCGTGAGATTCGATGGGACGTGCTCGAAGGACAGGTCGCCTCGAACGTCCCATGCGAGCACGATCAGAAGCTGAGGGATGCTCTTCGACAGCTTCTTCATATCGACGAGCTCGAAGCCAAGATCCTCGATCCCATTCTGCATCTTGACTCCGCCGAACCACCACCCGAGATAGATATCGTGCAGATAGATGATGGGCCTTTCTCGGCGTGGGTGTCAGAGCAGTGCCTGCCCCGTGTTCAGGCACGTGTCATCAAGGAGGTCTCACTTCTCCTCGATTTACCGGGGCGGATGCAAGCTGAGGACTTGAAGGCGATGGACGGCATGCTCCGGGATACACTTCTGAAGGAAACACTATCTAGCTTCTATATCAACCGGATGTGGGTCCTGCGTGGTGTGCAGCCGACCGGGGAGCTGGCGAAGCTCGATGCGCGGGTCGAGGAGATCCTGCGAAACTACTACAGAATGGCCCCACAGCGGATATCCATCAACATGCCGTTCAGCGACACGGACTTCAGAATCGACATGACGGTTGAGTCTGCGACAGGTGAACGAGTCGAGCCGAATCACATCGCTGACGTTACGCGCTGGGGCTATGTGTCAGTCGACCCCGACAAACCCAATATCAAGGCGCTTGTCGTCATTGTTGGAGTGAAGCACCGGTAGAGGGCGTTCGAAGTAAGGAGATATGGATTGGCGCTCGACAAGGTCGCCATAGCGGTTTCGCTGGAGTACTCACCGCCCGCCCGGCGCCGCCGTGCCCCGCGTATGGGCATGACATCGCTGAGGAGCGTTATCCTGGACGCGCGCGACGCACAGGTTCTTGACGGCGTTGTGACCTGGGTATTGGACGGCCGAGTGCCTTTGGCATCGGAAGAAAATCTGGTTGGGGGAGCGCTACGCGACAACCCGTATGGCGCTCGCCTAGCGGTCGGTGAGCAGGACGAGGCGGCCTCCCTTGTGCTTCCATTTGAGAAGGCGCCGGTCGAGGGATTGGGGCTCGTTGAGCTTATGGTCCCCGGACAGCTCTCGGACGTGAGGGTCTGGCTCGTCTTCGCGTCCGGGTGGTCTGGTGGACCGCGCATGACGCTGGACATTGATGGCTGCGGCCGAGAACGCACGGTTGGTCCGTTCGTCTCCGGGCTTCCGGAAGACGTCGCCAGCGATCTTCTGCTCTGCGCGAAAGACGCGCTTCGCGGAACTGTGGAGCTGCGCATGCCGAGCCGACCCGACAAGGAGGTGCTGGACGGCTGTCGCGTCCGGTTCTCCTCGGACCATCGGGCCCTCCGATTTCCCGATGCGGCAAGACAATCGTGGGGCAGTGTCTGCGAAGTTACATATGAAGAACTGACGTCGGTGAGCTATCTGCTTGACCCATCTTTGCTCAAGCCCGGCTGGAACAACGTTCAGATTACGGCCTCGGTCAATGAGCCTGACGTTCCGGGGCCACCGGTGACCGGCCTCCTGAACGCTCTTCGGCTGCCGCTTCCGTTCGGAACGGTGGGTTCGTCGCTCGAGCGTATCAATCTAACTCGTGCTGTCAGGACTCGCGGGAGAGCGATGCGTTCGCCCTGGGTCTGGAATGCATCGTCCGCGGATGCCGACATCATCTGCTCCGGGGCGGAGGTACGCGTGCTGTCACTGACCGATGTTGGCCTTGAGAGCCATCGTGCGACTGCCGAGGAGCCGAACCAGTTGTCGGCCAACTCGATCGGGATCGCAAACCTCCTGTTCGAGGAGTCTCCCCGGCGACCGAAGGCCGAGAGACCCCGTGGAAAGACAAGGCCGTCCAGGAAGAGCGGTTTCCAGCCTCCAGAGATCCGGCTGGAGCGCGAGACATCATCAGAGCGGGGTATCGTCCCATCCTTGTCGGAGGCTGTCGAGATTCAGGAGCTAGGCGCGCTGGAAGCGGGTCACGGAGCGCGGGAGCAGGATGTGCCCGTGCTGATGGCAGAGAAGGAGAGTTCGAGTGGTTGAGCGGCTTGATACATGTGCGACGCCGGGGTGCGCAGGGATCATCGAGTCCGAGGACCAGACGGTCTGTACAGTGTGTAAGAAGCCGCTCCGGTCATGTCCCGTGTGCAAGACAGCCAACGACGTCTTCGCAAGGTACTGCCGCCGCTGTCGCGAGGAGCTTGGCCTTGTCGCCGGCACATGGACGTGCTACCGGCAGGGTCCCGGACGCGGCGCGTGGTCCAGCACGCCGGGGTTTGTCGGTGTGCAGGGGCTCACTTGCGTGGCGAGTGAGGCTTTGGGTTCGCCAGTCAATGCCGGCGCTCTCACTGCATTCCAGAGTCTCTACGCCACAACCGCGTCGGGAATCGTGCATGAGTTCTCGCAGTCGTCGCTTTCGCACGCGCGGACATTCCCGCGACTCGCGGGTAGCGACAGGGCCTTTCACGGTACGCCCGCGATCGTCGGTCAGCACCTCTGTGTCCATGGGGAGCGCGAGCTTGACGCGACATACCTTGGTGACGGCGCCGGCAGCCGGCGCCTCGGCACTGTGGACCAGGGCTGGACGATTCGGTCAGGTTCGCTTCTCGCCCTCGGAGACCACATTCTCGTTGCTGCCTTTCGCGG
>CAZNHF010000021.1:0-16970 GCA_964572375.1 uncultured bacterium | reverse complement strand
GGTCAGGTTCGCTTCTCGCCCTCGGAGACCACATTCTCGTTGCTGCCTTTCGCGGTTCGCAATGGAAGATCGTTGGCTTCCCGGCGCCTGCGGCGCCTGCTGATGTCAAGCCATGGGAGTCCGATGTGTTCGAAGGGAGCGGTGGGCTCACCATCCCCGTACTCGCTGGAGAGAGCGCCATCGTCTTGAGCGGTAGCGGAGGAATCTACAGCTTCCGCTCGGACGGCACAATGACGTCGAACGAGAACTCGAACGTTAGTTCATGGCTCGCCCATGTGCATCCGGTGGCGGAACATGGGTGGGTCTTCGCCGCGTCTCAGAGCAGAGACGAGAAGTATCACATCATGAGGGTGAACGGTGCGCCGTCGCAGCTCACTGCCGAGAGCTACTCTGACGGCATGACGAGCTCCCCGGAGGGGATCATCCGTCTGTCACAGGGGTGGATGGTAATAGCCGCGTCCGGCTATGTGCGTCTCTCGCAGCACGGGAACTGCATCGATCCATCGAGTTCTCCGCCCGGCGTCAACGCCGATGCGGCCATGGGTGCCGGCGACCTGGTGGTTCTTCCATCGTCCAACCGTGGGCTGCTGCACCTGCGCGCCCAGCCCGAGGGTGGCGGAATCAGTCTGCGACGTGTCAATACCTACGTGCGGAGCACCGAGAAGAAGCTGCCGCCCTATGTGAGCGTTGTTGCGGGTAAGGACTCGCTCTTCGCGGTGAGGAGGGATGGCTTTGTTGAGAAGCTCGTTGGCACGACCGAGAGCGCCGAGTCGGACGATGAGTAGGATGTTGATGCCCGTCGCTATCGCGGCGTTGGTGGTCTGCTTCTCGGTTCCGCTGCCCGCATTCGGTACCGACTCGATCACACACATCTTCGCGTTCGATGTTTCCGGGAGCATGCAGGAGGAGTTGGCCGACGAGGGGTTGCGCGCGATCTTCGCCGAAGCACTGCTTGGCAACACGGGCGTCCTGGACGTCGGGGATGCTGCGATCTCGCGGGGGTTCGACGTCGAGTCGCAACCTGCGGCCTACCGCGCGAACGACCCGCTCCGGCTGTCGCCGAAACATGAGATAGCGGCGTTTCGGACTCCCGCGGATATCGAGAGCTTCATTCGGGAGACGATGGACGGGCTTGCCACCAGACATCGCGATACCGACATCCATCAGGCCCTGCAGCTGGCGATTCTTGACAGGGCCCACATGCTCGGTGGACACCCCACGATCCTCTGGATGTTGACCGACAACTGGCAGGATGTCCGTGGTGTTACCGGGGGGATCAAGGACTTCTACGAGTATCTCGCCGCGGGCGAACTCGTGCGGGACCTCACTCTCATCCCCATCCTCACGAATCCGCATGGTACCGAGGGGAATCTCGTCATCTATGCTGTCCTGCTCGCCGATCGAGAAGTGCCGGCCGCCGTCGTTCGTTATCGCAAGAGCGTAGGCGCATTCTGTGATCGAGTCGGGGCTCTGGGCGCTCCGGTTGAGCCAATAGCCTGCATGCCCGGTGCTTGGGAGCCGTTGGAGATTACCGACCATCCAGCGCCCGAGTTCGAACCCGCAGGGGTCTGCCGAGCGACCTTTCGCAAGGAGGGGGATGTTCTCATCTTCGAGGGGCTGGAGATGGGAATCCCTCTCACGGGATCGATCGTCTTCTCATTCCAGTCTCCGCTCACCGTCTGGCGGATTCGCGAGGCCGATGTGCCCCCGATGCGGTTCGATTTCTCCTCATCCATCAACGGTGACCTCGACATGCCGGCGATGGCCTTGGCGAGGATCTCACCTCCGATCATCGAGGAGATTCGTCCCGGTGAGACCCTGGAGGTGAGACATCGCGTCAACCTGCCGGATCACGGGATCGTCGTGCCGCGGCTTCGAGCGCGCACACTGCGCCACTACTTTCCCGGGGCGGAGGTCATCCTCGAGGGAAGAGCCTACCTTGGCATCGATCTGGATGTGGGCACCGGTGTGATTCTCGACGAAGAGGCCGTCGAGAGCCTGAAGGGCCACGTCCGGCTCATCGACGAGATTATGCGCCTCGTCAAGCCGGACCAGGTTGCGACAGCCCACCAGATCCTGGCACGGACATATCGGACCGAGTATCACGTTGCGGTCGACGACTGGAAGACATGGCTGGGACTAGTACTCCTCGGCTTCATCGCCATTGCTCTGGCCGTTCTGCTGGTCCGATTGCTCGCGCCGGCTGAGATCTTCTACCGGGTCGGCGACGGCGACGAGCATCCACTTCGCGTCTCGGCCGTCCGTCAGGAGGCCATCGTCCACGAGGGGGTCCTTCTCGGCGATCTGCACAGACAGCTTGGGCGCGGTCTCGCTTTTCGCCGCGTCCCGTCGTTCGAGGATCTGAGCCAGGGTCAACCCCAGCCCCTCAAACCGGGAGAGAACGAGTTCGTAGTGCTCGCAAAGAAAGCAAGCTATCGGGTTCTAATACGGGTTCCGTAGTCAGCAGACCGGAGGAGAACATGGCACTGCGTTCCGCAGACTCAGGTCGTCGGGCCAGCCTCGCACTTGCCGCTGTGCTCGTCATCATGTGCGTCACGGGCGTCGTCTACGGGCAGCTGCTCTCGTCGGAGGACGCGAGTCCGGGTTTCACAGGGATCGAGAAGCGGTTCAGCTTCGTGGACCTCGCCGGTCGTCCGTGGGTCGGACAGGGCAGGAACGTGAGAATCAGGATCGACCAGGATCTCGCTCGTGACTTGGAGATGTATCTGCCGGACCCGCTGTACGCAAGCGAGAGCCGACGATATCCTCTCGATGATACGAACTGGTCGAATCGGTTCACGACGGAGTACTCCCACGGACAGGCGATAGCTGAACTTGTGGTCGCGGGTCCCGGACCCAACGATCCGATGCTCTCCGTTCCGTACGAACTCGGCTTCTTCTACGACGACCATCGCTACGGCAACGACCTTAGGAAGTTCACTGTCAGCGTGAACGGTATTGAGGGACTTCCAAAGAACCCGGCAGTTATCCGTGTGCAGGACTGGGTGACACCGACTCGAAATCAGTGGCTTCTGATGTTCGGAGCATTCGTGCTCTTCATGCTCGCCGTGACGTTTGGCGTATATCGACCCTTGTACAAGTGGCGCTTGTCGAAGGGCGGCGACGTCGAGTCGGCGCGGGACCTTGCTGTCTTCGTCTGGTGGCTCTTCGCGCTGCTGGGATATGCGGCGATGCTCTACTGGCAGATTCCGTGGAGCTTGCAGTACATGGTCCCCGTCCTGGTTCTGATCGTGGTCGTCATCTTCAGGTTAGTCGGGTTGTTTCGCCGGCGCCCGGTGCGTTCCCTGTAGGCACGATACCACGACAACTCGGTTCTTCTGATGAGAGGAGCACCCAATGAGCGATCAGGGAGTCCAGACGCAGGGCATGTCCGCCGGCGGGCCTGCAGCCATTGTTCCCGGCGTAATCATCGGACTCGGCGGTACCGGAGGCGAGGTGCTGCTGCGGATCCGCAAGAAGTTCTTCGAGGCCTCGAAGTCCTTCGGGTTGGAGGAGTGGCCCATCGTCCGCTATCTCTACATCGACACAGACATGGCAGACCGCGATGTGGATCGCTTTCACGGCGACTTCTTCGACTTCTCCAAGACGGAGTTCTTCCCGGCAACGCTCGACGACTGGTCTGCCTTTACCCAGAACCTCCAGAACTACCCGACCCTCCGAGAGTGGTGGTATGAGGATCAGACGCCACTGATGTCGCGGTCGCTCAATGCAGGTGCTGGTCAGATCAGGGGATACTCCAGGCTGGCCATGTGGAAGCACAGCGATGCCCTGATCCAGCGCTTTGGGAATCTGGTCCGAGAGGCACGAGACCCCGATGCCGCCAAGGCGCTGGCGAACCGCGGGATCAACGTTGACACGACCAAGGTCTGGGTCTATGTGGTCTCATCTCTGGCCGGAGGGACAGGAAGCGGTGCGTTGCTCGATGTCGGGTACATGCTACGTCAGCTCAGCGCACCAGGATTGGAGACGATGGCCTTCGCTGTGCTTCCATCGGTGTTTGACTACCTGCCGATTCAGAATGATCGTCTTCGCGCCAATTCGTATGCAGCGCTTTCCGAGATGGAGTACTACTCGGGCCTCAAGCTCCGGCATGGGAAGTTCGACGACCAATGGGCCAACGGGCTTCCGACCGCGCCGACCGAGCTGGCGCCGTATACCCGAACGTTCGTCATCGACGGGGAGAACACGGGGAACTTCGCCGTTGGTGCGCAGAAGGCTCGCGAGGGTCTCTTCGAGATGATCGCTGATCACATCGCGATGGACTACACAGTCTCGCACTTCGGCGACATGAAGCGCAGCGCCTACCCGAACCAGGACCAGTACCTCCACGGCGTTTACTCATACGAGCATAGGGATCCTGCGGATGGCGAGCGAGTGTTGCTGCGTGAGCCGTTCTCGAAGTCCTACCAGACATTCGGGATCTCGAAGCTGTACCTTCCCATTGAGAGGATTCGGAAATCGTGCGCCTTCGAACTATGGTCCCGCGCGTTTCGGCGGTTCGCGGGAACGCTCGTGGCCGACAATATGGACTCGGTGCGCGACCAGGTTCTCAAGAGCGGTCGGGTGCCGGTCTATCGCGGCGTCATGCGCGTGCGCGGACAGAGCCAGTCCGTTGACGGTTTCGCCGAGAATCTCAAGAAAGACGATAGCCGAGGGAGCGTTGTGAAGACTGTGCAGGACAGCGTGCGTCAGCTCAGGCAGCGGGCCTTCGATGGCACCAGCCCGGAGCTTCAGCGGTGTGTCTACTTGAGCGGTGAGGCTGAGGCGATGTTTGACGAGTTCTTCCTCGAGCCCGTCAAGGACCGCTCGGGCTACAAGGAGTGGGGGGGCATCTACCGGCAGATGGAGGCCAACCGCCTGCGGTACATCGAGCTGTGCAAGAGCGACCTTCGGAGTGTGGCCATCGAGTTTGCAGGTGACCCCAATCGCGGGGTCGGTTTCTCCATTGACTTCGTACAGGGCATGCGCCGGTATCTCGTTGGCGAGGCCCAGGGGCTCGTGCCGCTCCTTACGAAGGAGCTTGCGGATGCGAAGAAGGAGCTGGGCGTCGCCAGAACCGACTTTGATTCATCGGTCCTTGCGCTCTCCGAGCATGAGCGATGGAATCCAATGCAGGCCCCCCTTCTGAAGGACATCACGATCAAGCACGACATTGAGACCTGCTGCGCTCGCATCAGGGAGTGGCTGACCGGCGTGATCGACGTGCGCTTCCTCGATGACGCGATCGACGTCTGTCGCGAACTCGGCGACTACTGCAAGGAGCTTGCGGCAGAGCTCGAGCGGACGCAGACCGAACTTCTGCGGTTCAGCGAGCAGTTCGCGATGCGGGCGGTTGAATTTGCGCAGGAATCAGTCAGCTCCCTCAACGAGTGCCCCTATCAGACGAGCGACGTTCGCGAGCGCTACCTTCCCTTCTCCTTGTTGGGTACGTATCCGGCGGGCGATGAGGAGATCGACCAGGAGTGCGTCAAGCGAGCTCGGCTTATGCTTGAGGACATGCGCGTCGACATAGGCGGGAGCCAGGAAAAGGGCCTGAGCATCTACGACTTCCCCCGGGTTGCTTCGAAGTGGGGGAGCGAGCGGTTCGAGACCGAGCTGGCAAGCCGCGCGCTCGGCGAGTTCGGCAAGTTGGACGAGGTAAACGTGGTCAACGTGTTTACGGAGAAGGTCACGGATCCGGCGACCCGCCAGACGATAATCGAGAAGCTCGTCGGACGGGCTCTGCCTTGGTACGCGCGCCATCCGGCCTTCAGCGACAGCAAGGCAGAGCACACGACTATCGTCTATACGTACCCCGAGTCGGAAGGCGTTGAATTCCAGGAATTCAAGAAGGCTGTCGAGAACGCCGTCTCCGCGCGGTTCTCCACACCCGCGAAAGCTCAGGCGCGGGAGAAACACACGGTGGCTTTCTTCACACAGATGGCGGGATTCCCGCTGTGCTTCGGTGCAGCTATCCCGGGTCTCCATCACGCCTACACACAGAGCGTCATCGAGGGCAACGACCGGCTTCACATCTCGCGCAAGGAGTGGCTCTTTCCCTCGATCGTGCATCAGACGTCTCAGGACGTGAACCGTCAGCGCGAGGCGATGGAGGTATTCCTGATCGGGCTCGCGCTCGGCGTCATCAAGCCGCGCAACGAGCAGATCGCAGGAACAACCAGCACGCGGTGCATCTACTCGTATATGCGGATGAAGGACGGCATCCTCAGGCCTGCATCCTTGGGCATCCGGCGGTCTGCGATCCAAAAGCTGATGGACGAGGCCTCAACGAAGGCGGCGATCAGCGAGGCGATCCAGAAGAGGATGAGCGAGTTGCGTCGCGATGGCCAGATGGAGTACGCGCAGGCGTTGCTCCGGCACTACTACGATGAGGGCGGGCCGTACGCCAGTGAGAAGTACCTTGACTCCCGCAACTACGCGCGGGAGCGGCTCTCACTGGAGCACGTGGTGCTGAGCGATTTCCATAACGAGCACTTCGGAGAGGAGCCGAATCCCCGCGTGATCGAGTTGATGGGGCGTTTGGAGTCGTTCTCGCGGGAGCTCGATGACGGTCACCGCGCGTTGCTTGATCACATACCGAGCGCCGGGGTTGTTGAGGATGTCAGCAGAAGCGGGGTCTAGCGACTCTTGAGGAGGTCGCTTGTGAGCGGTCGCTGGACGGCTTCTCTTGCGGCGACGTTGCTTTGCCTGTCGCTGTGCATCACTCGACCCTGCGCAGGGGAAACGATTGCTATTACAGACCCTGTCGCGCTGGGTATCACCGCGTTCGTCGTTAATGACTCAGATCCTGCCGCCTTGGACACGGGCACGCCGCAGGAGCTGACGAAGTATCTCTGCGATGAACTGCTCAAGTCCGATGTCATGACAGTGGTTCTGTTCCCGGATCAGGAGCCAAGGGTGCGGTTTCTGCTTCGCGGCGCGATCGAGGTCAGGGGCAATAAGCTCACCCCGGATCTCGAGATCGTTGACGCGGATTCCGGCGAGATTGTGAAGCGCATTCGCGCGAACGATCTCACGCTTGGGCAAACCAAGGAGCTCATCACCACCGAAACGCCACGCCTTGCTGGCGATATCGTCGTCAGCTCAACCCCGCTGGGCGCGGAGATCATGTCGGGTGAACAGCGGCTCGGGCCAGCTCCCGTCACCCTGAGCAGCTGTCCATACGGCACCTACAAGCTTGGCGCGGAACTTGAGGGATACGAATCCGTCAAGAGTTCGCTGCAGCACGAGAGCCCACTCACGACCATCCGGCTTGCCCTGGAGCCCGTCCAGCAGGCCGATGAGCGAGAACCGCGGCGAAGAACGTCCCACACACATCGGAAGACGCCCGATTCGGAGTCGCTGCCCGTCGGAGAGCCGGTCAAGCCCAGTCCGGTAGTTGCGAAATTGGGGCGCGACGTGGCGAGGTCGGAACCCAAGAGGCTCTATGCGGACTTCCACTACGGTTTTGGATACTGGTACGGCGTGCCTACGGACGACCCCTTCGAGAGCATCGTGTCGGACTGTCATTCGGTCTCGCTGGATCTCGGAGTCTCCCTGCACTTCCTCCGATTGCAGCTGGAGGGGGTGTACGGCTGGACTGGATACGGGGTTCGGGGGGAGCGGTCGGCCATCACCTTCGTCGATGGTGGCGACAACGAGATTGGCATCAACTGGATTCGGCGTGCCGGTATCGGTGGCGATGCGTCGATCATGCTGCCCCTGGGGCGCACCCGCGAGGGGTACGGAATCTATCCTTACGTGGGAATCGGGTACCGCTTTGAATCGATTCTCATAAGACCGCTCGAGCCCTGGGTCGGTGCCGACGGCGACGTACACGACTACGAGACGATCATTGACCCGATCGCCGTGGAGAACAACCATCGCTACTGGACGGCGGGGCTCACCGTGGGAGGAGTCAACGCGAGATTCCGAGGGGGACTTGATGACGCGGCCACCGGCTGGTGGGAGGCTGGGTTGAGCGTGCAGAACGTACATGTGGACCCGCACGCCGGCCAATCGCGCGTTCGGCAATCACGGCTGCGACCGCTTTACACGGATGTTCATTGGGGGGTGGGCTACTCATATGCCGCACCGACCAATGATCATCTCAGAATGCTCTCGGGCGGTTGCCATTCCGGGACTCTCGGCCTCGGTGCGTGCATCGGCTATCTTCGCATTCAGCTCGAGGGCGGGTATGGAGTCACGTCATACGGTGCGAAGGGCGGAGATGGGGCTGCGACGTTCATCGATGGCGTCGGGAACGAGATCCCGGTGGACTGGATTCACCGTGCCTCGTGTGCCGCGGAGCTTGCGTTCATGGTGCCGACGTCCAGAACGAGGAGTGGTGCTGCCATCTACCCCTACGCCGGCGTCGGACGGGCGGCGGATGTCTTCCTTGTCCGACCGGGCACGGAGTGGGTATCCGAGGACGGCACGCTTCAGGACTACGACACACTGCAGGATGCGATCACTATCGCGAACGAATTCACGTACTGGACGATCGGATACGTGCACGGCGCGCTGAACCTGCGTCTTCGCAGTAGCATCGACGAGCTTCACACCGGCTGGTGGGAGTTCGGCATCGGGTTCCAGGCAACATCGACCGGGGGATGATATGAAGATGCGCAATACGGCCCTCGTTGCCGTCATCGTGGGTTTGCTCCTGCTGGTAGGGTGCTCGCAGGATAGCGAGCTTGTGGAGCCGCTGCTCTTCGGCGACGATGCGGACACACTGGCAGTGCGGGGGCAGTCTTCGGAGCAAACACCGATCTCAACAAATGGCGCAAGGTAGTCGAACAGCACACTACAACAGACGACATCACATGAACCGCTCTCACACACACTCGCTGCTCCTGGCAATCACTGCAGCGCTCCTCGCCCTGCCGCTCGCGCCCGCTGCGGCGGAGTGCCACTTCTATGAGGGTCTCGACGCGATGACCGCCGGGGACTTCCGAGAGGCTGCTGTACTCTTTGATGAATGTATCGAGGAGCGCCCGAACGATGTTGGTTTGTTGCTGAACTACGCCGACTGCGTTGTGCGAGGCATGCTCCACGAGCAGTATGCCAACACGGCGAAACAACGTATCGATCGCGCGTTCGGCATTGCAGGTGAGCAGACCGAGATACGACGTGCGCATGGGCTTCTCGGGCAGATCCTCGATTGGGAGGCGCACCGCATCCCCTCTGACGAAGAGCATATGCTTGAACGGATCGCGGCGCTCGAGAACTGCATTGACCATCTCGAGCGCGGCGGCCGTAGCGTTCTCGCAGACATCGCCTCAGAGGAAGCCATGGAAGCGAGAAAACAACTCGAGGCGTTCAAGAATACACGCTACGCGGAAGCACGCACGGTTCTGGCCGCCAGCGAGGCCACAATGAGTCGCTACAACGAGTGTCTTGCGCTTCTGAGCCACGTGGACGCTCTCGCCGGATCCGACTCCCGAACCCGTGCTCTACGGTCACGCCTCGTCGATGCCAAGACGGAGCGGCGTCAGGTGTTGAGGACGCGCCTGCGGGCGGCAGTCGATTCGCGCGAGTGGCGCTACGCATCCGGCTGCATCGCCGAGCTCCTGATTGAACCTCCGTACGACAGCGCGCTGCTCGACCAGCGTGACTTCGTTGCCGGTCGCATCGAGGAGATTGAGGAGCTCAAGCGCGCCGCCGACATCTCGTCGCGTGTTCGCGACCACGGCGGAAAGCTGGATGCGTACCGAGAGCTTCGTCGGTTAGACCGCACGGCGCTCTACGAGGCGTACACCGAAACACTGCGGGTGACCTACCGCGCCGCCATAGCACGTGCCGAGCAGAATGAGAGTTGGAACGAGCGGGACGAACTCGTCAGGGCGCGAAGCGATGACGACATTCCGTCAGGACCAGGGTGGCTCGGCGCGATGATCCTCTGGCTCAGGAAGCACCGACTGCTGGCCGGCATCGGCGGCATTCTCCTTGGGGCAACCATCGCGGGGGTGTGGTTCGCCGTAGGGGCCAGGCGCAAAGATAGCGACTCACAAGAGAAGGTCGATAGGGCACGCAAAGCAGTGGGGAGTGAGGACCCCGCCGAGCAGCTGTGGCTGCTTGAGTCTGCATGGCGCAACAGTGTCTCGACGCGTGGCCCGGACGCCCAGAGACTGATCGCCGAAGTCGCCGGCCGAATCGAGCTCAGGCAAATGGACGCCGATGACGCGAGTCGAGCGCTGGAGTTCTTTTCGTTGGTGCGGGAGTCCTCTAAGGATTCGGCGACGGTGGTTAGATTGCTGTGGAAGGAGGCGCTCGGCATACTGCGGACACAGAAGAAGGACTGGCGAAGCGCCGTCGCACACGTCGCGACCGTTGCCGATGGGATGTCCTTCCTAGAGGGCACGCAGTGGGTTGCACCACAACTGCTTGCGGGCATGCTCAGTGTCACAACACCACTCGGTTGGTGGGAGTCCTGCGACTGGTCGAAAGGCCAACACCTTCCACTCGGTGAGGCCCGCGTCAATCCGAGGGAGTCCGATCGCCCTGACATCACGAGGGAACTCGGGCAGATGCTTGTCCGCCTTGTTGCCCGATTCCCCGATCGCCACGACGAGGTAGTGCAACTGCTGCCGGCGATGTCGCAGGAGGGCGCTCGGGAGGTCCGGCTTCTTGTTGGTACCGTTCTTATGAAAGGGGAATCGTACGAGGAGTCGTCGACCGTCCTGGAGTCCGTGCTCGCCAGCATAGATGCCGAGACGATGACGGATGAAGCCATGGCGGATCTCGTCGTGGATTGGGCAAGCGCCGTTTCACGCACCGGGCGCGATATCGATCTCGATGCCGAACTGGGACCTCTGACCCTGGCGCTCACGAGCCTCGTCAACGTTCGGGGCGGCAGGGATTCGCAGCCTCGGCAGGAGGAGTCGCGGGCCATCGCCGCGACTGTGCTTCGCTCTATCGAACGGATCGAAGACGTTGCTTCCAGGATTGACTACCTGGAGCAACTGCCTCGTGACGTGCCCGGAGTCGCTCGCATGCTGGCACGATGCTATGTTGAGCGGGGCGATCCCAGCACACACGAGGAACTCCCACTCCGCCATCTTCTGCAGGAGGCCTTTGACGAAGCGACGTTCTTTCATCTCCTGCGTGTCGTCGTCATCGCTGGTGGCCTGCGGGCCGTGCGAGAGGCCGTGGAGTCCATGGGCGACCGGGTCCACGATCTTGGGCGCTTGGAGTCCTGCGTCAGGACAGTTATCGATGATGCTCTGAAGGGTGCGGCCTAGTGCTGCAACAGAGCTCTTGTGGGGGCTGCCATGCAAGAAGGCGACAGGACGATAGATGTCAAGGTGTTACCCGCAGATGTGCTGTGTGTGCATGGTGATGTGCTCGCTCTCGAGTTCCCGCAGGGACTGCTCGGACTGGCAAAGGAGCTCTACGACAGGCTTACCGAAGAGGTCGGGAGCGCGCAGCCACTTCCCGAGGGAGTCAGCGATTGTGTATTCCTCAAGTCCCCTCGGGGCATTGACCCGGACCAACTGCTCTTCGTGGGTGTTGGATCTCTTGCCGGGTTCGAGTATGAGCGAATTCGGCGCTTCTCGTACGATGTGATGGTGGCTCTGAGCCAGTCGGCTCCGGACACCAAACACCTGCTCATGACTTTGCAGGGCGTCGGCTATGGGCTCGATCCTGAAGAGTCCTTCAACGCGGAGATTGCCGGACTTCTCGATGCGGTCAACGAGGGGACGTTCCCCGCAGCGCTCAAGCGCATCACGATCGTTGAGCAGGATAAGGCGACATGCACGCTCGTTGAATCGATGAGGAAGAGTATCTTGCCCGACGGCGTTCTGGCTCCTGGCAGCGAGGAGCAGAGCGCTGAGGAGCAACAGGAGATCGCGGAGAGGCTCGAAACAGCAGGGAGTCCGGAGTTCCCGAAGGAACACGTGTTCGTGGTCATGCCTCTTCTGGATCCCAAGAAAGAGAAGGACCCGCTCCATATGGAGGACACGTTCAAGATTGCGATAGAGCGCCAGGTGCGGGCCGCCGGGTTCCTCTGTGAGAGGGCGCAGCACACCGTCTTCACCGGCGACGTCATGGAGTGGGTCAAGTCGAGAATCCGATCAGCGTCTCTTGTCGTCGCTGATGTTACGCTGCCAAACCCGAACGTCTATCTTGAGATCGGACTGGCGTGGGGGTATGGCCGCCCGACGCTGATTATCACAGGTGACGAGTCGACCCTGCGATTCAATCTCCTGGGGCAGCAGCACTTGGAATACTCGTCCATATGTGATCTCGAAGAGAAGCTCTCGGAATACATTGAGGCAGCTAAGACTCGGGGGGTTCCTGGGTCTGGCAGCAGCTAGTTCGGTACAAGTATGGTCATCCAGCACGAACTGTCTGCGGCCATTGACTTTGGATCCTCTCTTAACGACGTGCGCGTTCGCGACATCGTCGTACTGGCCGCTGGCGAAAGCCCAACACCTGTCGTCTAGTAGCATTCCGACCGAGGTGTTGTCGGAAGGTATGGACCGGCATGTGTGCTATTTCGAAGGCACGAAGCGTGCCATGCCTATTGGGATCATCTGACACGATGTGAGCGCTTTCGATTTCTAGAACCGCATCCGCGGGGAGGTCCTGTCTTGGCTAAGACCAGAGCGACTGTGAGCACCATCATCGTCACCGGCGACGTCACTGTTGATTGGAACGTCGCCCAGCTGAGCGCCGAGCGCTCAGAAGGTCCTCTTGTCTGGAACGCCCGGGATACCTCGCACATCACGTCGCAGCCTGGTGGCGCTGCCATGCTCGGCGAGCTGGTGGCAGGTGTCGAGGCATCGCTTCCTGCGAAGGACCGGGCGCGATTGAAGGTGTATCGTCCATCAGTTGACCTTCTCGGAGTTCATCCTGGGAGCGCTTCGTACCACCACTCCTATTCCCTGTGGGCTCCGCACGGCGAGCGGACCGGCAGAGGCAAGCCGGACGAGCAGGTGTGGCGCGTCGCCAGATTCCTTGGGCTGGACAAAATGGATATCGGAGCTGCAACGAAACACCTCGTCCTCAAGAGGGTACCCGAGAGCGCGGACATCGTCGTGCTGGATGATGCCAACCTCGGGTTCCGCGACAATCAAGCGTTGTGGCCCAAGGCGATCACCGGGAGAAGCAAGCCGGATTGGGTCATCGTAAAGATGGCGAGTCCGGTCGTGGAGGGGGAGCTCCTCAATCACCTCACCAGGAAGATGCCCGAGAGACTCATTGCCGTCATGACCGTCGACGATTTGCGAAAGACCAAGGCGCACGTCAGTCGTGAACTCTCGTGGGAGCGGACCGCACAGGACCTCTTCTGGGAGCTGACGAACAGCAGCAGCGTTGCGCTTCTGACGAAGTGTGCCCACATCGTCGTGTCGCTCGGCACGGCAGGAGCCCTCTGGATCTCCGCCCCCGGGGACGAGAGCCGGAAGTGTCATCTCGTGTTCGATCCGAGCAGCTTCGAGGGTCAGTGGGACCGGCAGTATCCCGGCGGGATGATCGGGTTCACGAACTGCCTCACCGCGGGTCTTTGTCGGCGGCTTGCGCTGGATCCGAACTCGAAGACCCCCGACATTCTTCCTGCTATTCAGTCTGGTATCGCCGCCATGCGCGCGCTTCATGAACATGGATACGGTCGTTGCCTGATTGGTGATGAGCCGCAATGGCCGGAACTTCCGGTTCAGATCATCATGGACGCGCTCGCCGGGGAATACGAGGCGGGCAAGCCGCTCTCATGTTGCGAGGTCAAGGATCCGATGCAGACACGGGAGACGACACGCCGCCCAGCGGCCGCGGCCTTTCGTCCGCGGCTCTGGTCCATTCTGGACGACACGTGCGCGCGCGCGGGAACGACGCTCTACCGGACGGCGAGGGATGTCGTGGTCAACGGCTTGAGTCCGGCGCTCGACGGCGCGCCACTTGGCCGGTTCGGCGTACTCGCGACTGCCGACCGACGCGAGATCGAGGGATACAGATGCCTCCGTGCGATGCTTGCGGAGTACTGCATGGACGAGAGTGACACGCCTATCTCGGTCGCCGTATTCGGTCCTCCCGGTTCCGGGAAGTCGTTCGGCGTGAAGCAGGTTGCAAAATCAATCTCCCCCGAGATCGTGCCGATGACCTTCAATCTCTCGCAGTTCGATTCCCCGGCCGATCTCATCGATGCGTTCCACCAGGTGCGCGACGTCGGGCTCTCGGGCAAGATGCCTCTCGTCTTCTGGGATGAGTTTGACGCTAGCCAGGACGGATTCGAGTATGCCTGGCTGAGGTACTTCCTGGCTCCAATGCAGGACGGGGAGTTCCAGAGCGGTCAGATCACACATCACGTTGGCCGCGCCATCTTCGTCTTCGCTGGTGGCACCAGTCCGACCCTGGCGCATTTTTCCGAGGCGGTCTCAGATCAGACATCTCAGAAGGGGCCGGACTTTGTCAGCAGGCTCAAGGGCTACATGGACGTACTCGGACCCAACCCGCTCAATGCTCTCTTGCCGGAAGTAGATCCGCACTACATCATCCGCCGTGCGATGGTCCTGCGGAGCATGATGGGAGTTCACGCGCCGCATCTCTTCACGAAGCCAAAGGGTAAGGGCGAGCTGCGGATCGATCCGGGTGTGCTCTCCGCGTTCCTCCAGACATCGGAGTACAAGCACGGCGTCCGTTCGCTGGAGTCCATCATCACAATGAGCGCGCTCTGGGGGCGGGACAGCTTCGAGCGGTCATCGCTGCCCAATAGGGACCAGCTTGACGTTCACGTGGATGGCCTTGAGTTTCTCGCGCTCGCGCAGCAGCCCGACTTCTCCGACCCGGGTGTGCTGGAGAATTCGGCGAAGCGCATCCATAAGGCCTACTGCGACAGCGTGGGCCCCCCGAGCAAGAGACGGCCGATGAACACACTCTGGAAGGGGCTGCCGCCAGACGTGCGGGAGGACAACAAGAGCAACGTTCGCGACATCCCGCACAAACTCGCCTCGGTCGGCCTGACGATGGTCCCGGCCCGCGGGGGCCATGCGCCAGTGGAATTCACTCCGGCGGATGTCGAGAAGATGGCGGAGCAGGAGCACCTGCGTTGGATGAAAGCCAGGGTGGCGGCAGGTTGGACGTACGGAGCGAAACGAGACAACGCGAAGCTCAAGCACCCGGACCTGCGTCCCTGGAGGAAGCTGTCAGATGAAGAGCTGGGGGCGCTCGCTCCGGAGCTGGCAGCCGCCATTCAGAACACGGCACTGCCCGAGAAGGAGAAGAAGATCGACCGCGATCTGTCGCTGTGCATCCGGGAGATCGCGAGCGATCTGGGCTATGCCATCGTCGAACTTCCCAGCTCGCATAGTGAAGGTCGGGACAGTTGATGGCGGCCGCGAATCGGGATCAGCCGCGGAACGCCGATGGCGCATCGGAGTCTCGCGAGAGCTCCAGGCAGTGGTGGGTCATTCTCGCTCTTGGCATCGTGACGCTGGGGCTGGGCTGGCTGGGGTTCTCGCGCTACTATGCGCTTCGCGGCCAGCCGGTGACAGGGTGGCACAACCTATACGTCGCCCTCCAGCTCTTCGCGCTCGAGTCCGGACCCGTCCCCGGGCCGATTCCTCTTGAGCTCAACGTCGTCCGGTTCCTCGCGCCCGTCGTGGCCGCGTGGGCTGCTGTCCGCACGTTCATCTTCGTCTTCGGCGAACGAATCCGCATTCTGCAGCTTCGCCGTCTCCGAAACCATGTTGTTGTCTGTGGTCTCGGGCGTCGCGGGATGCAGCTGGCGCGCGACTTCAGAGAGTGTGGCGACCGGGTCGTGGCTGTTGACAATGATCCGGACGGTCCGTATGCGACGCTGGCGGAGAGTCTGGGGATCGCGGTGATCGTCGGTGACGCGACGGACCTGGATGTCCTTCGGCGGGCGCGCGTCGTGCGCGCCGCACATGTCGTCGCCGTCACCGGTGACGATGGGACGAACGCGAGCGTCGCTGTCCGGGCCTACCAACTTGTTCGTGAGCGCAGCTCCAGGATTTCCGGGACGGTCCGGTGCTCGATCCAGATTGCGGACCTTCGTCTCGCGACGCTTCTCCAGGAGCACCGCATCCTATCGCGCAGCAACGGGAGTTTCGCAGCAGCGATCTTCAACACGTACAACACGAGCGCGCGGCAGTTGTTCCACGAGCATCCACTTGACTACGAGCCGATTGCACCGACCGATTTGCGTGACGCCCATCTCATCATTATCGGTTTCGGTGGTATGGGTGAGAGCCTCGCTCTTCAGGCCGCGAGGACCGGATGCTTTGCGAATGGGCGAAAGCTCCGGGTGACCGCGATTGACCGGGTGGCCGATGTCAGGGAACGGGACTTCGTGGGGGAGCATCCCGAGGCCAAGAAGCTGTTGAGGCTTGAGTTCGTTCAAGCCGATGCTGAGGATCCCTCTGTACTCAACCGCATCCGCGGCTGGACCGATGAACCAAACGCCCTCGCCACCATCGCCGTGTGTCTCGACGATGACTCGAGAGGTCTCTCGTGTGCGCTTGGAGTGCTCTCTCGATTGAACAACCATCGCGTCCCCCTCCTCGTTCGCATGTCGGACGACACGGGTCTGGCGACACTGCTCGAGGATGAGCACGGGGCTGACACGTGGACCAGAGTTCACGCGTTCGGCACGCTCGCGCGAGCTTGCACCAGAGAAGCGTTGCTTCAGGAGGAACTCGACGTCCTCGCAAGAGCCATTCACGAGGACTACGTTGCCAAGCGACTCGCAGAGGGGCGGTCGCCCGAAGATGACAGCATGCAGCCGTGGGAGAGACTCGACGAGAACCTGAAGAACTCGGGCAGAGCGTCAGCGGACCACATTCCGGTGAAGCTGCGGGCGATCGGGTGCCACATTGTGGGTGCAGATGAGAAAGCGAACGAGGTCGGCGCTGGAGAACTCGTCACGTCGTTCGAGCCACAAGAGATCGAACTCCTTGGCCGAATGGAGCACTCACGCTGGTGTGCCGAGCGGCTCCTCGCCGGCTGGCTCC
>CAZNHF010000020.1:0-20809 GCA_964572375.1 uncultured bacterium | reverse complement strand
GAGGCGTCGATGTGGTATCTCGGGCACTGCGGCTGGGCGATCAGAACGGACGAGCACTTCATGATCTTCGACTACTGGCCGGGCGGTCTGTTCCCGGAGACTCCGTGTCTCGCGAACGGCTGCATCGCCCCGTCGGAGATCGCCGACGAGAACGTCTATGTGTTCGTTACGCACGAACACGGTGATCACTTCGATCCGGTCATCTTCGATTGGGTCGAGACGCTTCCGAACGTCACCTACGTGTTCGGGTTCCGTCCCGAGCTTCAGCCGCAGTACCGGCAGGCCGGGTATGAAGGACCCGAGTACCAGTACATCGGCCCGCGCGAGCACATCGAGCTCGACGGGATGGACATCCGTACCATCGCCGCAAACGATGCGGGCGTCGGTTTCCTCGTTGAGGTCGACGGTCTTGTGCTCTATCACGCCGGCGACCATGCGGGCTGGGCGGACGGTGAACGCGACGACTACTTCGCGGAGATTGACTACCTTGCTCCGTTCATTGATGAACTCGACATGGCGTTTGTCAATGTGACCGGATGCCATGCCCACGACCCGGACGCGCTTCGTGAGGGCAATCTCTACACGATCGATGCCTTCCAGCCGAAGCTCATCGTTCCGACGCACGGTGGCGGGCGGGAGCACGTCTATATCGAGGCCCAGGAGGTCGCGCGCGAGAACAGTGTCACGACCCCGTTCTGCTGTCCCGCGAACCGCGGCGACTCGTACGTCTACAGTGGGGGAAAGTTGATGTAGGAAGACCACAGGTCTCGGCCGGCGCGCAGTGCGTCAGCAATGGACGCAGAGCGCGTCAGCGATGGACGCAGAGCGCGTCAGCGACACGAGAGCTGCCGCGACCTGGAAGAGACCGGTGCTCGAGAATACGAGGGAGCCGCGCGAAGACCATGAATCGGAGATTCCGAGCTGCATGGGGGGATATCGGCGCTGCGGCTCCCTCTTGATCTGGGTGATGGAGACGGTCACTGTGAGGCCCGGGCATCGCGTCCGGGCCTCCGCTTGTGCGGGAGCGGGCCACGTTTCAGTACGCACCCAGCGCGAATCTGCGAGGCCGGCGGCGACAGCATCTGCGATGACGCCCTATGAGATCTCGTACCAGGGCGTACTCCGCGACGACACCGGAGAACTCGTTCCGGACGGCACGTACGACATTCACTTCATTCTCTACACGGTCCAGTACGGGGGAGCGCCGGTCTGGGCCGATACGATGAGCGTCGATGTCGACGACGACTGGGAGTTCAGCGGGGATGACGTCGGACGCGAGCGGTGTCGCGACTTGGCAGAACCCTCCTCTGTGCCGGGGCCCGGCTACATCCAGGTCGTAGCGAACGTCCGGATCAACGTGAGCCATGACTACGGCACGTATGATTTCCTGTCTGTGGGCGTCGGCAGCAGCCCGTCAGGCCAGGTGGCGAGCCAGAGCTGCCAGATGTTCGAGGTCGATTCAGGTGAGCCGTCGGATTCCCATATCGAGCTGTCCAAAGCCGTCGTGAACCTCGGCTACGCGCCGGAGGCGGGAACATACACGTACAATATCAGCGGGAAGATGGCGAGCGGGCAGAACAGCGGAGACTACTTCGAGCAAGCACACTTGTATGCCATCTACCACCCGGCGCAAGCCGCGGCCGTCAGGGCCAGCATGGCCGAGGCTGATGTGCTCGAGTCGGCCGCCCCGGAGGAGTAGGCGGAGCGCCGTGCGAAGACGCGGACTCAGCAGGCCACCCCGAAGGCCCGGGGCGACACCCGGGCCTTCGTCTTTGGGCCGTCCCTGGCGACATCGCCCTTCGCGCTTCACTTCTCGGCTCGCGGGGTATAGCATTGGGAGGTTGAGAATCCACGGAAGCGGCGCACAGAGGCCGCCCGACAGCACATCCACACGGCACCACGGAGACGGACATGGCGTTCCAAGAGAAGCTGGCTGATCTGCTCTCGAAGCGGCAGAATGTGCTCAAGAACATCCCGCGTGAACAGATGATCCGCGACGCCGTCGCGAACGGCGAGGCCATCGCCAGCGCGTGCGGCGCGCTCGCGACGTGGACCCCGCCTGAGTCGACCGGGCGGAGTCCGAAGGACACCTACATTGTGAAGCGGCCGGAGAGCCAGGACACGATTGACTGGAACAGTCCGAATAACATCCCGCTCGCGCCGGACACCTTCGACATGCTGCTCGAGGACTCGCTCGCGACGCTCGCGGAGGTCAAGAAGGTCTATGTGACCGACCGTGTCGTCGGCGCCGACGCTGACTACGCGCTCCCGGTCCACACGATCGGCGACTTCGCCCTTGCCGCGCTCTTCACCGACAACATGTTCCGCCCCTGGTCAGACGACATCGTCAAGCAGACATGCTTCAGCGACCGGCACTTCACGCTCATCGCCCTTCCGTATCACAAGCTCGATCCGGGCAGATACGAGGGGCGGCTCCGCATCGATCCGAAGCTCAAGGGGACCTCGACGATGGCCGTCGCCATCGACCTCGACCGCAGGCTCGGCGTCGTCTACGGCTCGGCCTACTGCGGCAGCGTCAAGAAGCTCATCTTTACCGTGATGAACTACATGCTCCCCGGCGAGGGTATTCTGCCCATCCACTGCAGCGCCAACGAGGGCAGCGATGGAGAGAGCGCCCTGCTCCTCGGGCTCTCGGGCACGGGCAAGACGACGCTCTCGGCTGATGCGACGCGCTCGCTCCTCGGTGACGACGAGCACGGCTGGAACGACAACGGCATCGCCAACTTCGAGTACGGGTGCTACGCGAAGCTCATTGATCTTGATCCTGCGAAGGAGCCGGAGATTACGAGTGCCTGCTTCCACAAGGACGACGTCGATAAGCACGGCGCCATCATCGAGAACGCGATGATGTACCCGTGGGGCGAGTTCGACCTCTTCGACGCCCGTCTGACACCGAACTCACGTGGCTCGTATCCGCTACGCTACCTCGAGAACATCAAAGAGCCGTCGACCGCCGGTCATCCGAAGACCATTCTGTTCCTGACCGCGGATGCCAACGGCGTCATCCCGCCGGTCTCGCGTCTGACACGCGAGCAGGCGATGCTCTGGTTTCTCATGGGATACACAAGCAAGCTGGCAGGCACCGAAACGGGCGTCACCGAGCCGGTGAGCACGTTCTCGCGGTTCTTTGGCGAGCCGTTCATGCCGCGGAACCCGGATGTCTATGCGGCGATGCTCGGGGAGCGCATGGAACGTCACGGCTCCACGGTCTATCTCATCAACACAGGGTGGAGCGGCGGCCCTTACGGCGTCGGATCGCGCATCAACTTGCCGACCACGCGTCGCATGGTCAATGCCGCGCTCTCCGGCGAACTCGATGATGTGGAGTATGAGATCGATCCCATCTTCAAGGTCGCTGTCCCGAAGAGCTGTCCGGGCGTCGAGGATGCGTCCATCCTCAACCCGGTCAACACCTGGGCCGACAAGGGCGCGTTCGCGGAGCGCGCGAGAAAGCTTGCGGCGGACTTCGCGGCGCATTATGACAAGGCCTACGGCGACAAGGGCATTGACCCGGCCGTCGCTGCGGAGTGTCCTGGGAAGTAGCTGCGCGGGTCCCGGTGGGTGAGGGCTGTACGTCAGGTGCGCGGCGTCTCCGCCGTGGAGGAACTTGCCACCTCGTACTCCTGATTCAGGGCAGCGTAGACCGCCTCTCCCAGATCGACTGCGAGATACGGCTTTCGGACGTATGCGGCAGCGCCGAGTTCCCGGGCCCTGTCAACGCGCTCGGACTCGGCGAAACCGCTGGCGATTACGGCCGGCAATCCCGGCCGGATCTCGAGTACGCGTGCGTATGTCTCCAGTCCGTCGATGCCCGGCTCCATGATCATGTCGAGCATGAGGAGATCACACGCGTTGTTCCGGACGAACTCGATGGCCTCTTCACCGCTCGCGACTGCGGTAGCCTGGTACCCCATCATACCCAGCAGCTTCGTGGCGACCGCCCTCTGCTCGCCGACGTCATCCACCACGAGTACATGCTGGCCGTGGCCCTCGAACGCATGCGACTGGTTCGCATCGGTTGACTCATGTGCCGGTGCCTCGATCTCTGCCAGAGAGATAGTGAAGGTAGTGCCCTCGCCGGGCACGCTCGTCACATCGATGTGCCCTCGGTGATCCTGCACCGTTCCCCACACGACAGCCATGCCGAGGCCCGACCCGCTTCGGCCAAGCTTCTTCTTCGTGTAGAACGGCTCGAACACCCTCGCGATGTCCTCCTCGCTGATCCCCGTGCCGGTGTCGGTGACCTCGAGGACCGCGCACGTCGCGGCGTCCGTGATCTCGTCTATGCCGGAGGCGTCGGTCTTTCGTGTCTCAATGTGTATCGAGCCACTGCCCTGGATGGCCTCGAAGGCGTTCTGGACGAGATTGGCGATGCTCTTGATCAGGTGAACCCGCGAGCCGGTGATCCACAGATCTCCATCGCAGTGATCTGTCTGAACGGTGATCTCTGGTTGTGCCGTTTCGAGTACGTGGAATTCCGGCGTCGCCATGTATTCGTCGACGACCGCTCTGAGGTTCTGGGGTTCCATCGAAGCCACGCCGCGTCGCGCCATCGTGAGGAGATCCTGTACCACGGCGCCCGCCCGCTCGCCCGACGACCTGATCGTTTGGAGGGGTTCCGCCAGCGGGCTTCCATCGGGAAGCTGGCGGAGCAGCAGATCAGGGTAGCTCACGAGGCCCGTCAGGATGTTGTTCAGATCGTGCGCGACGCCGCCCGCGAGCATGCCGAGAGCCTCCATCTTCTGCCCACGAAGAAGCCGCTCTTCCATCTCGCGGCGGCTTTCTTCGGCCTCCAAACGCTCTGCGATCTCGCGCTTGAGATTGGTGTTCGATTCGGCCAGCTTCCTCGTACGTTCGGCCACGACACCCTCCAAAGCCTCATGGTGCTGCCTGAGCTCCTCTTCCACGAGTTCGCGGCGGTCGATCTCCGCGTGCAGGCGTTCGTTGACGGTTCTGATCTGCCTCGTGCGCTGAGCTACCACGTCCTCGAGCTTGTCCAGCGATATCGTCGTCCGCTCAAGATTCTGAGCCATCGAGTTGAAGGAGTCGACCAGCTCCACGATCTCCTGGCTGCCGCCGGCTTCGACCCGGACCGCATGGACTCCTCTCCCGATCTCGGCGGCCGCTCGCGCGACATCCCCTATCGGCCTCGAGAGGTGATCTGCGACCCTCGATGCCACGGCAATGCCGACGCCGATCGTCAGCAGGGCGGCCAGTGCGACTGCGAGGACGCCGCGGGCGGCGGCCTCGGTGTTCAGGGTCTCGATCTCCGCGGCGAGCCGTGCCATTCGCCGATTGAGTTCTACCAGCGATAGTCCGATGGTCACGCCGCCGATGGTGTCGCTGCCGAGCTGCAGCGGACGCGTCACGTAGATGGCGTCCTTCGTGCGCTCGACGATCGGCTCTCCGGTGGCCGCGCTATCAAAGACCGCGAGCAGCTCGGGTGCGACCTGCTCTCCGAATGCGGCCATCGACCCGGTGCCGTCAATGACCGTGGCGCCGTCCATGTCAAATACCACGCTGGAGATGATGTCGGGCTGCGACTGGGCTGTGGAGAGTATGTTCTCCATCTCCTCCATGTCGTAGAAGTAGTAGGCGTTCGCGATGTTCGATGCGATGAGACGTGAGAGCGCGGTCGCGCGTGTGTTGGCCTCAGCGATGAGGTGCTCGCCGGACGCGCGCGTCAGAGTCTCCGCGCGAGTGGCAGACGCCCGGCTCGAGGCGTAGACGACAATGCTCGCTAGCGTCAGCGATGCGACAGCAACGAGCGTGCCGATGGCCAGCGTATACTGTGCGCGGAGCCGCAGTGTCATAGGCCAAGCTCCTCCTGCACGATGCGCAGTGCTTCCGTGACGGATTCCAGGCGCAACATTGACTCTTCCCCGAGTTCGTCGAATCGAGCCGTTCGCTGGTACGATCGCAATGCGTCAGTCGCCTCCGGATCCTCATGCGCATGCAGGAGGATGTCTCGGAGCCTGTCTCTGATGGCAGGATCGAGGTCCGAGCGCACGAGTTCGATGGCACGATCGATCAGCTCCGTCTCGTGGATGATGCTCAGCTGCATGCGACAGTCAGTCGGGACGTGATCTTCCTTCTCCCAGTCTCCGTTGTTGAACGCGGCGGCGTCCACGATTCCTCGATAGACCCACATCGCCGAGTTGATCTCCTCGTGCGAAAATACATATCCGATCGCGTCGGGGGGTACATCGTCCCTCGGTGTCCGGAGGCGCACGAGCTTGAGCCCGAATCTGATGAGTTCGGCCGCCGGTGCAAAGAACGCCGACGTCGATCCGTCGTCCTCGAGTGCGATCGTGTGCCCCTTGAGTTCATCGAGGGTCGTGATGCCGCTGTCCTTCCGCACGGCGAAGACGGTCGTGTAGGTCGGCACGCCCTTCTTCCATTTGCGCAGGAGCAGTTCGGCGCCGGCCTCGTCTCTGAACACGACGGCGGAGAACGGAGTCTCGGTGACCCAGTCGACGCGTCCCGCCTTGAGGTACTCGATCATGGCCTCGTTCGACGGCGCCATGAGGACCTCCGCGCCCGTGATCCCGAGATCGCCCATCTTCGATGCGACGTACTCGGCCATCGGTTTGAGGTAGTCGTAATGCTTCCTCGGGTTGTCCGAGACCTTGCCGATCACGATGACGTCACCCCGGCGCTCGGGTGCCCCTGCGCCGGCCGGCTGAGCAGCGACCGGACCCGCACACAGAGTCACCGCGAGGACTGCCAGCGCGAACATGCCGGAAGCGTGTCTCATGCTGCTCTCTCCTCATGCCGTACTGCGTTGCGGCGGGGGACGGGTTTCGGTCCGGTCACACCCTCGGATCATTCGCCGGATGTCAGAAGCCGATCTGGCACCTAACACCAAAGATGTGAGGGTCGTCGTCTCCGACCACGTCGCCGTCTGCATCCGCATGTTCGTCATTGTCGACGATGATGTAGTTCGCGGTAATCCGGATGTTCTTGTTCGCGTACCAGCTGGCTCCGAGGGTGATATTGGTTTCCTCGCCGCCCTCGACGCCGCAGTCGTTGAGATCGAGTGTGCTGTACCGAGCTGACAGCTCGAGCGCACCCCGGTCTCCGTAAGGCTTCACACTTCCGAACGCGCCCTTGCCGACCTTGTAGTCACGGGATTCGCCCGTGACGAACCAGCTCGCATACGCATACCATCCGCTGAATTCATACTCTTCGCCCGAAGCTCTGCTCTCGTCCTCGGCTTCCTGCGACACGGTGGCAACCGCGTACTCGACCTGAAGAGAGAACGGTCCCATCACGACCGCGCCGTCCAGTCCCCAGGTGAGCGTGTCCTCCACGCGTTTGATTTTTCCGGTGTCGAGGTACTTGACGTCTGTGACGTGAGACTCCGGACGCGCGTTGTACTTGACCTTCCGCTCGCTGTCCGGCGTCTCAAGCGCCGCGTGGACGCCGAGGTGGACGGCGTGGCGGTCGTCATGAACCGGCGCGAGTGTCGCCCGCCCGGCGACAAGCCATCCCTCGTTGCCCTCGTCGTCGGCATTTGCATCGAACGCTTCGCCGTAGACGCCGGCGGCGGCCGTCCATGAAGGCCGGTGATGTTTCGCGGAGATGCCCAGCTTCCGGCCCGGGACGAGCTCGTTGAGAAGTCCGGGCTCAAGGAACGTCGTGTGCTTGGAACTCGTGAGCTCCTCGAGACTGAACGGGATCTTCTGCTGGCCGATCGTGATCGTCGTCGCACCGAAGCCCGAGTACGAGAGTGCCGCATCCTTGACGTCGGCGGTTGCGTCGGCGAAATCCGCGCTCAGCTCGAAGTCCCAGTTCTGCGCGACGCCGCCTTCGAGGTCGATGCGGGCTCTGCGGAGCTCGGTGCCGTCACCGAGGACGACTTCATCCTCGGCGTAGAAGCCGCCGTCGATCATGATCCGGCCGCCGAGCTTGAACCAGGCGCTGCCGTCGTACGTTGTGACCTCGATCCCTCCGTCGGTCGTGACCGCAACGTCGGCCACCGCGGTCGCGGCGGTGGCTGCGATCACAGCGATGCCGAGCAGAGCGAAGCGCGCGGTGCAAAGTACCCTATGCATAGCATCCACCTTCCATAAGACGTGGCAGAGCGCCAAAGTTAAGGTGCGTTCTATATACCAGTGCCAAGGACGGCCCAGAAGGGCCGTTTCACGGGTGCATTCAACTGCACGAACCGGGCCAGTCGGGGGCGCCAGAGCCGCACGTCCAACTCCCGCGACGCTCCGCAGCTGTGGCAGCCTTGAGAGCATCATGCTAAGATGGCTCGGCGTCGGGGAGACTTGTGGGCCCGCAGGTCGTGTCGGTGGGCGTCTTCCGCCAGAATCGAGGCGTGCAGGATCATCATGTTCCACATTGTCAAGGAGGTCGTCCATGAAGTGGTCGCGCCTGCGTGTCGTCCTTCTCATCCTGAGTACCCTGGCAGTTGCCGGGTGCAGCAGTTCGTCGAGCGGCCCCGGAGACGCGGATGACACGTCGGATGTGTTCGACATCCCGGGGCTCGTCACGTTCTACGAGTTCAACGGCGATCTGGCCGACGCGTCAGGGAACGGTCATGGCGGGACGGCGGCGCTGCGGATGAACTACATCAGCGATCACAATGGCGAAGCTCAATCCGCGATCTATCTCACTGATGCTGATTTCTTCACCATTGCGGATCACCCGGACCTCGACTTCACCGGAGCATTTTCGTACAGCGTCTGGCTCAACGCGGATTTGGAGAGCTCGTCGTATAACTGCTTCGCCGACAAAGGCTACGCCGACGGCGGGTGGTCGTCCGGCTGTGGTGGGACGCTGGTCCCCGCACGCGAGCCGCTCTATCTGTATGTCGGGACCCATACGTATTCGCTCTATATGAACGAAGCTGTCCCGGTCGGTCAGGACACTTGGGTGCACATCGTCTGCTGCTTCAACGATACAACCGACACGGCGACGTTCTACGTTGATGGCGCGTACGCAAGCACCTTCGCGGCGATTCAGCCGGTGACTCTGGGCGCGACGGCGTACGACCTCAAGATCGGCAGTTCGCACTGGGGCGACCAGTACGCGGGCGGGATCGATCAGCTCGCGTTCTTCAACCGCGAGCTCACACCGGACGAGGTTCAGACGCTCTACGAGTACGACTGACCTCTCGACCCGCCCATGGAGACGATGAAGCGCGCACTCGCGGCCCGGCACACCCCGGAGGTCCCGGCGTGACACACACATGCCCCTCACCGTTCGAGACCCTGCGCGGGGCTTTTCACTCGTTCTTCGAGAAGCGGGCGAGCGAGACGGCGGCCGGTGTGACGTTCTACGCGATCGTCTCCATCTTCCCGATCATCCTGATTCTCATTGCGCTTGGAAGCCGATTCGTCGAGAGCCAGGAGAGCCAGGAGTTCGTGCTCCGGCAGATCATCCGGTTCTTCCCGGCCTTCTCGAAGCCGTTCTTCGAGCAGAATGTGCTCCGCGTCGTGGAGTCGCGCGCTCCGGTGACGATCGTCGGTGCGGTCATGCTGCTCTGGTCGGGCTCAAACGTGTTCTCTCTTCTGAGCGAGCACCTCAACCGGGCGTGGGGTGCAACCGGAAGGCTCATTGCGCTCCGCTCGAGGATCTCCGGGTTCGCGCTCGTCGCCGTGCTGGCGCTGCTCACGATACTCGCCATCGCCGCGCGTGCCGCTGTTCGCGTCGTTCCGGTCTGGCTCGCTGCAATGAACTCGCGGCTGCCGTTTGCGATCCCCGACGTCAGCCGGTTCGGGACGGAATTCGTCGCCTACGCGTCTGCGTTCGTGCTTCTGGTTCTCATATACAGGAGCGTCCCCGCAGCGTCTGTCCGTTGGAGGGACGCTGCTATCGGGGCAGTGGGGGCTGCGATCGGAAGCCTTGCGGTGACCGAACTCTTCGCGCTCTTCCTCGCCTCGGGACTCAACCGCTACAACGTGGTCTACGGCTCGTTCGGTGTCGTCATCGCGTTCCTCTTCTGGATCTATCTCGTTACGAACGTGGTGCTCTTCGGCGCACATCTCGGGGCGGCTTGCGCGAGCAGGAGGTCCGAGCGGGTATTCCCTGCGAGCCGTGAAGAACCTGCGCACCCGGAGCCCGACACGACCCTCTGATTGGGCAGGAAGTGCGCGCCCGGCAGGCAGCGGCTAGCCCGAGGTCACACCAACGCATCCCCAAAAACGATTGCGGTCAATCACTTACGCGGTTCGGCACGCCATGCTGAACCGCGATTCGCTTTTGGTATATGGTCTGCTCTCTAGGGGTCCCGAGACTCTTGGAGGAGTTGGCCGCGAGCGACCGAGATGGCTACCGCGGCCTGGGACCATCACACGGAGAAAGACCATGAAGCGCAGACTCATCACCTTCGCAATCATCGTCGTGGCCGCCCTTACTGTCTGGCAGGTGACGGTGCGGACTGGCAACGCGAGCGAGGCCACGTACCAGTTCGTCGAGGTGTCGCGCACCGACGTCGAGAGCACGATTGCCGCGACCGGCACGCTTGAGGCCGTCGGCACCGTGGATGTCGGGACGCAGGTGACCGGCACCATGGAAGAGGTGCTCGTGGACTACAACGACCACGTCGAGAAAGGGCAGATCCTTGCCACGCTTGACACGACTCTGCTTTCGGCAGCCGTGACCGAAGCCGAAGCGGGTCTCATGGCCGCCGAGGCGAAACTCCTCGAGGCGAAGCACGATCTCGATCGCGCGGAGGACATGCATGAGCAAGACCTCATCAGCGACGATGAGTTCGAGAGCACGCAGACGATCTATCTGAGCGCTGAAGCATCTGTGCTCTCGGCCGAGGCGTCGCTCAAGCGCGCCCGTGCCAACTACAGCTACGCCGTGATCGAGTCGCCCATCAGCGGGACCATCATCGAGCGGGCCATCGAGGAAGGTCAGACCGTCTCGGCAAGCCTGTCAGCCCCGACGCTCTTCATCATCGCGGAAGACCTCGCGGAGATGGAGATCCACGTACTCGTCGACGAGAGTGACATCGGGCAGGTCGCCGTCGACCAGGACGTTCGCTTCTCCGTCGAGGCATACGCCGACGAGGAATTCGAGGGCACGGTACGGCAGGTCCGTCTCCAGCCCTCGACAGTTTCGAACGTCGTCAACTACACCGTCGTCGTGGATGCCTCGAATCACGAGGGACTGCTGCTTCCGGGAATGACCGCGACCGTCGACTTCATTGTGGACGCGAGCGAGGACGTCCTTACTGTGCCGAACGCCGCGCTCCGCTTCGAGCCGACTGTGGAGATGCTCGAAGAGATGCGCGAGACGCGGGTGGCCGGCGGTGGCGGCTCTGGCACGGGTGGACGCGGGGCCGGTGATGTGGCCAGTACCCCGGAGAGCGAGAGTGGAAGTTCGAGCGGGGAGTCGAGTCTTCGTGGCGACGGGCCACCGGAGCTGCCGGACAACGCCGTCATGCTCTGGTACCTCGACAATGAGGGCGAACTCGAAGTCGTTGTTGTGGAGAAGGGCATCTCGAACGGGAAGATCACCGAAATCAGCGGCGACGGAATCACCGAAGGTCTCCAGATCATCTCCGCAGCCAGCGGCACGAGCATCGCAGATGCCGGTGAGTCTGACGACAGCAGGGGCGCGATGCAGATGATGAGAATGGGTGGCGGCCCGCCGCCCCGCGGTTAGCCGGAGGAGGAGACGAATGAACGCGGTCATCGAAACCAAAGCACTCACGAAGCACTACGTGATGGGAGCACAGACGGTCCGCGCTCTCGATGGTGTCGACCTGAAGGTCAAGCGCGGCGAGTTCGTGTCGATCATGGGGGCGTCCGGCTCGGGAAAGTCGACACTGATGAACGTTCTCGGGTGTCTCGACGAGCCGACCGGCGGGACCTATCTGCTCGACGGTGAGGACATCAGCTCGCTCTCGCGCGACGCCTACGCGGACATCCGAAACCAGCGGATCGGCTTCGTGTTCCAGGGGTACAACCTGCTCTCACGGACGACGGCGGTCGAGAACGTCGAGCTCCCGCTCTTCTACAACCACGGCGTGCACCCCGATGATGCTCGGAAGGCGGCGATTGGGGCGCTTGAGCAGGTCGGGCTCGCCGATCGCATGGACCATGTGCCGAACGAGCTCTCGGGTGGGCAGCAGCAGCGTGTGGCGATAGCGCGCGCGCTCGTCAACAAGCCGTCGCTGATCCTCGCCGATGAGCCGACGGGCAATCTCGACAGCAGGACGTCGCTCGAGATCATGACTCTTTTCCAGGAGCTCAACGATCAGGGAATCACGGTCGTGCTCGTGACGCACGAACCCGATATTGCCGAATACACCAGGCGCATTGTCATGATGCGCGACGGGCTCATTGTGAGCGACCGGCAGGTCTGGGACAGACGGTCGGCGAGCGCCGATCTTGCCATCACGCGCAGTGCGGCCGGGATCCTTGGGATCCCGCCGACTTCGGGGGTCGTGACCGTGGCGGAGGCAGTACCCGGGGCCGGGGCGGTGCCCGCAGCGGATGTGGTGAGCGGAGTGGGAGGTCGGGCATGAACTACTTCAAGCGACTTCTCAAGGTGGCGCTCAGGAGCCTCGTCAGGAGCAGGATGCGAAGTCTCCTGACGTCGCTGGGCGTTGTCATCGGCGTCGGCGCGGTCATCGTGATGGTGGGTGTGGGGACGGGGGCCTCGGCCGACATCGAGGACCAGATCTCATCGATGGGTGCCAACCTGGTCGTTATCTTCCCGGCAACCGCGAGTTCGGGTGGTGTCAGTCAGGGGGCGGGATCGGAGAACCGTCTGACGATGGACGATGCCGAGTACCTGCGCGACCAGACCACCCTTCTGTCAGCCGTCTCCCCGGTCGTGAGCACGCGCGTGCAGGTCATCGGCGGCGATGGGAACTGGAGCACGTCCGTCAGCGGCGTCTGGCCAGAGTACCTCGAGATCAAGGAGTGGGAGGTCGAATCCGGGGAGTTCTTCACGGAACGCGAAGAGAAGACGAAGGAGAAGGTCGCCGTGCTCGGCTCGACCGTGGTTGCCGAGCTCTTCGGAGACGCCGACCCGATCGGTGAGCGGGTCCGTCTCAACAACACACCGTTCACGATCATCGGTGTGCTTGACGAGAAGGGAAGTTCGGCGATGGGCCAGGACCAGGACGACGTCATTCTCGTTCCGGCCTCGACGGCCCTCTACCGGCTGGCGGGTCAGCAGGGGGGCGGGCACTACGTCTCGAGGATCATGTCGAGCGCGAGGACGCTGGATGAGAGCGAAGCCGCGCAGATCGAGGCATCGGCCATCCTGCGAGAGTCGCACGATCTCGGCCGGGGTGAGGACGACGACTTCGAGGTCCGCACGCAGGCCGAGATGATGGAGACCGTGTCATCGGTGTCGCAGGTGCTGACGCTGCTCCTGGGCGCCGTGGCCGCCGTATCGCTCATCGTGGGCGGCATCGGGATCATGAACATCATGCTCGTCTCGGTGACCGAGCGCACTCGAGAGATCGGCATCCGCATGGCAGTCGGCGCGCACGGGCGCGACGTCCTGTCGCAGTTCCTGGCGGAGTCGATCGTGCTGAGCCTGACGGGCGGCGCCATCGGTACTGGACTGGCGTACTTCATCTCGTATGTTCTCAACGAGTTCGTGGGGCTGACGACCGTCATCTCACCGGCGATGGTCGCCCTCGCTTTCGGGTTCGCGGCCTGTATCGGAGTGTTCTTCGGGTTCTATCCGGCCAGGAAGGCGGCGATGCTCAATCCCATCGACGCGCTGCGGTTCGAGTAGCAGCGCGGGTCACAGTATTGCCCGGCGCGTCTTCCGAAAGGAGTCCGCATCGTCGGGCTGCACCAGCAGGATCACTTCACCGCCCGGCGCTCCTCCAGGAAGGTCTTCATATCGTCGGGCAGCGGCGCCCCGATCTCGGTCGGGGCGCCGGTCGTGGGGTGCGCGAACCGCATGCGGGCGTGGTGGAGCGCGTGGCGGGGGAGGACGAGGTGGGAACGGACCTCGGGGTCGTCCGGGTCGGCGACCATTTTCCTGAGGAGTCTGGCAGGGAGACCGTAGGTCTTGTCGCCGACGATCGGATGCCCAGCGACCTCGAGGTGGACGCGGACCTGGTTCGTGCGGCCGGTCTCGGGTGAGGCCTCAACGACGCTGACGCCGCCGAGCCGCTCGACGACGCGGAACGTCGTCCGCGCGGGCTTGCCCATTCGCTCATCGATGACCGTCCGCGGTATCGGATGCTGCTTCCCGATCTTCCTCAGTGCGCGTCTGCTCTCGAATGTGTCACTCGCCGGGTCACCACGCACGACGGCCAGGTAGCTCTTCTCGACCAGTCCTTCCTCGAACGCGCGCCCCATGACTCGACGTGCCTCCACGTTTCTCGCGAGCAGCACAACACCGCTGGTCTCGCGGTCAAGCCGGTGACAGAGATGCACCTTCTCGCCAAGGTCGTCGCGGACACGCGCGATGAGCGTGTGACGGATGTAGTTACCGCTGGCGTGAACGGGGATGTTGCCGGACTTCGCGACGGCGATGAGATCCGCGTCTTTGTAGAGGATCTCGTAGCGGAAGTCGACGTCCGGCTCGATGATGTCGATCTCGTATTCGACGATGTCGTTCGCCTCAACGATGTCATCAGCGGTGGCGACACGGTTGTTGAGCCGGATGCTCCCGGAGTTGATCCGGTCGATCCACGTCTCTCTGGGATGATAACGGAACCGCTCGCAGAGGAACTCGAGGACGGTCTTCCCGCGGTAGGGGCGGTGGACCTTCGTCTTGAGGCGGATAGGGCCACCGGCGGCGGGCTTATCCCACGAAGCGCTCGCGCCTGGAGTGTCGGAGTTGTCGACCATGCGCCGACACTACCACACCGCCAGGCATGCTGCGCAGCGCGGTCCTGCGGCAGGTGAGTGGGTCGGGGATGTGGCTTTCGCACGCAGGACGTGGTATAATAAGCATAGAAGTACTATAGGCGCTCACAATGGAATCGACCGGTGACCTCGCTGTCAGTGCGGGCGCGGTCGGCCGGTCCCACATGGAGAGAGCGATGAGACTCATTCTGGTGACACTGTTGCTGCTCGCCGCCGCAGCGAGCCTGGCGGGAGTGCCGCAGATCGCCGTTCCTGGAGACGCGCCGCCATCTGTCGGACGCTCCGCCTCGCGCGACGTCTACTTCTTCGACGACATGGAGAGCGGCGAGAATGGCTGGACCCACGTCGACTACACCGTGACCGCGACCGCACACTTCCACATCGACAATTACCTGCCGTTTGACGGGACCGACCACTACTGGTGCGGTACGTTCGACTACGATGCGAATGGCGGGTACGGGAACTCGTGGGACGACCGGCTGGAGCTTCCCGCGGTCGACGTGAGCGGGGCGACCTATCCGGTGCTCACGTTCGCCTACCGCTGCCACTCCGAGATCGGCTACGACTTCACGTTCGTGCAGGCCAGGCAGGGTGGCGCATTCGTGGACATGAACGATGGGTACGATGGCGCGCACGGATGGACCGATCTTGGCGCGTATGGTCTCCCGCTTGAAGACATGGACAACCCTGTTGAGGCGCGCTTCCGGTTCATCTCGGATGGAGTGTGGTCTGACGAGGACGGGTTGTACCTGTCGAACGGCGGTGCTTTCCATGTCGACAATATCAAAGTCTACGACTTCTACGGCGGGCAGATCTACTTCTACGATGACGCCTCCGCCGGCGGTCTCTGCACGCCGAGCATTCCAGGGGCGGCTGGCGACCTCTGGCACATCATCGACCGGCGGTGCCCCGCCTCCTCCGATCCGCACAGCTGGTGGTGCGGAAGCGACGCTGATACGACGCACATCCCCGGTGGTCTTCAGAACGGCTTGATAAGCCCCTTCGTCGACATCAGCGGCGCGACGGTCTGCACCGTCGCCTGCATGCTGCATGCGGAGGTGCCGGCGGTGGACAATGACTACTGGGCGTTCTACGTCAGGTTCGGAGCTGAAGATGACTGGATCGGACTGGCGGCCTACTGGGGGGACTTCGAGGCGTGCAGCGGATGGGGGACGGCGTTCTCGGATGGATTCGACATCACCGAGCACCTTCCGGCCGACTCCGTGCAGTTCCGTCTGATGTTCTTCACGACTGAGAATGGCTGTGGCCCTGGCGTCGCCGGAGGAGCCGGCATCATGGTTGACGACTTCCAGGTCGCAACGACGTCGTTTGGGCCGCCTTGTCGCGTGTGCTGTTTTGACGACTCGTGCGCCGTCGTGACGGAGGGGCAGTGCCAGACGCTTGGAGGCCTCTGGTATGAGAGCGAGCTGCAGTGTGAGCCGGGCGTCTGCGACCCGCGTACGTACGTGGTTCGACCAGACGGGTCGGGGGACTTCGCGAAGATCCAGACCGCCATCGACTTCTCGCTCAACGGCGGGACGGTGTTGCTTGGGGATGGCACATTCACCGGGACCGGCAACAGGGGACTCTACTTCCACGGCAAGGACATCCATCTGCGCTCCGAGAGCGGCGACCCGACCGCGTGCATCATAGACGCGGGCGGCACCACTCACGGCATCGGGTGTGTGGCGGGTGAGGGTGATTCCTGTGTCGTGCGGGGTGTCACGATTCGCAATGCGAGGGGCGCCGGTATCCGCGTCGATGGCGGTTCGGCCGCGATCTTCCGTGACTGCATCATCGATGACTGCGAACCAAGCGCCTGCGGCGGCGGCTTCTGGATCAATGACTCCGCCCCGACATTCGAGGGCTGTGTCTTCACCGGCAACGACGCCACAGGAGACGGTGCGATCGGCTGTGTGGCGGCCGGCGCAACGCCGACGTTCCAAAGCTGCACGTTCGTGGGCAACCACGGCGGGGCCGCCCCGGGGATCGCGGTCGATGCGGCAGCTCCCATCTTTGACGCCTGCCTGTTCGCCTTCAACGACGTCCCGGTAGCGGACGCGGGCGCGTTCACCTGTTGCGACATCTACGGCAACACAGGCGGCGACTGGGTCGGCGCCATCTCCGGGCAGTACGGTACCGACGGGAACTTCGCGGACGATCCGATCTTCTGCGACCCGGACGGCGGAGACTTCACCCTCAGGAGTGATTCACCGTGCGCATGCGCACCGGGGTGTGGGCTCATCGGCGCCGGCGACGTTAACTGTATCGTCGCGGCGTTCAGCGGCTCGCCGCTGCGCGGCGTCGTACCGCTCGACGTGACATTCACCGACGAGACGAGCGGCTCACCGACGGCGTGGGCGTGGGACTTCGAAGACGACGGCGTCATTGACGACGGAGCACAGCACCCGGTGCACTCATACGCGGAGCCGGGCATCTACTCGGTCGCGCTCGTAACGCTCGAGGACGGTGACGTCACAGGATTCGCCGTGAGGAACGCCTACGTCGAGGTTGTCGACAGCACGCTGGTCCGGCTCGCGAGCACCGAGATCATGACAGGTGACCCTACGCCGGTGCCCGTGACATACCAGGGGCCAGGCGACATTCGTGAACTCTCGATGGCGATCGCGTACGACTCTGCCTTGCTCATCTACTCGGGGCTCGAGACCCTCGTTCCGGGCGAGCTCTTCAGCGTGCATTCGTCGAACGACACGGTCTACATCGCATGGACCGACGAGACCGGAGGACTTGACCCGATCCCGGCGAGTTCCACCGATGAACCGCTCTGCAACATCCTGTTCACATACGCGTCCAGTCCCGGTGTGGCGGAGCTCTCATTCGACGAGGCTCTCTGTGGGCTCGTCGGTGCGGGCGGTGAACCGGTCGACTACGTGACGTGGCGGGACGATGGAGTCTGCGGAACGGCAACCGTCGACGTGGGCGGCGTTGTGTCCGGGGAGGTTCTGTACTGGTCGGATGGAGGATGCGTTCCCGCCGCGCATCTGACGCTGGCCGGGGCTCGAGTCGAAGCCTGGGCTGACTCGACCGGAGCCTACGCCTTCGAGAGACAGCCGGCCGGCCCCTACTCGCTCACGCTTGAGAAGAGCGATGATGCGTACAGCGTCAACTCGCTGGACGCGCTCGTCATCACGCGCGATGTTCTGGGAATCGAACCGCTCACCGGCGTCTGGCCCCCCGTGCTTGCGGATGTGACCGGCGACGGGCCTATCACGGCGGCCGATGCGGCAGCCTGCGTCGACGCTGCGCTCGGTGTATACGCCTCTCCGCTCGAGTGGGTCTTCGAGCCGGACAGCGTGTACGTTGCAGTGCTCGAGAGCGACGCGACCTTGAACTTCACCGCGGGACTGACAGGTGACGTGAACGGCGACTGGGTTGCGGGGCTCGCACAGACCGGCCGTGACCCTGTCATCGTCTCGATACCGGACACGGTGCTCCCATCGACGGAGCCCCTTGTCGACATTCCCATCCGAATCGACGGCCCGGCGTCTCTCGGCGCGCTCTCGCTGCAGGTCGCGTTTGATGACTCGGTTCTCCAGTACCTGTCGGCGTCCACGCCACAGCCGGGCGTAGTTCTTGCCTCGAACCTGATCGCCGGTGAGCTGAGACTCGAGTGGTACGACGCGACCGGAGGAACTCAGCCTATCACTATCGATCAGGGGTGTCTGGCGACCATATCCTTCGCCTCGCTGGTCGAGCCGGACGGGATGGGTTTCACGGAACTGGTCTTTGGCGAACTCTCAATGCTTGGTGACGTCGTAGGCGTTCATCTGCCCGACGTTGCGTTCGACGACGGGCTGTGCTCGTTCTACGACGGCACGGGTGTCGAGCACGACCTCCCTGCAACCACCGGCATCAGGCAGAACTACCCGAATCCATTCAATCCGATGACCACCGTACGCTTTGCCACCGAGTCGCCGGGTCCGGTGACGCTCCGGGTGTTCGATGTGTCAGGGAGATGCGTGAGAAGCCTGGCAGCAGGAAGACGCTACGATGCCGGGGAGCACGAGATCGTGTGGGACGGGTGCGACGACACCGGCCATCCCGTGCCGTCAGGTGTCTACTTTTGTCACATGGACGCCGGAGGCGGCATCCACGCAAGGAAGGTCGTGCTGCTCAAGTAGCGTCATCACATTGTTGTCTGAAGAGGCGGACAAGGCACAGCTCGAAGAGGGTTGGTGTTTGGTTCTGCGTGGGTAGAGCCGGCAGCAGCGGGCCGCGTCGTGATCACAGAACGCCCCGGAATACACTTGCCGGCCCCCGTGAGGAGGCCGGCAAGTCGATTGCTGGTCAGCCGCTTTGCGCAGTAGAAGCATGGCGACTGCAGGGCGGTCGGCGTCTAGGGACGCTCAGGCTCCGCTCCCGCGGTCGGGGGATCCGAGAAGCGGTCCGGGGCCGAGCCTTCCAGGGGGCGGTTGGCCGTCTCCACCTGACTTCTCCGTCTGAGAAGCCGGGCGAGCCATCCATCCCGTCGCCTGGGGCTCTGGTCGGTCGTGTAGACCTGAATGCTGAACATGAGGCTTTCTCCGGTCGCTCCTGAGGTTCCATCCTGCCTGCTACGTACTAATAGACACCGCCCGCGGCCAAAGGGTTTCATGGTCGCGGGCGGATGAAGAAGATTCACTATATGGGGCGCTACTGCAGCGTCACCAGCACGTCGATGACGCCCGTGCCCGAGTTCAGCGAGCCGAGGGCCTTGCCGATGACCGTGCCGACCGGCGGGGCGTCGTCGCGCATGGCGTGGCCGGGTGTGCTCGAGGTGACGAGAAGCGCGCCGGGCTCGATCGGTCCGTTCTCCGCGCTCACCTTGCACGGCACGATGCCCATGACGGCGAGCGGGATCTCCTCGTGCATCGTTGCCATATCGTCGAACGAGAATGTGCCGGTCTGGTCCTCACCGACAGCCTTGTCCCAGTCTCTCGGTGAGCCCACGAACCCGGGGGACGTGCTGTAGACGCCAGCCACGAGCGTCGAGTGCGGCTTGGTCGACATCGCGATCGAGCGGTCCCGCGAAGGCTCGATGACCATCACGTCGCCGGGTTCGACCGAGCGCGCGCCCGAACTCACCGTGAGCATCTCCGAGAAATCAGCGGAGGCGAAGTAGCCTCCGTCAGCGTAGACGTTGCCGCCGCCGTTGACCTTGAACTCCGTGTCCGTCGAGAACCCGGTGTGGCACTCTATGTACTGGAAGTCAGAGACCGGGGCGCTGTTCGTATGGATGTAGAGGAGATTGTCCCCCGATCCGGGGGCTGACTGGGCGTAGATACCTGCTATGACACCGTAGGAGCCGTAGTGTCTGACAACCAGCGCCGCATTGGAGTACCCGTCGACGTTGTGGACCTCGAGCCCGGTCCCGCTGCCGAGCGTGTTGACGCCGACGCCGCCGATGTCGCTGATGTTGAAGATCGTCTCGCCGCCGACCTCAACGAGCACGGGGTCCACATTCGCGGTCTCGCTGATGTGGAGTCGCGCCTCGGGCGTCATTGACGATGTGCCGATGCCGACATTGCCGTTCGTCAGAACATTGCCGTTCGCCTTGACCTTGAAGGGATACTCGTCTCCGCGCTCGCACTCGATGAACTCGGCCCCGTCGTTCGAACCCGCCGCCATCCTGATCTGGAGCATGTCGTTGGCGTTCGAGGACGGCTGGGTGCGTTCGATGTTGACGACCCGGCCGACGCTGCTCGAGTAGGTGTTCAGGGCTTCAAAGCATTCACCGGTGCCGTCCTCCTCGACGGCGAGTAGTGCGCCCGGAGTCCGCGTGCCGATCCCGACCCTGCCGGTCGTGTCGACCGTCGCCGCGTTGACCGTGTGCGAGATCCCGTGGAAGCGGACTTCGAGGTTCCTGTCCTCGCTCGCATCACTGCGCAGGCTCCATCGCGCGCGGCCGTTCTCGGCGAGGTAGAGAATGGGGTCGCGCGCGAGCGTTGCGTCGATCGAGAGACCCGTGTGGCTGCTTCCGG
>CAZNHF010000019.1:17928-21077 GCA_964572375.1 uncultured bacterium | reverse complement strand
GTGCGCGTCCTCGACCAACAGATAGAGGCTCGGCACGAGCACGAGCGTGATGAGAGTCGCGAAGAGGATTCCGTATCCCAGCGAGACGGCCATCGGGACCATGAACTTGGCCTGACGCGACTGCTCGAAGATCATCGGTGCAAGCCCGCCGTACGTCGTCAGCGTCGTCAGAAGGATCGGCCTGAAGCGCCGCACGCCGGCCTGGTGTATCGCCTCGCCTGCGCTGAGTCCCTCGCGTCTGAGCCGGTTCGCGTAGTCAATGAGAATGAGCGAATCGTTCACGACGACGCCTGACAGCGCCACGACCCCCATCAGACTCATGATGCTCAGGCTGTATCCCATGAGCAGATGGCCGAGGATGGCTCCGACGATACCGAACGGTATGGCCATCATGACGACCAGCGGCTGCACATAGGACTTGAACGGGATGGCGAGGAGCGCGTACGAGATGAGCATCGCGAGCGCAAAGCCCGCAACGAGCGCCCGCAGACTCTGCTGGATGTCCGCCTGAAACCCCTGGAATGAGTACGAAAGGCCGGGGTAGTCCTCGATCAAGGACGGCAGGACTGTCTCCACAAGACCGGCCTGAACGACGGACGTCTGCTCGAACGGCTCGACGTTGGAGGTCACCTGAACCGTGCGCCGCCCGTCGCGGCGCGTGATGCTCGTGTACGCGCGTCCGCGGTCGACTTCCGCGACCTCGAACAATGGAACCCAGGTCCCGGCGGGCGTCCGGATGAGGAGTCTCTCGATGTCGGACTCCTGATCGCGCTCCTCTTCCGGCAGGCGAACGAGAACCTTCACCTCGTTCCGACCCCGCTGCTGGCGGAGGGCCTGCGCGCCGTAGAACGAGGCGCGCACCTGCCGCGCGATGGAGCCGGCTGTCAGACCCAGAGCCTGCCCTGCGGGCCGCACCCTGAAGTCCATCTGTTCCTTCCCGGCGCTGTGACCGTCGTCGATGTCCCGCGTGTACGAGAATTCCGAAAGGCGGTCGGCCAGGGCCGAGCTCGCCTGATTGAGCACTTCGACATCCCTGTGTGACAGCTCGACCGTGAGCGCCGCGCCCGAGGACGGACCGCCCCGGTCGGCTTCGAACCGGAGCATCTCGAGTCCGGGGATCTGCCCGGCCTCCTCGCGCCACAGTCGAGTGAACTCGAACGTGCTGAACGGCCGCACGCCCGGGTCGGTCAGGTAGACCGTCACCTCGACGCGGTTCTCGTTCACGCTCCCGAGCGTGCCCTCAGACAGCGTCTCCCCACCATTGTCCGCGACCACGCGACCGGCCGCCGCCTCCAGAAGGCCGCGGACGGCGCGCGCCTCATCCATCGGCACACCGTACGGCAGGACGGCGGTAACAACGGCCCTGTCGGACTCCACCTTCGGCATGAGGATGAGTCCCATCCTCCCGCTGCCGACATAGCTAAGGACAGCCAGCAGCACGACGACGCCGAGCGCGACGGTGACGCGACGGTGTTTGATGACCAATGTAAGAAAATCGGAGTAGCGTCCGTGGATGAACCGTTCGAGTCCCTCGCCGACACGCTGCTGGACCCGGTTGATGCGTCCCTCGAGACCGCCGTGCTCGCGGCCGTTGCTGCGCGCGAGGTGCGAGGGCAGGATGAACAGGGCCTCCACCCACGAGATGATGAAGACGGTCACAACGACCATGGGAATGGCCACGAAGACCTTCCCCATGAAGCCGGGGATGAACGCGAGTGGCAGGAAGGCCACGATGTTCGTGAGGATGCTGAACGAGATGGGCATCGCCACATCACGTGCGCCCTGTATTGCCGCTTGCAGATAGTTCATCCCGCGGCGGCGGTACTCGTAGATATTCTCTCCGGCCACGATGGCGTCGTCTACGACGATGCCGAGCGCGATGATGAAGGCGAACATCGTGATCATGTTGATCGTAACCCCGATGGCCGGCATGAAGAGGAGACCGCCGAGGAACGACACCGGAACGCCCATGGTCACCCAGAACGCCAGTCGGAGGTTCAGGAAGAGCCCCAGCACGACGAGCACGACGACGAGCCCGAGAAACGCGTTCTTCAGCAGCATATGCAGGCGCTGTGCGTAGACCTCGGACTGGTCTCTGGTCGTCGCGATGTTCACGCTCGGCGGCAGGATCTCCTCGATGGCGGGGAGAACCACGCCGACGGCTGCGGAGACCCCCGTCGGTGTCTGGGATCCGACCCGGTAGACCTCCACATCCACGCACGGCAGACCCTGGTAGCGCTGCTCGACGTTGGAGTCCCGGAACCCCTCGGAGACGGTCGCGATATCCGTGAGACGGACAACGGCACCGGAGGAAGTCGTGACCACGGGAAGCTCGGCGAATTCGGCAGCCCAGTCCCTGCGCTCGCTGACGCGGAGCAGTATCTCGCCGCCCTCCGTTCGCACGGAGCCGCCCGGAAGCTCGAGCGCGGCCGTCGAAACCGTCTGCGCGACCGCATCGAGGCTGAGCCCGTAGGCGCGGAGCGCCTCCTGTGGAATCTCGATGTGGATCTCCATGTCCCGGACGCCCGTTACGTCGACCTGCGTGATATCGGGAGACTGGAGCAGGATGTCGCGCGCCTGCTCACCAAGCTCCTGCAGCACGTGTTCATCGACGTCACCGTATATCACGAGGTTGCGCACCTGGCGCCGTCGCGTTGCGAGGCTGACGACGGGCTCCTCCGCCTCGACCGGGAACGTCTGGATCCGGGCGATCTCCTGGTCGATGTCCTGATACGCCTTCTGAACATCAACACCGGCCTCGAGCTCCGCGGTGATCATCGCCATGCCCTCGGCGGCCGTGGCCTCCACCTGCTTGACCTCGGAGACACTGCGTACGGCCTCCTCCACGGCGAGCACGATCCCGTTCTCCACCTCTTCCGGTGAAGCGCCCGGGTACGCCACGGTGATCGTCACGATGTCCAGGCTGAACTCAGGGAACACCTCCTGCTTGATGCGCGAGGCCATGAAGAGCCCACCCAGCAGGAAGACAAACATCAGGATGTTGGCGGTGACGTGGTTCGTGGCCATCCAACCGATGGCCCCGCCTCTGCTGCTCTCCGTCATCGGCCCGCCTCCCCCTCACCCTGCGCCGCATCGCCGTCGCCCGGCTTCACACCGCCGTCATCAGAGACTGCGCCGTCGCCCGGCTT
>CAZNHF010000019.1:0-17828 GCA_964572375.1 uncultured bacterium | reverse complement strand
CGCCGTCGCCCGGCTTCACACCGCCGTCATCAGAGACTGCGCCGTCGCCCGGCTTCACACCGCCGTCATCAGAGACTGCGCCGTCGCCGGCTACGCGCAGAGGCATTCCGTCGACCGGCGCGGCGAGGTGGCTCGTCACGAGCCGCATGCCGGCTCCGAGCCCGTCCTTCACGAGCACATGGTGTTCACCCGCATAGACCGGTTTGACTGTCTGGATGCGGAGGTTCCCCTCGTCATCCATCAGCCAGATACTGTCCCCTCCATGCACATAGCTGCGCTCGACTGCGACGGCGTCCTCCACCATGCGACCCATGATCTCCACGTCCACGAACGAGTCCATGAGCATCACGGGAGCGTTCGCGTTCACGCGAAGCAGCGCGAAGGGGTCGTCCACATCGACGATCACCCTGACCATGCGGCCCTGCGCGTCAAGGCTTCCGGAGCGCCCGATGACACGCCCTTCGCGCCAGACGCCCTCTTCCCATATCGCATCCTGCCGCACGCGGACGCGCGAACCGCCGCCCCCGCCGGCACGCGGCGTGTCGATCCACGCGAGGTCGTCGACCTGCACGAGCGTCTCCACCCAGCACTCGTCCGTTCCTACGAGCGATGCCAGTGCGGTGTTGGGTGTCACGACGGCGCCGCGATCTACGAACCTGTCCGCGACCATCGCGTTGAAGGGGGCGACGACGCGCGTACGCTCCAGATCGAGCTGCGCCTGCCCTAACGCGGCCGCTGCCGCGTCGTAGGCAGCCTTCGCACTCGCGAGCTGCGGCTGCCGGAGCATGAGCTCTGAATCGCCGCCGATGACGGATTCCCCCATGAGCTCGTACTCGCGGCGAGCGATCGCCTGCTGGCTCTGCTCGAGTCGGAGCGTCTGTTCTGCCCTGGCAAGATCGCTCTCACGCTGGCGCACCGCGAACTCATACGCGCGCGGGTCGATATCAAGAAGCACGTCGCCTGCCGCCACGATGCCGCCGGGAATGAGCGACGGGCTCACACGGAGCACCTGTCCGCCTACCTGGGCCTGGAGCTGCACTTCGAGCGCCGGTTGGACCGTGCCCAGAGCTTCTATGACGACCTGTGTGTCCGAGACCGTCAGAGGCGTGACCTCGACGAGTCTCGCCTGCCGCTGCGGCGCCCTGTGTGGCGCCTTCGGGCCGGTGAGACTGATGCCGGCCGCGATGAGCAGCCCTATTCCCACGATGATCAGCGGAAGCCAGCGGATCTTCAGGACCTTCTTCATGATCTCCCTCACTGTGATGCCCTCCCGTACGGTCCCGAGCCTTGCCCGACAGGCCTCTCGGGACTCCAGCTTCCGCCCAGTGCGCGGCACAGGTCGATGCGATAGCCGATGAGTTCACGGCGCGCCGTCAGCTGCTGGCGCGCGAGCGACTGCTGTGATGTCTGAGCCTCGAGAACGCGAAGGTAGTCCACCTGTCCCCCGCGGTATGCGTCCATGGTGCGTTCGAGCACGACGTCCGCCAGGTTCAGCTGCGAACTGACGCTCGTCAGGTAGACCCGCTGATGACGCTCCAGCGTCAGCGCGTTCTCCACCTCCTGAAGACCGGTGAGCACACTCTGACGATAGCGGTGGAACGTCTCGGACACGACCGCCTCCTGGCGCTCCGCCTCAGCCTTCCGCGTCCCGCCGTCGATGAGCGGCATGGCGAGGTTCGCGGCGAGGTTGCCAAGCCAGTTTGTGAAGAGGTCTGCAGGTTCGGCCGCGGTTGAACTTGCATACGCCGTCAGACTGATGCGTGGAAAGCGATCGGCGACAGCTGCACCCAACCGCGCGCTCGCCGCCGCCACGTCCAGCTCGGCCGCTCGCAGGTCGGGCCGCCGCATCAGCAGTTCCGACGGCACGCCCGTCGCGGGCAGCTCCGGCAGATCGCCGAGCACGGCCATCTCGTCGGGGACGTGGTCCTGCGGCATCCGCCCCAACAGCACGGCGAGCTGGTTTCGAAGCACCTGCAGCCGCGATTCGGCCAGGGTCAATCCGCCGCGGCTCGACTCGACGAGCTGCTCCTGGCGAAGCACGTCCGATGCGCCGACGTGGCCGCCAGCGAATCTGAGTCTGACGATCTCGAGCATCTGCTCGTTCGCGTCGAACTGCCGGCGGAGAATGACGACCTGCTCGCGGGCCTCAGCGACCTGGTACCAGGTCTTGGCTATGCTCGCGCTCAGGCTCAGAGCCGCAGCGCGCAGGTCTTCACGGCTGCCATGCGCGTCGAAGACGGCGGCGTGGCGCGTCGAGCGCACGCGCCCCCAGAGGTCGAGTTCATACGACGCCATCCCGCTCGCCGAATAGCTGTTCGCGTAGGTGTCCGTCCCATCCTCACCCCACTGGCGTGAGCGGCTCGCGCTGCCATCCAGACTGGCGGACGGCCACCAGGTCGCCCCGGCCTTTCTCGCGAGCGCCTCGGACTGATCCAGCCGGTCCCACCAGACCGCCAGATCAGGACTTCCGGCGAGTCCTTCGCGGATGACGCCATCCAGCGCGGGGTCATCAAGATCGAGCCACCACTCCCCCGAAAGCTCGGCCCGCCCCGTGCTCGAGTATGCCCCGGGGACGTCCGTGAGCGCCGGCATGTCGTGCCGTCCTACGGCACACCCGGATCCCATGACGAGCAGCGCGAGGAGCGGGATCGTCAGGAGTCTCATCGAATTCGTCATACGCTTTCCTCCCCGCGTCCCGCGGTGCTTCTCGCGTCGATGCGCCGGCGGAGATCCTCGATACCCGCCATCGCGAACCGGAACATCCTCTCGGCCATGTCTTCGGGGTCGAAGTCGAACAGTTCGGGCGGCCCGCACTTCGCGTGTCTGCCCAGCCGCCGCATGCCGAGACCGAGCGACGGCATGAGTATCATGAAGCTGCAGACATGGAGATCGTTCTGCTCCGCGCGCTCCCCCAGCATGTCCCGGGTGACGGCATCAAAGATCTGTGCATGGTCGGCGTGAACGCGTCCGCGTTCGTCCGTCATGAACTCCTGAGGCTCCGTGAATTCCCTCGCGACTATGCGTGCGAAGAGCCCGCCTCTACCCTCGTCGAACATCCTGAGCACGAGCGAGCGCATGAGAACGTGAAGCCTCTGCTCGGCCGACGCCTCCGCATCCACAGGCTTGATCGGATAGGCTTCCAGCGCGAGCTCGTAGGTGTGCCGCCACACCGCTCGATACAGGCTCTCCTTGTCACCGTAGTGGTAGTTGACGGCCGCGCGATTCGCGCCCGCCCGGTCGCAGATCCTCACGACCGTCCCCTCGTGGTAGCCGGCCTCGGCGAAAACCTCGCAGCCCGCTTCGAGAAGCTTCTGCTTCGTCTCTTGAGGGCTTCTCTCGTTCTCAGTCATATTCAAACCTCCGTTTCAAACACTAGTTTGAATCAGTCGTTAGGCTTTGTCAAGTGGCCGTGGCGCTGTAGAGCATGTTTCGACCTCCAGTGAGGGTGCCTCCAGGCGCTCGCGGCGCGGACAAACCCCCTCCGCGCGCCACAAACAGACGCCCCCGGGACGTCAATCCCGGGGGCCTGGTCGTGTATTCTGCGTGGTGCCTGTGGATGCTGCGGTGGAAAGGTGGTCGGCGGCCGTGGTGCTGCCGGATGGTCGGAGGGCCGTGGGCAGCCGACCGCCGACCGATACAGGAGCTGTCGCTAGCCGTCCAGCTCCTCTATTGCCACGACATACGGCACGCCCCAGACGAGCGTGTCATCCGGATACTCGGAATCGAAGATGGTCTCGCGCGCGATGGCCTGAACCCAGAGGTTGTACCGGCCGGTGCGACCCGCCGTGTACGTGGCCGAGAACTCGCTCCCACCCGTGGGCTGCAACACCGTCTTCACGCGACGCGTGTGAAGGTAGAGAAGCGAACCCTCGACAGGACCCGAGACGGTCACGGTGATCTCCTCGCCCTCAGCGAAATGCATGATCTCGTCCGGAACAGCCATGAGCTCGAGAGGGTCGTTGACAGTGACGTCCACCGAATCTCCCTGGATCCTCATCCAATCGATCGACACGGTCACCGTGTCGGAGTGCGCCAGGAAACCTGACACCTCGGTCAGTTCCCACGGACCGTGGCGGTAGTGATGCTGTTCCCCCTCACGGTCGTTCCCCCCGTTCGATGAGCTCCCGCCGTTCGTTGAGTCTCCACCGTTCGCCTGGTCGCCGCCGTTCGACGGGTTCCCGCCACGCGGCGGTGCCCACTCGGCGTCCCTCACGAAGTTCGCGTACCGAACGCCCTCGTGGTGGAAGTCCTTGATGTACTCCACCATGTCCTCATCAACGATGTGGAGTTCGCCCCAGACGTCACGGTAGACGGTCATCTCCGCAGTGCCGGCAGTCTGGTCGATGAGGATCTCGACCTCGCGCTGACGATCGGTGATGACGCGCCAGAAATCGAGCGGGTCTATCTCGCTTCGGTCGCCTGACGCCTCGGCGCTGTCCTCGTAGGGGCCGAGATCATCGAACAGGCCTCCCTCGTCCACGAACTCGTTAAGCGTGGCCTCGTCGTCCAGCTCGGCCGGGTCGCTCATACTGATGGTGTCACCGCAGCCTGTGAACGCGATGAGACCGAACGCCAGCATTGCGGCTGCGACCGCAACGAGGCCCCTGCTCCTGATGATGTCGGCTGTCACGGTGTCCTCCTCCTGGAAAAGAGCCATGTACTGCCGGTGGTCCGCTACTGCCGGTGGTCCGCGAATCCCGGGGGTGCTTGATCGTCTCACAGGTTTGGAGCCCCCGAACCGGCGGCGTGTTCCCGAAAACCGCATCGCTTGGCAAACGCCGCGCCGCACCGTAGACTACAGTTCGTATCCGTGAGGCCGTCCGGGCCTCGATCGACGTTCGCCGAGCACGGAGACGGCCAGAACATGACCGGCACCAGGCTGCGCAGAGGAAGAGCATCCGCACCCCGGATCCTGACCGCGGGCGTCCTGACGGCAATGCTGCTTGCAGCGGTCGCCCTCCCGGACGCGCAGGCGCTGCAGACGGCTGAGCTCCGCCATGTCCCGCCGCCCTCGGTGCCCGCGTGGACGTCCGTCATCGTGACAGTCGGAATCCCGTCGGGGTTCGCCGAGATGATCGTGACGGCCGACGCTGTCGTGCAGACTGCGGATGGAAGCTTTGCGGACCTCCCTCTGTCCGTCTCCCGGGGTGAGATCTTCGGTGAGATCCCCGGCGCCGTGGTTGTTCCTCCCCAGCTCGTCTACTTCATCAGGATCGTGGACGCGAACGGTGATATCCTCGTGCTGCCGTCGACTGCGCCCGCGGGGCCGCTCTACAACGTGCGCGTCGAGGGAGCGAACATGGATCCCGACCTCGACCCCCCGGGGTCCGGCGCACGGTCCGGCATCGAAATACTGAGCCCACTTCCAGGGAAGATCTCGCAGACGCCTTCGCCCGTCATCGCCGGCATTATCGACCCGGCGCTGGAGGATCCCTGGTACGCGATGATCCTGCTCGATGGCCGTGACGCCACGACGGAGACGGAACTCACATCCGGGACATTCATCCTCATCCCGGCCGACACACTCGCAAACGGACCGCATCGTGTCACCTTCTCGGCGATCACACCCGTGAGGACCGCCGAGAGGTCGTGGACATTCTTTGTCAGGGATCACGGGACGGGAGTAATCGAGGAACGACGACGTTCCGAAGCGGTCATCGCCGTCCCGCCCGCGGGGGAACCCCTCGACGCGGAGCGCTGGGATGTGATGGGAAGCGCGGCTGTCGGATGGGCTGCGGTCATCGCCGACACGGTGACCGCCGACTCGCTCGACGTGCTCCTTCCATATGAGGAGGCGAGTTCCCCTACGATCGACATCTACGCGACTGCGGTCAAAGGCGACGTGAGCGCATCACTCGAACTCGGCCACGACGCGCGGTACACGGACGGGCTCGACTGGACGGCCGGACTCCGCACGGACGTCTTCGAGTTCGAGGCCGGCGACATCTTCCCATCGCTCTCCATGACGACGCTCGACTGGGCATCGGGCCTCGGCGCGCGCTCATCCGTCCGCGTGGGGAGCACGGAGATCGAACTCCTTGGGATGAGGGTGTCCGAAGCCGATACGCTCTCCGGTCTCGGGCTCTACTCGCGGTTCGCGCTCGGCGCCGCGGGGCGGCGGGACTGGAGTGACTGGCTGACGACCGAACTGATCGTGCTCAGCCTCTTCGACCGTGAGGCTTCGGTGGAAGAGAGCGAGCGGCTGACCGACCCGCTCAGGAATCAGGTCGTCGCCGGCATCGTGCGCGGACGTCGCGCAAGCGTCACGGCGGAGTTCGAGATCGCGGCGTCCACGGCCGAGGGCGAGTTCGAGGGGTCTGGCGGCGCGCTCCGAGCGCGGGCAGGCTGGGAGTGGAACCGCGACAGAACCATGGCCGTGGAGCTCACGACGGCCGGCAAGGAGTTCTATTCCGCCGGGAGCCTCGAGCTCGAACCCGGCGAGACCGCGGCCGAGATCGAGTACGCCTTCCGCGTGAGCGACCGTGTGAAGACGTCCGGGTGGGTCCGGCTGAGCGACGGGCCTGCGGAGACCGGGCTCACGGAGCAGGAGGGGCTCGGACTCAGGAGCTACGTCCGAGCCGACCTTGCATGGCTCGGGGGCGGCGACATCCGTTCATACGTCGTGGCGCGATACGACCTGACGCCGCTCGGCACATACGACTACGACTACGCATACGCTGCGACCGGCGGGACGTGGCGGAACGGCGGAACAAGGCTGGGTGCAAGCGCCTCATGGTCGAGGTCTCGCTCGCCGGAGTCTTCAGAGACCTGGACGCTCTCCGGGGACTTGCGGCGCGAGCTCATCCCCCTCCGCTGGAGCGCCAGAGCGGCGGGGCGGTGGACCCTGGGGCTCGCGGGCGAAGAGACGGAATCCGTCCGCGCCCACTACACGTTCGAAACGAGCTGGCGATTCGACCGGACCAGCCTTTCGGTCGAGTACTGGCTCATCGAGCGTGATGACAGAGTGGACTCCGGGCAGTCGTACACGGAGCACGTGATCGCGGCGAGCCTCGGTCGCTCCTTCTAGCGTTCGGGGCCGGAACAAACCCGCAGGATGCGGACTCTAATGAGCAAAGGACGACCGGAGGGTGTCGATGGCGAAGCCGGACTTCGAAGAGCTGATCGAGCTGTACGACAAACGGCTCTTCAACGTCATGTATGGACTGACCGGTGAATACCACGATGCGCTCGACCTCACGGAGGAGGCCTTCATCAGAGCGATGCGCGCATACCCTCGCTTCCGCGGCGACTCAGACCCGTTCACGTGGCTCTATCGGATCGGGGTGAACGTCTTCAAGAAGCGATACCGGAAGGACGCCCGCCGCGCGCGCCTCTGGAGAGAGCATCAGGAGGACAATCCGGCGCCGCTGGCGGACACGAGGACGGCCGACCGCGACATCGTCAAGGACGAGCGCGCTCGCGCGGTCCGCGCCGCGATCGCCGGACTGCCGGACGTGTTCCGCGAAGCCATCACGCTGAGGTACGTGGACGAGATGAGCTACGAGGAGATTGCCGCGGCCGCCGGTTGCCAGGTGGGAACGGTCAAGTCACGGATCGCGCGGGGCAAGTCGATGCTCGCGAACGTACTCAAGGACAGGGTGTGAAACGGAGACCGGCATGATGAGGAATAGCAGAGACCGGGACACGGAGTCGCCGCGGACATCCATTGACCCCGCGGAGGCTCGCATCGAGAAGCTCCTCGAGGGGCTCGACCCGGTCGAGCTCCCACCGTTCTACCGCGCACAGCTTCGCGCCCGCGTCAGAGCCGCCGCCGCGCGGCCGCTCTGGGTCGAACGCCTGAGAGCTCCGCAGTTCGCGTGGAGCGTCGCCGCCGCCTGCGTCGTCGCGCTCCTGGTCATCGTCCTTTCGACCCGACCAGAGGCTCCCGGTCCGGCAGGACTCCCACACGAGTTCGAGCTGGCGGGAGCGACGATCGACCCGGTAATGCCCGCGGACAACGAGATCGTCGGCGCGGGCGACGTTGAGATCGTCGCCGCCATCTATCCGCCGCTCGCGAGCGGAGGGATCGTCCGGCTGCTCGTGGACGACAGGGACGTGACCGGTCTCGCAGACGTGACGGCCGACTACGTGATGTACTCGCCCGAAGAGCGGTTTGAAGAGGGCGAACACATCGTGACGATCCAGATCACGGACGGTGCGGGCCGCGAACTGAGGAATGTGTCGTGGCTTTTCTACGCTTTGAACGGCGGTCGCCCGTCGGATGACGAACGAGTCTGAGAGATGCACTCAGTCCAGCCCGCACGGGCCCGGAACCCGGAGGCACACGACAAATGAGACAGACACGATGGAAACTCGCGGCGGGCGCAGCGATGCTGCTGACAGCCGTCCTCGCACTGGCGGCGCCCGTGCCGGCGGCCGGCGCTCTCTCGGTGCACATCTCGCCTGACCGGGCGCACACGCTTCCCGGTGGACAGGTCGACTTCACGGCATCGGTTCGCGGTGACGACGGCGTCACCGTGGCCGCCGATGTCGTGTGGTCCATCGTTCCGGCCGGACTCGGTTCCATCGATAGTGACGGGAGGTTCGTGGCGGGGAACGCGAGCGGTCGCGCGATCGTCCGCGCCCATGCAACAGCTGGACGGATCACGGGGATCGCGCACGCGGTCATTGACATCGGCGCCGCGACCGCGAAGCTCTCGATCGTCGTCGAGCCGCCCGAGGCGGTCATAGGCATCGACGTGACCCAGCGGTTCACCGCGACAGTGACCGACGGGGCGACGGGAGAAGACGTTCAGGCCGACATCCGCTGGATAGTCGTTCCCGACCGGCTCGGTACGATCGACGCGTCGGGGCTCTTCAGACCGTCGGGCCTGGAGGGTACGGGCCGCATCGCCGCGCGCGTCGTCGTCGGTGGACGCGAGGCCGTGGGCGACGCTGCGCTCGTCGTCGGCTCGCCACGCGACGCTGACATCGTCATCAGAGTAACGCCCGAGCAGGGATTTGTGGTTCCCGGCGGGGAGACCGTTTTCGAAGCGCTTGTGACGAACGAATCCGGAGACAAGATCGACGCGGACGTCAGCTGGCTCGTCATGCCGGCACGACTCGGCGTTGTTGACGACATGGGAACGTTCACGGCCGGGACCGACGTAGGAGTCGGACGGGTGGTCGCGACGGTCTCGACTCGCGAAGGACCGGTGCGCGGCCTCGCTGGTGTCGCGGTCGAACGCCCGGGACCGCTTGGCTTGAGCGTCAGAGTCAGCCCCCGCGAAGCCGCGGTCCCGCTCGGAGGCGACGTAACCTTCGATGCGACGGCCACTGGACCCGACGGCGAGTCTCTCGACATCCCGGTCGACTGGTCCGTCCGACCCTCCTGGATGGGTGCGGTCGACGAGGAAGGACTTCTTGTCGTCTCCGACGAGATGCAGGAACCCCCCGTGAACGGCGCGTGGGTCGGAACAGTGACAGCATCCGTGGAGACCGATGCCGGGATCGCAAGCGATGCCGCGCGCGTGATCGTGCGTGACACGGGGCTTGCGCGCCGGCTGCGGATCCGTCCATCGGCACCCGTCGTCGCCCCGGGTGGCGACGTCCAGTTCGAGGCCGTTGTCCTCGGTGACGATGCCCCCACGGTCGCCACGGAGTGGGACGTCGTTCCGACGCGTCTCGGCACGATCACTCCTGACGGACTCTTCACCGCGAATCCGGCGTTCGGCGACCCCGCTTCAGGCGACTTCGGACCGCACGCCGGCGTCGTCACTGCGCGTGCCGCGCTCCCCGACGGTTCTGTCCTGACCGCACGCGCGCACGTCCGCGTGCGGGTCACAGGCGAGCCGGTCAGGATCAGGATTTCGCCCGCCGTTGCGCTCGTGGAGCCCGGCGCGACCGTCTTCTTCAATGTGGCGGTCATCGGTCCGAATGGCTCGGAGCTGGATCTTCCCGTGACATGGAGCGTGCGACCACAGTCGATAGGCTCGGTCTCCGGCGACGGGGAGTTCACCGCCGCACAACAGCACGGAGGATCGCCTCAGGGACAGCGCCCCCGGGGACTCGTTGTGGCGGAGGTGAGAATACCCGGAGGGAAGGTCTTCCGAGGCTCCGCTGTCGTCGTCATCGACAGCGAGCAATCGTAGCCTTGGAGCCACTTCCCGACCTCAAACAGAAGCGCGCCCACAGGGCGCGCCAGAGACTCTCTCATATGCGAAAGCCCCGCCGATGCGGGGCTTTCGCTATTCGTCGATCTTCCTGAGCCAGTCTTCCTTCCAGAAGAAGTAGCAGCTACGGTCGCAGCCCTCGCGACCGTAGATGCCACGACCGTGGCAGATGCCACCCTCGAGAACCACGGTCCGCGCGATCTTCCGCATCACGTGATCGTGTTCGTCGAGGATCCTCCGAACGGGCTTGAGGATCCGCATGCGACGACCACAGTAGTCCTCCATCGGCCTGAGGAACTTCAGCCCCCCTGTCTTCGCCTGCGCGTCGAGCATCGTCGCAATCTCCTCGCGAGAGCGTACCTCTGCGAGGTCACCCGGCTTGAGACCCGTGATGGTGAGCTTCCGGGGCGCGAGCGGCACCGTCGTGCCGTCCGCACGCTCGACCCACCGAGCGCTTCCGCCATACGGCCGCGGTTCAACGGTCGTCACACGCGATAGCGCCATCCGCATGCGCCGTACCATACCGAGCCGCCTCGCATTCGCAAGACGTTGAAGCTTCTCCAGCCAGTTCAGATGCGACACGGCTTCGTCGACCCATCGCAGCTGGCAGAGTTCAAGCGTCAGATCGGGAAGAGCCGTTGAGAGAGTCATCCCCCCAGGGAGCTGCGATGATGTGGTGTGCGAGGGGTTTGTGCTCACGTTCTCCTCCTGAGAGCAATCCACTGCGACTTCGCGCGTCTGGCACAACCGTCAAGAACATCCGCCCGCACCCGACCGACGCACCGTAAGGGCACACCCATATGTGATGCGCGCAGCTGCCTGGAAGAGCGAAGCGCAATGCAGAATCTTCGGGCGGGGTAGCCTGGCGCCGGGGGCAACCCGGCGCTGAACCTCACTCACTATTGTGCATCATTCCCCTCCCCCCGTCAACTGATTCCGCACCTGTCGGGGCGGTCGACGGCTTCTGAAGCACGGGCCAGCGGGGCAAAGCTGCGGTTTCCCGGTCCGGCAACCCGCAGGTCTCTCCGCTATCACGGTTGGCACGCAGATTGCTTTATGGCGTGCAGGACAGCTTCCTTATCGTCCAGTATAACATTTGGCGCACACACGGCACTCTCGCTCCGAGATCCACGCACCCGCGCTCAGGCGAGACCCGGCAAGGATGGAGGTTCCTCATGAACTCGAAGCGCTTCTGCGCTCCTCACGCGCGTCCCGAGCACCAGGCGATCATCCTCGCCGTGTTCGCCGGCATCTTCGCGTGGGTCATGCAGGCGGCGCTCGACTTCTACTTCTACGCAGGCAGAACCTATCCGGAACATCTATTCCTCAACGTGCCGCCACGCGAGCTCTACAGTAGAGGGACGATCATCGCGGCATTCCTGCTCGCCGGCCTCATCTCGTCGCGCATGGTCCAACGTCTCGAGCGGACGACTGCAAGGGCGGGGCGCCTCGGCAACGTTGTGCGCTCGGTCCGCTCCGTCAACCAGATTATCACGCGGGAGACCGACCGGCGCACGCTGGCCAGGAGAGCATGCGAGACGCTCGTCGCCGGACTCGGGTACCGGCGTGTCGAAGTCTGCCTCGGTGGGACCCCGGCGGGACGCGCGGATCTCAGCGATGACCCTGACGTGCAGGCCGCGGTGGACGAGCTTGAGAAGATCAATGTGCCAATCGAGTGCGGCGGAACCGTATTGGGGGAACTGCAGGTTACACCGGGTGACGATATCGTGTGGGACGATGAGGAGCTGGCGCTCCTGCATGAGGTTGCGGAGGACATTGGATTCGCCGCGCGCAGCATTGAGGTTGCGGAGAACCTCGAGCACCAGCGGGAGGAGCTCCAGACCATCCTCGATTCGGTCCCCGCGTACATCTCGTACAAGGACAGGCACGGCCGCTACATCCGGGTCAACAAGGCGACGGCGGATCTCGCGCACATACCGGCTGCGGAGTGGAGCGGCAGGAAGCTCTCCGAACTTGTGGAGGGCGCATCAGAATCGAATCAGGCTATCGACGCCGAGGTCATCGCAACCGGGACGACCAAGCGCACGGCCATCGGAACACTCGAGTTCTCCTCGGAGAGGCGGTGGGTACAGACCGACCGCATTCCCTATCGCGACAAGAACGGAAGCACGGTCGGCGTGATCGCTCTCAGTATCGACATCACGCAGCTGATGGAGGCCCAGCGCGACCTGGCCATCAAGGATGAGCAGCTCCGGCAGTCACAGAAGATGGAGGCGATCGGACTCCTCGCCGGCGGCATCGCTCACGACTTCAACAATCTGCTGACCGCCATCTCCGGCTACGCGGAGCTGGCCAGATCACACATCGACAGCGACACACCGGCGGCGCCGATGCTGGAATCGGTGATTGACGCATCGAGCAGGGCTGCGACGCTGACACAGCAGCTTCTCGCGTTCAGCAGGAAGCAGCCGCTCTCGCTTTCATCCGAGGACATGAGCACGATCGCCCGCAACATGGGCGACATCCTCGGCTGCATCATCGGCGGGGGCATCGAGATTAGGACATGTCTGGCCGGAGATCTCGGCCGCGTTGAGGTCGATGGATCGCAGATCGAGCAGGTTATTCTGAATCTGGCCGTGAACGCGCGCGATGCCATGCGTGATGGCGGCACGCTCGCCATCACGACGCGGACGGCGAGCCTCGAAGACGTCGAGCGCGCCACCGGCCTCGGCGACGAGCCCTGCGAATGCGTATGCCTCTCCGTCTCCGACACCGGAACGGGGATCGACAGGAACACGCTTGATCACATCTTCGAGCCCTTCTTTACCACCAAGGAGCCGGGAGTCGGCACAGGTCTCGGCCTCTCCGTGGTGTTCGGAATCGTTGAACAGCACGGCGGTTGGATCAAGGTGGACACGAAGCCGGGGCGAGGAACGACTTTCAGCATCTACCTGCCGGTCGTCCCCGAGCCCGAGCCCGCCCCCGAGCCGACCATGAGCTCGGAGGGTCTGGACGCTTCGCGCACCTCGGGCGTCGGCAGCCGGATTCTTCTCGTGGAGGATGAGGCGGTCGTCCGCGACTTCGCAGCGCACGCGCTCAGGCACTTCGGGTACGAGATCGTCGGCGTCGAGAGCGCCGAGCAGGCGATCGAACTCATAGACAGCGACGAGGCCGGGTTCGACATGATCTTCAGCGACATCGTGCTTCCCGGAAAGAGTGGGATCGAGCTCGCTGAAGAGATCATGGCCCGCGACCCCAAAGCCAGATTGCTCCTGGCAAGCGGTTATCCCGACAGGAGAGTCGCGAGCTGTCACCCGCAGGAGCTGGGAATACCATTCCTCTGCAAGCCGTATTCGATTCGAGGACTCCTGGAGAGCGTACGGGACGTGCTTTGCTGAGCGAGTAGACTGAGAGGCTCGAGCGAATTCAAGAAGAGAGCGCGTCCCCGGACGCGCTCTCTTCTTGATACGAACATCTGACGTGAGTCCACGTCCGACGCGGCCTGCCCGCTACTGGATGTATCCCAGCGACCGGAGCTGGTCGCGCATCTCCTCGTCGATCTCGGCGTCCACGGACTCGCCCCACCCACCGGTCGGAAGCAGGGCGCGCAGCGCGGCCACCGCGTCCGGGTCCGACCCGGCGAGATTCGCGGAACGCCCGGGGTCGTCCTCGAGGTCGTAGAGTTCGAGCGAGCCATCGGAGCCGACCGTCAGTTCCAGATCCTCGACGCGAACCTTCGAATAGGCGGTCTGATAGCGGGTGAGGTCGAGCGAAGGGTTGAGGTTCCCGAGGTGCTTGAGGAGTTCGTGGTTGGCTCCGGCGTATTCGGCGATCCGGGGTCTCGACGCCTCGATCGGACCCGATACGAGCGAACGGCTGTGCGGAGTATCCGGTCCATCCACGACCCCGGCAATCGCGAGGACGGTGTCGTAGATGTCGGTGAGCGTCACCGGGTCGTCCCGTCGACCGACATCCAGGAGGCCGGGAGCGCGCACGACGAGAGGCACATCGATGAGCGTCCCGAAGACTCCGAACTGGTGGTCGAGGAAGCCATGGTCGCCGAGATTCTCACCGTGGTCCGACGTCACGATGATCACTGTGTCCTCGTAGAGACCGCGCCCCTTGAGCTGCCTGAGAAGCTCCCCAAGGTAACGATCGGATGTGTTGACGTCGCCGTCGTAGAACCGGGCCGCACGTTCGAGCTCCTCCCCCGTCGCAGTCCGCACGCGCGCGTTGTACTCCTGCGCCCAGCCCGTCGTCACGACGAACCCGGACGGCGCGTCCGTGAGGAACTCGCCGCGGTAGTCCGCCGGCGGATCGTACGGCAGATGTGCTTCGAGAAAGTTCACGAAGACGAGGAACGGTTTCTCTCCACGACGCTCGCTCAGCCAGCGAGTTACGTTGGCAAGCGTCCTGGCTCCGCCCTGGTCGGTCGAGTTGAGGATCTCCACACCTGGTCCCACCTCCGAGAACCTCTCGTCGAATCCGACGAGCATTCCCGTCAACCGATCGGAGAGCCACGGATTCGAGAAGAACGCGACCGTCTCGTAGCCCCGGTCCGACAGAAGCTCTGCGAATGTCGGCGACCCGGGAAGGAACGCGAACCTCCGGCTCGTGCACCGATGCGACGAGGGCAGAAGCCCGGAGAACATCGACGCATGCGACGGAACGGTCCAGGGCCCGTTCGCCCAGACGCGCGTGAATGCGGCGCCCTCATCACCGAGCGCGTCGAGCGCGGGCGTGAGGCTCCGCTCCCCCCCGAGCCCCGTGCGATCCGCGCGGACCGTGTCGAGCACCACGATGACGATATTGGGACTCGTCGGTGACTCGGCGCAGGACGCCAGGAGCAGCATCCCTGCCGAGACGACCGATGCGAGAACCACGATGGTCAGAAGCCGCCTCATCGCTCCCCCCTCAGAAGCCGCCTCATCGCTCCCCCTGCGTCTCACAGCTCCCACTGCCCCCCCCCGCGCCTCTCGGCGCTGTCGTCCCGGTGAAGACCGCCCGCCGGACATACGGCGGCGACCACATGTTGCTGTGGAGCAAGAGATAGCACGCCACGAAGCCGCCGGTCAAGCGGGCGGGAGTCCCGGGCGGGTAGCACGCGCTGGCGGGAGTCCCGGGCGGGCCCGTGCGGGCAGGGCGCAGGCTTGTCCTGCGCCCTGCCCGTCGCACCCGGGCGGGTACCCCGAATCCCCATGAAATAACTCCCCGACTAACGATTGCACTCTCATGGGAGTGGGTCTAGACTTGCTAGTTGGCTGGTTTGATTCATGGTGACTTACTCAGCTATTCGATACTGCACGCTCATGCAACCCGGACTCACGAGACGCCTCGACGGTGGTGCCGTCGCGCACGAAGAGAGTCCACACCAAGGAGGAGCAGCATGGCCGGCAACGGCTCGTACAACGCGTTCGAGATGGCTCGCGCGCAGTTCGATCACATCGCCGACATCATCGACCTCGATGCGGGCGCACGCGCCTTCCTGCGCACGCCGCAGCGTGAGTACCACTTCACGATCCCGGTCCGGATGGATGACGGTGCGATGCACGTCTTCCAGGGATTCCGGTGTCAGCACAACGACGCCCGCGGACCGGCCAAGGGTGGTATTCGCTTCCACCCTCAGGAGACGATCGATACGGTCCGCGCGCTCTCGATGTGGATGACGTGGAAGTGCGCGGTCGTCGACATTCCGCTGGGCGGCGCCAAGGGCGGCGTGATCTGCGATCCTCACAACCTGAGCATGCGTGAGCAGGAGGCCATCTGTCGCGGTTTCGTCAGACAGCTCGCGCGGAACATCGGTCCGGTGGACGACGTGCCCGCGCCCGACGTCATGACGAACGCGCAGCACATGCTGTGGATGATGGACGAGTTCGAGAAGATCCACGGCGGCCACTTCCCCGGCATGATCACGGGCAAGCCGGTCGGCATGGGCGGCTCGCTCGGCCGCACGCAGGCGACCGGATACGGCGTCGTCTACACGCTCCGCGAGGCGCTCAAGGACCTCAACATCCGCCCCGCCGACACGGTGGCAAGCGTCCAGGGATTCGGCAACGTCGCGCAGTTCGCGGTCGAGCTCTACACGCAGCTCGGCGGTACGGTCATAAACGTGTCGTGCTGGGACCAGAAGGACCAGTGCGCGAACGTCTTCCGCAAGAAGGACGGCATCGACCTGGCGGAGCTTCAGGGCATCACCGACCACTTCGGCGGCATCGACCAGTCCAAGGCTCGCGATCTCGGCTACGAGGTGCTACCCGGCGACGCCTGGATCGAACAGGACGTCGATATTCTTATCCCGTCGGCACTCGAGAACTCGATCACGGCCGATAACGTCGATAAGATGAGCAAGCGAGTCAAGATCATCGCCGAGGGAGCCAACGGCCCGACGACGCCCGCAGCGGACAAGGTCATCAAGAGCCGCGGCATCCACGTGATCCCCGACTTCCTCGCGAACGCCGGAGGCGTTACCTGCAGCTACTTCGAGCAGGTCCAGAGCAATATGAACTACTTCTGGGAAAAGGACGAGGTTCTCGGTAAGCTCGATGTGAAGATGACATCCGCCTATGCCGCCGTGAGCGAGCTGGCTCGCAAGCAGAATATCTACATGCGCGACGCCGCGTACGTCGTGTCGGTCAACCGTGTCGCGGAGGCCTGCCGCCAGCGCGGCTGGATCTAACCTGAAGAGCAGCAGCCGGTGCATGCGGTCCGAACAAGCCGCGGCCGGAGCAGAGTAAGCACACGGGGCGGGGCGCCCGCTCGGGTTGCCCCGCCCTCTGACCTGAACCAACAGGGGGCGCGCACGATGTCTACCGCGTCGCAGCTTCCACGGTTCAACCGCGCCTTCCTCGACGCGGAAGAGACTCTCACACGGATAGGCGCGGGCGAGATCGGCGGCAAGGCTGCCGGGCTGTGCCTCATCCGCGAGAGCGTCCTCTCCCGTCTCACTCCCGACGAGTTCCCGCCATTCGATGTCGTCGTCCCGACGCTCACTGTGCTCACGACCGAGCTCTTCGATGATTTCATGGCGCGGAACGACCTCTACGATGTCGCCATGAGTGACGAGAGCGACGAGCGGATCGCTCTGGCCTTCCAGAAGGCGGAACTCCCGGCCGAACTCGTCGGAGATCTGCGCTCGATCGCGACCGGACTGCACACGCCGCTCGCCGTCAGATCGTCGAGTCTGCTCGAGGACGCCCTCTCTCATCCGTTCGCCGGCGTCTATGGCACAAAGATGATCCCGAACAATCAGCCGGACACGGACACGCGCTTCCACAGACTCGTCGAGGCCATCAAGTTCGTCTACGCATCAACGTTCTTCCGGGGACCAAAGAGCTACGCTGAATCGATCAGCCAGTCGCTCCGCGACGAGAAGATGGCCGTCATCATCCAGAAGGTCGTCGGCCACCGAATGAACGACCGCTTCTATCCGGCCATCTCGGGTGTGGGACGCTCGTACAGCTACTACCCGACTGCGCGCGCGATGCCGGAGGACGGCGTGGTCGACCTCGCCCTCGGCCTCGGCAAGCAGATCGTCGACGGCGGCCTCGCGTGGACGTACTGCCCTCGCTACCCGAAGGCCCCGGCACCCTACAACGGCCTCGATGATATCATCAAGAGCACGCAGACGAGCTTCTGGGCTGTCAATATGGGTTCTCCTCCCCCGCACGATCCGGTCAGGGAGACAGAGTACCTCGTGCGGGCTGAGCTCGGAGATGCGGAGTACGACGGGATCCTCGACAACATTGTCTCGACCTA
>CAZNHF010000018.1:0-22344 GCA_964572375.1 uncultured bacterium | reverse complement strand
TTGCCTGCGGAGCGTCGCGTTGCCTGCGGAGCGTCGCGTTGCCTGCGGAGCGTCGGGTCGTTCGCCAGGCGGCCGCCATCGACAGCAACGGTTGCCACGCGGAGTCACGTGGCGCCTCCGCCTGCAGGAAGACTGACACCGGGTCGGCAGTGTTGACAGACGTCCTGACGCTGGCTAGCATCACGATGACAGGGAGCCGGTGAACAAACGCGCACCGCATCGGGAGGGGCGTGCGACTTTCGAGGGGAGACGGAGATGAAGCGTGTAAGTGCGTGCCGTGCGTCGTATTGGCTCGTCGTGGCTGCCGCCGTGGCAGCGGTGCTTGTCATGGCCACTGGGGCGGGGGCGGTCTACCGGCTCGTCATCCTGAGTGACCGGACCGGTGGACACCATGAGGGCATCTACCCCTCCATCATTCAGGAGATCAACCTCCTCAAGCCCGACATCATCGTTACGGTCGGTGACCAGATCGAGGGATACGGCGACGACATGGAGGCGATGTCAGCCGAATGGGACACCGTGTTCGCGATGCTGGATGAGCTTGATGCCCCGGTGTACCTGACCCCCGGCAACCACGACATCTGGAGCGATGACAGCGAAGAACTCTATCGGCAGCGGACCGGGTTCGATCCCTACTACTCATTCGACTATGAGAACACACACTTCATCATCCTCGACACCAGCCGGGCCGAGGCATGGAGCCAGGTTGAGGAAGAGCAGCTGGCCTGGCTTGCGGCCGATCTTGACGGTGTCGCGCCGGAGGATCAGGTCTTCGTGTTCTGTCACAAGCCGCTCTGGCTGATGACGCTCGGTTCAGGGGGAAGCGATCCCATCCATGAACTGCTGGTTGAGCATGGCGTCGACGGTGTATTCACCGGGCACTTCCACATCTACTTCTCGGGTGTCTACGACGGCATTCCGTACACGAGCGTCGGCAGCTCGGGCGGTATCATGAACAGGCCCGATCTCGAGCCGGTCGCGCGCGGCGAGTTCTTCCAGTTCTGCTGGCTCACGGTTGACGAGGACGGATTCGATCTCGCCGTCATCGATGCGGGCGGCATCTACCCGGGCGACTTCCACACGGTCGCGGACGAGCACGAGATCACAGCGATCGAGTCCGACTACATCTCTGTCAGCCCGCTCAGGGTTTCGGGCACCGGCGCGGAGGCCGCCGAGGTCGTCGTGACCGTTGAGAACCTGTCGTCCGTCGTCATTGACGATTCGATCCGGTGGGAGGCCCCTGAAGGCTGGGTGATCACGCCGGATACAGCGCCCGCTCTTATCGAGCCAGGCGAACTCGGGGAGTTTCCGTTCAGCGTCATGGCGCCCGAGAGCGTGTTCCCCGCGCCTTCGTTCGCGTTGGCATACCCGATGTCGAACGGTCAGGAGCTTGAGACCGACATTCCGCTTCGTGTCATACGCAGCGCCGGCGCCGCGCGGTTTCGTGCGCATCCGACGATCGACGGCGCGCTCGCCGAGCCCTGCTGGTCGAGCCCGGTCCCTGTAACACATCTCTATCCGACCTACGATGACTCCGAGGTCGATGGCGGGACCGAGTTCCGGTTCGGGTTCGATGATAGCCACCTCTACATCTCGGCCGTCTGTTACGAGTCCCTCATCGACGAGATCGTGGCTGTGAACGAAGAGCGGGACAGCCCTGTCTACCGCGATGACTGCGTCGGGTTCTTCATACAGCCGGTCGAGGGCGAGATGGTCGTCTACCAGCTCTACTTCAGCCCGCTCGGGACGGTCTTTGACCAGAGGATCGACTTCGACGAGTCGATGATCTACACCACCGACGTGGCATGGGATGGGGAGTACGAGGTGGCGGCGCGGGTTAGCGAGGACCGGTGGGTCCTCGAGGTCGCGATCCCGCTGACCGAACTTGGTGCGGCGCTCGACGGGAACGACGTGTGGCGCATCAACTTCAGGCGCAAGCAGCAGCGGGCGGAAGCCGTCGAGGACTGGCAGGTACCGATCGACTACAATCCGAACACGTTCGGAGAGCTCATCCTCAAGTAGACGGACTGTGGCCTCAAGTAGACGGACTGTGGCCTCAAGTAGACGGACTGTGGCCGCGCGCTGAGACCTGGAGAAGGTCGACCGTGTCCAAACGCGGCTGTCTGGAGCAGGCGGACCATGTCTGAGAACTGCGATCTCATCATCATCGGTGCTGGTCCGGCGGGGAGCGCATGCGCGGAGGCTGCAGCGGCGCGCGGCCTCCGCGTGCGTGCCTTCGACAGGGCCCGTTTCCCCCGGACGAAGCCGTGCGCGGCGGGACTGACGTCGCATGCGCTCCGCCTGCTTGGCGAGGCCATCGCCCCCGTCATCCATCGGCGCCACGACACCGTCGAGATGCGTATCACCCCGAGTGTCCGGGGGACGTGGCGGTCGTCGCACACGGTCGTGGCGACGACGACACGGCGGGAGCTCGACCTGTTCCTCGTTGAGCGTGCGCGCGCGGCAGGTGCACAGGTAGAGCTTGGTCGCGGCGTCTTCGACGTGACGCCGACTGCGGACGGCGTGGAGATCATCACCGCGGGCGAGCGTCTGAGCGCTTCGTATGCCGTTCTTGCCGAGGGGGCGAAGGGGAGGTTCCGGTCGCGGCTCGGTATGCGTCAGCTCGAGCTGGGCGGCGCAGCGTACGTCCGCCTCTTCCCGGGAAGCGCGGCGGAGTCCGGTCTGCTTGCCGGAGGCATCATCCTCGACGCGTGCACTCGGCGGCGCGGCTACGGTTGGGTCTTCCCCAAGAACGACCACATCAACGTCGGCGTCTGCGGCGTTGAACCACCCGGCCGCGACTACCTGCGCGACGTCGAACGACTCGTCCGGGAACTCGGTCTGGAATCGTGGAGGCGCGAAGGTCCGTTCGCCGGTTTCGTCCCGCGAACAACGGGCTCGCCGGACCACGCAATCGGACGCGTGCTCGCGGTCGGTGATGCGGCGGGTCTGGTGGACCCGATCACAGGGGAAGGAATCGCCTACGCTGTCCAGAGCGGCAGAGTGGCGGCGGAGGTCGTCGCGGACGTGGTCGAGCGGGGCGCGAAGGCCGAAGGTGGCCTCGACGCAGCCGTGCGATACCGGGAGCGCATCACGGGAGAAGTGATGCCCAATCTCACACTCCTCGGTCCGCTGGTTCGGAGGCTCCAGGTGGTCGGTCCCCGGGTCGTCGGCGCACTCCTCTCGGTGCGTCCGGTCGCATCAGCCGTCGAGCGCTGGGTGCCGGGAAGTCCCTACACCGCGGGCGGAACCCTTACGATCGACGTCCGCCGCGCATGAGCGGAGCTTCATTGCCTCCTGCCGTAATCTGTGCTATAATTGCAACTTAGAGAATAGAGACCGAAACGCCGCACCACTCCTTCACAAGGGGACGGAGAACATGGCGCGTGTCCTGTCTGTCTGTCTTGCAGCGGTACTTCTTCTGGCCGCTCTTTCTGCTACAGCGGCCGGCCCCGACGGGCCGTACGTCCAGGCCAGAGTCGAGTTCAAGAGTGCCTCGGAGGCCGAGCGTTTCATGGGCATCGAGGGGCTCGATATCATGAAGTCGAAGCCCGGCGTCGGCGTGCAGCTGGTCACCAGCTTCGAACAGATCGAAGAGCTCCGCGCGCTCGGATTCGACGTCATCGTCGAGCACGACGACATGGCGAGCTTCTATGCCTCGCGGAACACGGTTCGCGGCTACGGCGACTTCCTGACCTTCGATGAGACCGTAGCCTTCATCAATGCGCTCCACGCCTCCTACCCGAACATCGTGAGCGAGCCGATCAGCATCGCTACGACGGAGGAGGGGCGCACTCTCTGGGCTTTGAAGATCTCTGACAACCCCGAGGTCGACGAACTCGAGCCGGAGATCCTTCTGGACGCGGTTCACCACGCGCGCGAGCCCATCGGCATCAACGCCGTCACGAACTACATGACCTGGCTGACCTCGAATTACGGGACGGACGCCGAGGCGACGTTCCTCGTCGACAACCGCGAGATCTGGTTCATTCCGTGCGTCAACCCGGACGGTTATTGCTACAACGAGTCGACCGACCCCGATGGCGGCGGGATGTGGCGGAAGAACCGCCGCGACAACGCCGGCAGCTCTTGCTACGGCGTCGACCCGAACCGGAACTATGGCTACCAGTGGGGTACATCGGGAATCTCGACCGACCCCTGCAACGAGGTTTACTGTGGGACCGAGGCCTTCTCCGAGCCCGAGATCGCCGGGTACCGTGACTTCGTCGAGGCTCACGATTTCACGACGAACATCACCTTCCACTCGGTTGCGGCAGCCGTTCTCGTTCCGTGGAGCTATACCTCGGCCTTCTATCCACCCGAGCCCGACAACACGATGTTCCACGAGATCGGCGACGTGATGGCCATGTACAGCGGCTACGAAGTCGGGACGGCGGACGAGGTCATCAACTACACCTGCTCCGGCACGACGTGCGATTGGATGTACGGTGTGCATGGGATCTGGTCGCTCTGTATCGAGGTTGGCGGGAGCGGATTCTGGCCGCAGCAGAGCGAGATCGCTGGTCTGACCGCGGAGAATCTCTGGCCCCAGCAGTACATCAGCCGGATCGCGGGAGCCTATCTTGCACTCGATTCGACGCACCTCGCGGGCGGCAACGGCGACCAGGAGCCGGACGCCGGCGAGACGCTCAATATGACCGTCACCGTCGATAACCAGGGCGTCGTAGCCAACGCCGCGAACGTCCGGGTGACGCTCCTGACAGACGATCCTTACGTCGATCTCCTTGACGCCGAGACGATGCTCGGAACGATCGGCGCCGGGTCGGCCGGGCAGAACGCTCTCGATCCGTTCTCCTTCTCCGTCGATGCTGGCACGCCGGACGGCCATGGCCTGATCATGACCCTCGTGATCGAGGGTGACGGTCTCTACATGGAGGAGGAGCTCTCCTGGATGGTCGGCGAGCCGACCGTTGTCTTCTTCGACGACATGGAGAGCGGGACCGGGAACTGGGTCGAGAACGACGGCTACTGGGGTCTGACGACCGCATCATCGCACTCGCCCTCCAACTCGTACACCGACAGCCCGGGCGGCAGCTACAGCAACTACCGGAACACGTGGATCGAGCTGGCGACTCCGATCGATTTCTCAGCGGCGGCCGCCGCGGACCTTTCCTTCTGGCACCGCGTCGTGACCGAGGAGGACTACGACTTCTGCTACGTCGAGGCTTCGGATGACAACGGCGCTACGTGGAGCCAGGTCGGACCGAAGTACCATGGGAACAGCTACGGGTTCCAGCAGATCGAACTGTCGCTGAACGACTTCGTCGGGACCTCCGGGTTCAAGCTTCGCTTCCGCTTCACGTCGGACTCCTACGTGACGGACGACGGGTGGTACGTCGATGACGTGACCATCAGCGGTCCGCCGACCGGCAACACGAAGCCTACCGTGCCGATCCTGAACGATCCGCCCGACGGCGGCACCGTCGCGGTGTCGACGCCGGTCCTCACGGTCGACAACTCGAGCGACGTCGACCCGGGTGACGTGCTGACGTATGGTTTCCGCGTCTACGACGACGCGGTCTGCACGAACCTCGTCGCTTCAATGTCTGGCGTGGCAGAAGGTTCCGCGACGACGTCGTGGACCGTGGGTTCGTCACTGGCGGACGGGACCTACTACTGGAGAACTTTCGCGGACGATGGGACCGAGCGTAGCCAGCTCATGGCGACCTGCTCGTTCCTTGTTGAGAGCACGGGTGTCGGCGAGACGTTCGGACGCGTCGCTCTCTATCCGGCGAGCCCCAATCCGTTCGGCGGCACGGCGAAGCTGTCGTTCGCGCTTCCCGCGAGAACGAACGTTGAGCTTTCCGTCTACAGCGTTGACGGGCGGCTGGTCCGTACGCTGGTCTCCGGCGAGGCAGGGCCGGGCCAGGTCGACGTGACGTGGGACGGCCGCGACAACTCTGGCCGCAACGTCGGCAACGGTCTCTACTTCATGCGCCTTCAGGCCGCCGGCGAGACCCGCCACGGCAAGCTGGTCGTGCTGCGTTAGGCCTTGCGGCGCCGCCCTCGGGCAGTGCTCACGGAGCGACAATCTCAGAAAGAGCCGGTCCCCTCGGGGGGCCGGCTCTCTTTTGCTCCGGTTGGCAAGGTCGTGCAGGGAGCAACGCGGGATGGCATGCCACACGGGCGATTCCGCAGGAGCGCCCGGTCGCGTGGAAAACACCCGTCTGCAGGGCTTCTTCCGAGCATTCGCTGGTACGCCCCTTGCAACACTCCGTATCCGGAACATCCGTTCAAAGGCCATGTCCGGCTCGGAAGAGGGGGATCGATGTCTACAGCGAATGTCTGGAAGCTCGCCACGGCGTGTTTCATACTGCTCGCGGCGCTCGCGTGCATCTCCTGCTCAACGACCGCCGGGCCTTCCGACGATGGTCCCCCCGGCACGGCGATCCCGACCCGGAGTGTCTCCGGAGAGGTCGTCCTCCCGTCCGGTTCGACTCACTCGATGACCGCGCTTCTGGTCCTCTCGCTTGCGGGAAGCGGAACGGTTGCAGCAGACGGCACCTTCTCCGTCATCGTTCCGGACACCGACACCCGACAGACGGTCGCCGTCGTCACCACGAACGGTGACCCCGTGCTTCTCGGGAGTGTCGGACGCACCGCGTCCTCCGGGATCGAGGTAGACGTGACCTCCTCTGCCGAGGCACTTATCAGGATGAATCCTTTCGCCACGCTGTTCTCTGAGACCGATCGTGCCGCGCTCGTCGAGAGCGCTTCAAGCAAGCCCGGATGGTCGAGACTCGTCGCTGCGGTTGAGACCGCGGTCGGAAGCGGAACGGGTGTGCTCGCCGGCGCTGAGCTCGCAGACGCGGCCCAGCAGGCGGCGGAACTTGTCATCGATGTCCTCGATGACGAGCCTCTCGGTCCAACGTCGCTCATCGATCCATGGCTTGAGGATGCGGACGGCGACAGCGTTTCGTGGGTGAACCCGGACCCCGTCTGTTACTCGGCGGTCTTCAGATCGCTCACCGGAGGCGATTCGCTCGTCATCCCGGTGGGCGTGGAGCGCTCGCGAGTCCGCGTGACGCCGGCGTGGCCGCCGGGCGTCCATGTGACAGCCAGCACCCGGAGCCACGCCGACATCGGAGACGGCACGTACCGCACGCGGTTGGTACGCGCCAGCTTCCGCGACTACGATCCGACATCGCCCGACGGTATGGCGACCGTCTTCAATGCCGGAAGGTCCGTGACGGAGATCGTCGCACTCGTGTCCGGGGCGGTCGTCGAACGTGACGGCGCCGACCTCGAACTTCAGACCCGCGGTCCTGCCGCGCTCGGCGGAGCGGTAAGCGCGCGTGACCCGTACACGATGGTGCGGGAACTCGCTGACCTCATCACCGATGAGAGCGACAGAATGTCCGAGTGGATATGGCAGACGGCGAACGTCGACTGCGCCGACTTCTTGAGCACTGTCTGCCCCGTGCTCTCGGAGGTCGTATTCGCGACAGAGATCATGGCCGGTGGGGAGTCCCGGCTTCCGTTCTTCTCTCGTTTGGTGACGTCCGAGGCGTACGTCGAGCTCACGATCAGCCAGCTCGACGGTGTGATGACACAGGTAGGGTCGCACCAGCCGCCGATGGCCATGTTCGCATCGAGTCACGTGCTGGTGGCGCCCGGTGCGTCGGTGACGTTCGACGCGAGCGGTGTGACCGACCCGGATGATCCAACGTCGATCCTTGCCATCCGTTGGGACTGGCAGAACGACGGCGTGTGGGACACGGCGTGGTCGACGGTCAAGTCGGCTGCCCACTCCTACGCGGTGGCGGGTTCCTACGAGATCGCGATGCAGGTCCGCGACCCGCATCAGTTGAACGACACCGTCGTCCACTCCGTGGTCGTCGGCGGCAGCGAGGAGACCGCTGTGCACGTTGTGATCCTCCGCGACGTCGTCCCCTGGTCACCGGATATTCCCGCGGTCCTCGATCTGATGCTCGAGGTGATGGGGTACTCGGAAGGTGACGGTGCGAACCATTACGAGATCGTCAGTTCTGCGGAGCTCGCCGATATCGAGCTCAGGCCGAACGAGGATCTCGTCATCGTCCAGAATGATCAGCCGCAGTCGTTCTACAACGACTACGCGGCATATCAGGTTCGCGTGCAGCGGTTCGTCGAGCAGGGGGGAACGATCTTCTGGGAGGCGTGTGATCGCGGATGGCAGGGCGGCTCGATCGCGTCTGCGGGCATCGTGCTGCCGGGAAACGTCACACTGTCGCCTTATGAGACCTGGTACAACTACGTTGAACTTCCGGGTGCTCCGCTCGTCGAGGGGCTGCCCGCGTTTCTCTACGGCCAGTACGCGAGCCACGAAGGTATCGGTTCGCTTCCGGACGGGGCGGTCGTCTACACATCGGACGACGCCGGACACGCGACGCTCGTCGAGTACGGCGTCGGCGATGGCTGGGTGCTTCTGAGCACGCAGCCGCTGGAATGGAACTTCTACAACAACTGGTCTGGCGGTCAGGTCATGCCGCACGTGGTCGGACACGTGCTCGGTCTGCCGCTCACCCACGACTTCGGCGATATCGTCAAGCCGGAGCGTCGTGGGAGACCGGACGACAACGGCGGGTGCTCGGGTCTGACCAGCGGGACGCACTAGCCTGGACGGCGATGCCACTCCTTTGGCTCGCTGCGCTGCGTCCTCTGGTTGACCCACCCCGCCGTTTCTTGAGGCGCCGCTCTGAACGGATTCCTCCGTTGAGCGGCGCCTCAGTAATATGCGCTCCTGCCGTGACTTAGCCGTCAGCCGAACTCCCGGGTGGACCATCGAGTAATGAATACCACTCGGAAAGTTCTTGCATAGGCATTCATCTTTCGTTAGAATATCTGTAGACGCCCCACGCTGGGGCCGTTCGCGGGTGAATCGAGTATCAGTCGGATACCATGTCCGCATCCCCAAGGGTGGGTCCGCGCAGGCGGGACCGAAGAAGGAGCCACTGGATGGCACGGAAACGAGTCGGCAACAAGCGCGAGAAGATCATCAACGCGGCAGCGAAGTTCTTTGGCGAGAAGGGTTATCACAACACTACGACCTCCGAGATCGCGGAGGCCGCCGGCGTGGCGGCCGGGACGATCTACATCTACTTCACGAGCAAGGAGGAGCTCATCGTCGCCGTCTTCGAGGAGTTCCTGGGACGGCACATGGAGCGGCTCAAGAGCGGCGTGGAGTCGGTTGACGGACCGATCGCGAGGATGCGTCGGCTCATGACGCTCGGGCTGGAGCTCATGGAGAGCAATCCGGAGAGCGCGAAGATATTCCTCTCACAGCTCCGGCAGAGCACGACGATGATCAAGACTGTCGCGAAGCGGAGCAGCAGAGCCTACAAGGACATCATCGAGTCCGTGCTTGCCGACGGCGTCAGCAAGGGCGTGTTCCGCAGGGTGGACACCGAGCATGTCGCGAGTATGCTCTTCGGCGCCTACCAGATGACGGTGCTCGAGTGGGTGGCGGTGGACTGCTCGTACCCTCTCGCCGAGAGGGCGAAGGAGCTGGCTGATTTCGTGCTGGTGGGTCTGGCCTGCGAGGTATCGAAGTCCGACGGCTAGTATCGCGCCGGGAGGTCGCCGCACCCCGAACCGCTGGTGCGGCGAATATGTCTGGATGGTTGCGGGGCAACTCCAGAAGAAAATGCTGACGACGTCCGGAATCTCGTGGTCTGGTTGACCAGGGGGTTCCGGACGCCGCTGTTTCTGGCCGGGTCAACAGGCCGCCGCGCTCGCTTGATTCCTCGGGCGCGGTCCACCCGATGGGAAGGCGCTCTACTGTGAGAGGTCCGACCGGATCTCGAGATTCCTCATGATATCGCCGCGCGTGACGATCCCGACCAGACGGCCGTTCTCCGCGACGGGAAGCCTGCCCGATCCCGTGCCCGCCAGCTTGCGCATCGCTCCCGGTATTCCGTCGGTCGGGCGCAGCGTGTTCTCTTCCGTAAGCGCCGTCATGACGTCGCCGACGCGTGTCCTCGACCACTGCGCGCGCGGCACGTGCTTGATGTCCTTGATGGTCACAAAACCCAGCATTCGGTCACCTTCGACGACCGGGTAGCAGCTGAAGTGGTGGTGGAGGAAGTGCTCATCGACGAGTTCGCTCAGGCTGAGCGCCGGCGACACGGTCACGACGTCACGCGTCATGGCGTCACCGACGGTGGCCCCCCGAACTGCTTGCTTCATCATGACCTGCCGATAGCTTGCCTCGGCGGCCTGCCTGAGAAAGAGCGCGATGAAGATGAGCCAGAGCCCTGTGACGATCTGGTGTGCGAAGAGGATCGCCACGAGCCCCACGATGATCATGATCCCCGCTATCGCCTGGCCTGTGACGCTCGCGACATAGGTGGCGCGTTTGAGGTTGCCCGTCACACGCCAGATGATCGCACGGAGTACGCGTCCTCCATCGAGCGGGAGACCCGGAAGCAGATTGAACGCCAGGAGGAACGTGTTCGCGATCGCCAGGTAGAGGAAGGAGAGCTGGGCGGCCGGTCTGCCGGACCTCATGCCCAGGAGAAACACGGCAGCCCAGAACCCTGCTGCGAGCACAGCGCTCACGGCGGGTCCGGCGAGCGCGACCTTGAGCTCCGTCGTCGGATCGTCCGGTTCGCGGCTGATCTCAGCGACGCCGCCGAAGAGAAAGAGAGTGATCTTCCGTACGGGGATTCCGTGGAGCACGGCGACAATACTGTGCGAGAGCTCATGGACGAGCACCGAGGCGAAGAAGAAGAACGCTGTGATGAGCCCGAGCGACACGTACTGCACGAGCGAACGATCCGGCAGAACGCTCGGGAACCAGCCCATGCTCAGGCTTCCGGCTATGAGCGCCACGATGAGAAACCAGCTATAATCGGCCACGATACGGATGCCCATGACCGAGAAGAGGGGCAGACCCCGGTGGCGGAAGATGCCCGCGAGGCCGCTCGGAACTCGTTGTGTTCCCATGACTTCCACTATAGACGAGACCCCGGCCGCGGGCAAGGAGGGCGAGGCATGGGGTTGCATGCAACCGGTCTTCGAAAGCAGCGTCAAATGGACAGAAACTCCCCTCTCGAGGCGCATCCTCTGCGCGCAACTTGACCCAGGCCCTATGTTGTGATAAGATAGACACTTGGAGATGAATATGAAGGTCATGTGCCATCTGAACGGAGGAAGAAGATGCGCAGACTGACTGGTCTGTTTGTTGTAGCGCTCGTCCTGGTGATGGCGTTCTCGGCAGCGGCGAAGCTGGAGAGCGCCGAGATGACGACGCGCGGTGTGATCGAGGACGCGGTCGAGCGCGGTGAAATCGATACGGCGCAGAAGATCCTGATCATGGCGTACTCGATCTACGCGCCGGAGAAGCTTCCCGCCGACTACCGCGGTGGCCTGATCGACAAGTGCGGAGTCCCGACGATCGAGGCGATCGAGGATGCGCTGCCGACGCTGCCGGAGGGCGTGGCGAGCGAGATCCGCGGGCTTCGAGCCCGTCCGGTCTGCACGACGTACATCGATACCGAGCATTTCCGCATCCACTACGACACCATCGGGACGCACGCGATCCTCTCAACGGGGTACCGCGACGCCATCGCGGCTTCGGTCGAGTACTGCTGGGACGTGGAAGTTGACGCGCTCGGGTTCCGCGAGCCGCCGAACGATGGAAGTGACCCTGATGGTGGCGGCGGGAGTTCGCTCTACGACCTTTACGTCCAGAATCTCTCGGGTATCTACGGCTACTGTCAGCCGACCTACTACGCCGCCGGCGGCCCGGCGAACGACGCGACGAGCTACATCGTCATCGACAACGACTACGCGGGATTCGGCTACCCCGACCCGACCGACCCGATGAAGGTCACGGTCGCACACGAATTCTGCCACGGCCTCCAGGCCGCGCATGATGTGAATGAGGAACTCTGGTACAAGGAATGCACGTCGGTGTGGGCCGAGGAGATGGTCTACGACAGCATCAACGACTACGCGCAGTATCTGAACTCGTTCTACACCAGCCTCTGGCGGCCGCTCGAGTACGATGACAGTAACGTACGCATCTACGGCTCGTTCGTGTGGAACATGTTCCTCTCCGAGCACATCGCCCCGAGCGTCGTGGTTGACAATTGGTGGCAGATGGAGATCTCGGGCGAGTACACGGCGATGGGTGCCGTGCTGGCCACCTACGGAAGCAGCCTTCAGGAAGAGTTTCACGAGTTCAGCCTCTGGAATTTCTTCACGAACTCGCGGAACGACGGCACGCATTTCGAGGAGGCTACGCTCTTCCCTCTCGCGTCATTCCAGCGGACGTACAGCGTGTACCCCATCGCCGCGGGCGTCCCGTTCTCGGCGACGCGCCCCGACCACATGGGTTCCAACTACATCAAGTTCACCACCCCCGGCACCAGCTGGACGGGTCTGTACATGACCTTCGACGGACCTGCCACGTACGAGCTGCAGTACTGGGCCGACGTCTGTGTCCGCGAAGATCATGTCGGCATCGGGTACACGAGTCTCGTTGGGCCCATCGAGGTGAATCCGTGGGGGATTGGCGAGATCACGGTCGGGGACTGGGACATAATGGACTACGCCTGTCTCGTCGTGACGAACGGTTCCACCACGAGCAATGACATGGACTACGCGTTCACCGCCGAGCAGATCGACACGGGTGTCGAGATGGACTCGCATGTCTTCGCGATGAAGCCCGCGAGCCCGAATCCTTTCACGGCACAGACGTCGATCGCGTACACCGTTCCGAGCAGCGGCGGCGCTGTCGAGATGACCATCTACGACGTGAACGGCCGCGAGGTCAGGACGCTCGTCAACGAGCGGATGACTCCGGGCGACAGGCTTGCCTACTGGGACGGCCTTGACAACACCGGCGAGAAGGTCGGGTCGGGCGTCTACTTCGCGCGGCTCGACATCGATGGTCTGACAGCCTGCGGGAAGCTCGTTGTCCTCAAGTAAGAGGCCGGCGTTCAGATAATATGACGTGAAGGGGCGGCCTCGTGCCGCCCCTTCTCTTGTGGTAGGCTGGCCAGGCGGGTGCGGGGGCGATGCGGGTGGTCGACTCCGTGGTCGGGCACAGGCGCGGAGCGAGAGACGCGTCCCGCGCGGCCGGCGCGCGCAGGACGACGGTTTGGGAGAGCAACGTGAGCGACAAGCTGGAGAGCGAGGTCGAGTGGCTCCACCGGGTCCGGTCCGGGTTCCGGTATGTGGCCACCGTCCACAGCCAGGTCGGGACGCTCGTCTACCGGGCGCTCCACGTGCGTGACAGCTATTCCTCCCGGTCGCTCCGTCTGAGGCACTGGGACACGACAGGTGGCCAGGTGACTCTCACCGACGATGAGAACATGGCCGTCGTGCCCGTCTACGATTTCGGCTTCATCCACAACCTCCATCACATGGCGGACGACGACCCCGAGACTGTCGTGCTCGCGGTGTGGTACCTCGTTGCGCACGAGTGGGGTCACTACTACCTGGCGAAGGCGGACAAACGGAATCAGGAGCGTGACGCCGACGCTTTCGCGGCACGCGTGATGGCGCGCGTCGGGTTCGGTGAGGAAGAGGCGGCGGGGGCGGAGGGTCAGTACTGGATCGTGTTCAACGACGACAAGAACAAGAAGCCCGCGCGCGGGCGGAAGGTCCATGCAGCTACGAAGTAGAACCTGTCCCGCCGCGCATGCGTGAGGCGGCGACCGCCATGCTCCGGTTGCATGCAGGTCGTGCGGGGAGCGGTTCTTACCGGGCGCGAAGGAGCTCGGCGGGAACGATGTAGATCCTCCCGCGTCGCGTGCCCTCCTCTTCGCGTCCTGACGCGAGCGGGGCGCCGAGTATGAGCTCCGGTCGTCCATCCTCTGTGACGTCCATCAAGATGAGCGCGTTCGCCACGGCGTCGCCCTCTGCGCCGACCAGCACCATGTCGGCGCGGTCCGCGCTGCCGGCCTTGGCACGCATGACCGATCGCAGGCTTCCCCGGTAGATGTAGACCTCGCCCGATCGTTTCCGCTCACCGTCGAGACCGTTCACGAACTGCGCGGAGATGGCGATGTCAGCGACGCGGTCGCCGTTGAGATCCCCGATGAGCGGCGAAAGACCGAAGATATCCCACATGGACCGGCCGCGAAACGTCACGACGTCGCCACCGGTGCCCGGCACGCCGGGCTCGCTTCGGAGCTCCCGCGGAAGCCCTGCGGTGCCCTCCTCACGGTCCCCGAACACGAGGAACGCCGCCCCTGTCACCGTGAACCGGTCGCCGTCGGTGCCGGCCGTGTGCACAGAGATAACGAGGTCGTCCGCACCGTCTCCGTCGACATCGCCGGTCGCGATCGCCCGCCCGAGGAACCCTCGCTCGTCCGTGCCGACGATCCGCGCCGCCGCGACGTCGTCGATGGAAACGATACTCGCTCGCGCGGTTCCTCCGCGCGTGGTGCGATCGGCGGTAAGCGCGCCGGCCGGCAACACATAGACTGAGCCTGTGTCCTCAATGTGACCGACGGCGCCGTCGCTGCCGATCGGGGTATCGGACTGGTGTGCGCCGATGACGATCTCGGAGGCGCCATCGCCATCGATGTCGGCCGCGCGCACCGTCCGGAGCGCGTCACCGCGCTCCGCGCCGTGGACGCCGCCGAGTGCGATCTTCCCTGCGCGCGTCGTCGTGCCGGGAGTGACGAGCGACGGGTCGATGGCATAGACGAGTCCGGTGTTGAACATGCCTGCAGAGTCGCCGCCCGGGGCGGACACCAGAAGCTCGGGGCGCCCGTCGCCGTCGATGTCGCACTCTTCGAGGTCGCTCCCGAAACCGTCGCCGCTCGTATCCCCCGTGATGATGGCCGTGGCGTCGCTCGAGGCGAGCGCCGCGGATGTTCCGGGGAGATCGAATATGAAGACCTGGCCGGTCCGAATCTCGCCTTCGGGCGCGCTCTCGGGCGCGCCGATGACGAGTTCGTCGTCTCCGTCACCGTCCACGTCCATGAAGAGGAGCGAGCTTCCGAATCGGGCCGCGGGGATGGTGTGTTCCAGGCTGACCGCGGAGTCACCCCAGACGCCGAGCCCGCGCGCCGTGAGTTCGGCGGCGTCGAGGACGTAGACCGCTCCGGCGTGAGCGTTCGCACCCGGCGCCCCCACCGCGAGTTCGAGATTGCCGTCGCCGTCGATGTCACCGACGGCAAAACTCCATCCGAGTTCGTCCCCGGCATTCAGTCCGACGAGCTTGTGAACCGGTTCGGACGCGAGATCGATGGTGGACATGCCCGGCGCGGCCGCCGCGACCAACATGCAGGCGGTGACGAGCAGCCATCGGGATGCGCTCGGCATGTGAAGCTCCCTTCTCGGGGGTCACGGGGATCCCGAACACGCTATCGTTCGTAGGCCGAGTATGCGGTCGGGACGGGCGCCGCGTCAAGGCACACGCCGCCGGTTGACACGCACTTCCCGGCGAGCTACAGTGCCGCAATCAGACAGAGGAGGCAGTGTTGTCATCGATACCGGCGCAGCGAAGCCATTGTGAATCCGCAGCGGGGACCGCGTTCTGCGCCCTGCTCGCCGTTCTGTGTGCCTCGTCGCCATGCGGTGGCGTGGACTCCTGGGCGCCTGAACTGGTCGACATACTGTCTCGCTACAACGCCGTCATCGTGTGGGAGCGCGCAGCCGTGGAGAGTCTTTCGGTCCGGCAGACGATGGTCGAACCGCAGGCGGACGGGTCCACGAAGACGTCCGAGGCCGCGCTCGAGTACACGGTCGAAGGCGGCATGGAACGCCACGTCATCTTCTCGGAGATCAGCAATCCGGCGGGGGAGTACACGCTCGACAGTCTCATCGGGCCGGAGCTTCGCGACGGCGAGTATGCTCTCGAGTACGCAGGATGCGACACCGTCGAGGGAGAGGCAACATACCACGTCAGAGTGACGGCGGTCTCGAGAGACTCGCGTCACTTCGACGGCGATATTTGGATATCATCGGCCGACTTCACTCCGGTCCGGGTCGCGGGTCAGGTCGCGGACGCGCCATTCCCGGTCGTCCTCATTACCCTCGACAAGAGCTTCAAGCCGGGCCCCGGGGGACTGCGTCTCCTGCATCGACACTCCGGCGAGGTGGAGGTCAATCTGCTCTTCGGCACCAGGCGCGGACTCAGACACATCTTCTATGACGACTACGAGGTTAGTTTCCGCGATGCGGATTAGCGACTGCTGAGCGGTTTCTTGTTGACACGAATCCGCAAATTCCTGTATGTGTCCGTCATGTCACAACTCAGGGGTCGCGGCTGACCTTTCCTGGGCGCCCCGCAAGGGGCGAGGGGCCGTCACCAGACGGCTCCCCTTCTATAACAGGAGGAAGACGGGTGCACCCCCGCTTTCCTCCTGTTCCTGCGTAGAGACCTAGCGGCCTGACAGCGCCTCGGCTTGACATGCCTCACTATCGGTGCTTCACTTCAAGGGAGAGCCCACCACAGGATCGTCGCCCCGGCCTACCGGTCGGGAGCGCCCTGCGCCCGAACGCCGGGCAGAAGAGGGTCACCATGCACACGCACATGTTCCGCTGGACGGGGGTCGCCGCGGCAGCCGCTCTCGTCGTGTTCGCATGCGCGGCCGGCGCCGATCCGGTCACCGAGATCTGGCGGTATCCGGTCGGAGATCACATCCGCTGCGTCCAACCGATCGAGGACATGGATGGCGACGGGTTCCCCGACATCCTCGCCGAGATCGATCACACAGGGCTCGCCAGCGGGCACTTCAAGCTGCTCTCCGGGGCCGACGGAGGCCAGGTCTGGGGCGTCTCTCCGCCGGGAGGTGTAAGTGACGGATGCGGCTACGGCGACATGTGCGTTAACGTATCCCCCGATCTCAACGGCGACGGCAAACAGGAGGCGCTCCTCGGCACGGCCTGGGGCGGGAGGACCGCGTACGCGATACTGGCCGACGAGAACGGTTCCGTGCTCTGGAGTCTCGACACGTACAATGACGACCCGCCATCGGGTTGGGTCTATGCCCTTGACTGGCTTCCCGACGTGACGGGCGATGGCGTCCCCGAGATCGTCTTCGGGTGCGGCAGCGACAACAACAAAGCCTATTGCGTCAATGGCGTGACCGGCGCGGTCGTCTGGAGATTCCAGGCGCCCGACGCCGTCGAGACCGTCGCGACGATCGGCGACGTGAACGGCAACGGGACGTACGACGTGCTCGTCGGTACCGGAGACACATACGGAGAGTACACCTACTGTGTCGACGGGGGCTCGGCCGGGATCGCCGGCTACATATGGCGCTATCTCGTCGGAGACACGAGCTTCAGCGTCTCCGGTATCAAGGACGTCGACGATGACGGCGTGCCGGACGCGCTCATCGGTGTGTGGGATATGACCAACAGCGTCATCTGTGTGAGCGGCGTCGACGGGAGTCATATATGGACGCACCCCGTCGGGAGCTACGTCATGCGCGTCGTCCCCACGAAGGATCTCAACGATGATGGCATCATGGATGTGCTCGTCGCCTCGTGGGACAACGCTATCATCTGTCTCGACGGACGGACCGGCAGCGAACACTGGAACGTCCCGACCGGTCTGACGAACGGCGGCGACGTCTGGACCATCTGGCCCATGGATGACGTCGACTACGACGGGTACGACGACGTCGTGGCGGGTTCGTTCGACCTCAAGGTCTACGGCGTGAGCGGGCGCGCGGGTGATCTGCTCTGGGATTACACAGTCGGGAACCGCGTCTACACGGTCCGGGGCGTCTCGGACGTCAACGGCGACGGGACCGGTGATGCCGTCGTCGGCACGCAGTACATGAGCGGCGGCGGGATCGTCTTCTGCCTGGATGCTGACGGGGACGGCACGGCCGTGCCGCCGATGGGAGAGATCGTCGCGTCGGTGGCGGATGACGCCGTTCTCCTGCGATGGTCGTTCGATGAGGGCGCGGGGTTCGCTGGGTTCGATGTCTACCGCGCAGAGATCGTGGAGCCCGGATCGGACGACGCGTTCCGCGCGGCGCTGGCGTCCCGCGGCATCTCCGACACGCGGTCCGTGCTGGCCGCGCGGTCGCGCGTCCCTGCTACGGCCGAATTCGAGACGAGAACCGGGTTCGGGGCGACCGGATCCCGAGCCGCGGGGGAGGAGAGCATCCCCGACGGTTTTGAGAGACTGAACGACGCCCTACTGGCCGGTACGGAGTATCGCGACGGGTCGGTCGCGGCTGGGGTGAGGTACGCGTATATCGTCGCGGGCGTTCGCGCCGACGGGAGCCGGGTGCTCGCGGGTCCCATCGAGGTCGTCGCGGACGTCACCGCGACCTCGCTGCGACTGTCGCCCCCGATGCCGAACCCGATGACGCACGCGGCCGTGCTCGTGTTCGCTGCGGCGTCCGAGGAGGGCTCCGCCGCCACAAGCGCTGCGCTCTACGATGTGGCCGGACGCCTCGTGCGCGAGCTGCCCGTCGAGCTCGAAGGAAGAACCGGGGTGGTTCGCTGGGACGGTCTCGACGCGCGCGGCCGGGAACTCGCCTCTGGCGTCTACTTCGTCAGGGCGACGGACGGCGTGTCGGAGGCGTCACAGAAGGTCGTTCTCGTGAGGTAGCCGCCGGTTCGTGATGCGGGGGTTTCCGCTTCTGCCGGACAAAGGAACGCCCCACCCGATGGGTGGGGCGTTCTCTCGTTTCATCATGGTGGTCCGGCGCCCGGGTGTGCTCTCTACCGGTAGAGCGACTTGATGGCGGACCAGGATGCCGCCTCGACCGGCTGACCTTCACAGTCGCCGAACAGGGCGTCCTTGCCGACTCCGCCGTTCAAGAGCACGCAGTAGATGTGTACGGTATCGTCGCAGTCGACGACCCACCGCGGGTAGTCCGGGTGGTCACCGATGATGATGTCGCCGGGCGTACCGAGGTAGAAGAGATGGGCGACAGCGATCGAGACCGGCTGGTCCCACAATTCCATGCACTCCGTTGATGAGAGCGTGATGCCCTCCTCCCAGTTGCCGATCGAGAGGCCGCCTGGAAGCAGGCTCTCGAAACTCGGGGGGGAGGATGTGCCGGGCGTTACGTTGACCTTGAATGACACAGTCGTGAAGCCGACGCCACTGTTGAACATCTCGAGCATGACGTAGGCGTCAACCGTCGTGTACGGCGCAGGGTCGACCCGCGTCACGTAGTTCCCGGGGTCGAAATCGATGTGCATCCCATCGAATGCGACCGGGTTGGCGAGGACCGAGCCTGTACCAAGCAGCAGAACGAGCGATACGATCGTAGCAGTCCGCATCACGGTCACCTCCTTCACTGAGAGAGCACCGACCACCAGTCACCATTATACCACAAATACTCGACTCGTCTACCACCCACCTCAGATGTGCTCCCGGTGCCGGGCCGTGGGAGCCCGCGTTGACAGAAGCCCCATTTCACGGCTAGAATCCATAAGGAGCCAGCTGTTCGTGTATTCCGCGCGTCCCGCCACGCTGCCAGCGTTGTGCGGGCGGTCTTCTACTGACCGGCGATGCCAGGAGAACCGATGGGCAGCATCAGAGGATTCCTGACACGCCTTGCCAGATATCGCTGGACCGTGATCCTCGGTCTGGCAACCCTCCTCGTGGTCGACGGGATGCAGCTCGTCATCCCCCGCATCATCAAGTGGGCCGTGGACGACCTGACGACCGGCGTCGCCGGCGCGAACGATCTCATGCGGTACGGGCTTATCATTGGTGGACTGGCCGCGGGGATCGCGATCTTCCGATTCGCCTGGCGCTACTTCATCATCGGAACCTCCCGTCGTGTCGAGGAGGATATCCGGAACGACATCTTCCGTCATCTCCAGGTGCTGTCCGCCCGGTACTATTCCGACAACAAGACCGGCGACCTGATGGCGCACGCGACCAACGATCTGAACGCGGTCCGGATGGCGTGCGGCATCGGTATTGTTGCGATGACCGATGCCGTCGTGCTCGGGCTCGCGACGATCGGGTTCATGCTCGCGCTCAACGTCAAGCTCACCGTTCTCGCCCTCATCCCGATGCCGATCATCGCGCTCTTCACTCTCCGCGTGGGGAAGATGCTCCATCAGCGGTTCGAGCGTGTGCAGGAGACGTTCTCCGATCTGACGGAGCGCGTGCGGGAGAGCATCGCCGGCATCCGCGTCGTCAAGGCATACGTCCAGGAGGACCATGAGTTCAAACGCCTCAGTGACGTAGGGCAGGACTACATCCGGAGGAACATCCACCTGGTCCGTGTTTGGGGCGCCTTCTTCCCGTCCATCATGCTTCTCTCGAGCATGAGCATCGTCATCGTCATCTTCGTCGGCGGCCGACAGGTCATGATGGGCGACATCTCGACGGGCGACCTCGTCGCATTCACGAGCTACCTGGGCATCCTCACGTGGCCCATGATGGCGATGGGGTGGGTCGTCAACGTTATGCAGCGCGGCGCCGCGTCGATGGGGCGAATCAACCGCATCCTCGACGCCGATGTGGAGATCGCCGACATCGACGACGCGATCGAGCTTGAGAATGTCCGCGGCGAGATCGAGTTCTCGGACGTGACCTTCCGCTATGAGGAGAACCTCGAGCCGGCGCTTCGCGATGTGAGTTTCCACGTCCCCGCGGGTACCTGGCTGGGCGTCCTCGGAAGGACCGGTTCCGGGAAGAGCACGGTCTGCAATCTCCTGCTCAGGCTGTTCGAGACGGCCGATGGGACGGTCAGCCTCGACGGATACGATGTGCGCTCCGTCACGCTCGCATCGCTACGAGGCGCTTTCGGCTACGTCCCGCAGGACACGTTCCTGTTCTCCGACACTATCCGCGAGAACATCCGGTTCGGTCGCCCCGACGCGTCGGACGATGATGTCCGGAATGCCGCCGAGGTCGCAGGGATCGCCCGGGAGATCGGCGATTTCCCCAAGGGGATGGACACGCTCGTCGGCGAGCGCGGCGTGACGCTTTCGGGGGGACAGAAGCAGCGGCTCGCGATCGCCCGTGCCATCATAGGGCGGCCGTCCGTGATCATCCTCGACGATTCCCTCTCTTCGGTCGATACCGCGACCGAAGAGCGCATCCAGGAGCACCTCAGAGACGAGCTGTCCGACCGCACGAGCATCATTGTGTCACACAGGATCTCATCGATCCGAGATTGCGACCAGATCATCGTTCTCGACGATGGCCGGATCGTAGAGCGCGGGCGACACGACGAACTTGTGGCGCAGGGCGGGCTCTACGCCGACATCTACCGCCGGCAGCTCCTCGAGGAGGAGTTGGAAGGCGGCGAGGACGCGCAGGGAGGGTCCGCGTGACGCACGACCATCACGAAGACGAGATCCTGGGGAAGGCGTACGATTCGAGGCTGGTCCGCCGGCTGCTGACGTTCGTACGCCCGTACACCAGGATGATCATCGTGGCGGTCCTTCTGCTCCTGGCGGTGGCGGCGTTCGAGATCGCGCTCCCCTACCTGACGCGCGCGGCCATCGACGATTACATCGTTGCGACCTCGCGCCTCATCGTCGCGGGGGAGACGGGCGCCTCGTTCGTGGACGCGCATCGTGACGGGCTCATGCCGGTCGACACCGCGCCCGGGACCTACTTCGCCCGCACGAAGACACTCTCGGGGTACGACCCGCGCGAGGTGGCGGCCGCGTCCAGGCAGGGAGTCATCAGAGACGGGTTCTACTACCTTGCCGACCGCGATCGCGCGGTCGCGGCGGGACTCCCGGTCGAGGACTACCTTCGAGCCGGTTCGCTCGTTGCGGTGCCGACGGACGCGCTCACCGGCCTCGCGCCGGAGCAGGTCGGCATCCTCCGCGAAGACGACATCCGGGGCATCGGACGCATCGCGTTGCTGGTCGTCGGAATGCTCGTGTTCTCGTTCGCGTTCACGCTGCTCCAGATCAACATGATGGAGTTGACATCCCAGCGCGTGATGTACGACATCCGGATGCGTGTGCTCGGCCATTTGCAGAAGCTGTCGCTGTCGTTCTTCGACAAGAATCCGGTTGGTCGCCTTGTGACGCGGGCGACGAACGACGTGCAGATCCTCCACGAGATGTTCACGTCGATCGTCATCACGCTTCTGCGTGACATGTTCGTGCTCATCGGCGTCGTTATCGTTCTTCTGCGGCTCAACTGGAGACTCGCCCTTGTCTGCTTCGTCGTCCTGCCATTCATGGCGTGGGTGACGGTCAAGTTCAGTGTCCTGATCCGGGACGCGTTCAGGGAGGTCCGCGTCAAGGTTGCGCGGATCAATGCGTCGCTCCAGGAGAACATCAGCGGCATGCGCGTGACGCAGATCTTTCGCCGCGAGGGCGAGAGCTACCGCGGGTTCGCCGAGATCAACCACGAGAACTACCTCGCTGCGATGAAGCAGGTGAAGACGTTCGCGATGTTCATGCCGGTCATGGAGCTCGCGA
>CAZNHF010000017.1:0-22459 GCA_964572375.1 uncultured bacterium | reverse complement strand
GCTCATGCGCGAGCTGCGCTTCGATTCGGCGTTCATGTTCCGCTACTCCGTGCGCGAAGGCACGCGCGCCGCCGCGTTCGACGACGATGTTCCCGAACGCGAGAAGATCGACCGCCTCGAAGAAGTCATCGCGCTCCAGAAGCAGATCACGACGGAGATCAACGCCGCACTGATAGGCTCGACGGTCGAAGTGCTCGTCGAGGGACCGAGCCAGCGGGACCCATCGCGTCTCTTCGGCCGCACCCGCACGGGCAAGGCGGTCGTTCTCCTGCCCGCAGAAGAACCATCCGACGATACGTCGGCATCCGACGGCACGCTCGTGGCTGCCGACGGCCGTGGGGGGACGCCGGCCGGAAGCGTCGTCGATGCGGTCGTGCGCAGCTCCAGCGCCTGGACGCTGCACGCGACGCCGGTCGGGGAGAAAGGCCTTGCCGGGCCGCCGGGTGATTGCTAGACTGACCGCTACTCGCGGGAGGGACAGTGCGTAGAACGTGCCCGTGCCGTGGGCCTTTTTGAGATAGAGAGCGGTCCCGGACGCGGTCCGGTGCTCCCGGAGGATGATGTCTGCTCGCTCGTGAACGGGAGGGTTGAGCCATGTGGGTCTTCCGAATGCTCCTGCTGCTGATACTCGTCATCGTGGTGACGGGGTTTGCCATGCTCAATAGCGCCGAGCGCTCCACGATCACACTCGGCACCGAGAGTCTGACGTTCAGAGATATCCCCCTCGTTCTTCTCCTGTTCGAAGCCTTCGTTCTGGGCGCTGTGGTGTGGTTCTTCATCTCGATTTCACATGAGGTCGGGCTGAGACGCATCATCCGGAAACAGAAGCGTGAGATCTCCGACCTCAACAGCGAGATCGCAGGAGTCCGGCAGATCTCGCTGGAGGAGATCGAAGACGGGGAAGAGTTCGGGGGCTAGGTCCCCCGGGCCAACTCGAGGTGGATCCACATGAGTCCAACGGCCATCCTTGGCGTAGCTGCAGGTTCAGCGATATTCCTCTGGTTTGTGATCGGGTTCTCGCGGAAGCGCGCGCGCCGCGCGGCCGCGCGCCCCAGTTCGTATGAGCTGGGGCTCAACGCAATGGTCGCCGGCGAGCGCGAGGCCGCGGTGCGACACCTCAAGGGAGCCGTACGCGAGGATCCCAGGAATCTCGACGCCGTCATCAAGCTCGGAGACCTCCTCCGCCAGCGCGGCCACGTCAAGCAGGCCACCCAGCTTCATCGTGAGCTCCTCGTCAAGCGGCGTCTCCCGAAAGAGACGCGCGCGACGATCCTCCAGTGCCTCGCACTCGATCTCGCCGCCGCCGAGCGGTGGCCCGAGGTCATTGAAACGCTGGCAGGACTCTCGAAGCCGGGGAGGATGCCGAGCGACATGCTCGTGCTTCTTCGCGACGCGCACGAGGCGACGGGGGCGCTCGACCAGGCCATCACGGCGCACGCGGAACTACTGAAAAGGTCGCCCGCGGGACAGCCGACCATGGCGATCTACCGGGCGCACACGGGGCTCCTCGCGCTCAAGCTGGGAGATGCCGCAAAGGCCAAAGCAGAGTTCCTCGCGGCCCTCAAGGAGGATCCGCTCGGAACGGCGCTGGCTAATCTCTATCTCGGAGACATGGCAGCCGACGAGGACGACCTCAACCGCGCCGTCGGATTCTGGATGAAGCTGGTGGCGGACGCTCCGGCTCGCGCGCACTTCGCGTTCGAACGCCTTGAGAAGGCCTATTTCGACATCGGCGACTTCGGCAGAATGCTCGGCGTCTACGAGGACGTGGTCGCACGGGCGCCCTCCAGCACGGCAGCACTCAACGGGCTCTCCAAGATGCACGAGCGCAAGGGCGACATGGACGAGGCGGCACACCTCGCGGCGGAGGCCGTCAAGCACGAGGGTCGGACGGCGGTCGGACACGAGCGCCTCATCGAGGTCCTGATCGCGAGCGACCGATTTGAAGAGGCGGCGCGGACGGCCCTTGCGTACCTCGGGACCATCACCGACTCCGCCGCCATTGAGACATGCCCCTTCTGCGGCGAAACCCGCGATGCAACGCACTGGCGGTGCTCCGGTTGCAAGGTCTGGACGGATGCCCGCTGACCGGCGGACACCACGCCGCCACGTGACGACCGTTGCGGTCTGCCTGGCCGCGACGTTTCTTCTCTTCACGATAGCGAGCGGAGACGCGACCGACGACATCGATCGCGCCCGGGCACTTGAGGCCGACGGCCGCGTGGACGTCGCTGTCGAGCATCTGCGCGCACTCCTGGCCGACGACTCACGTGCCGCTGATCCGGCACTGCTTCTCGAACTCGCGCGCCTGACCGAGAACGCGGACGAGGCGCTCGTTCTTGCGGACCAGGCGCTGAGAAGCACGCGAGACGGCAGCCTCCGCGCGCGCGCCCACATGATGCGCGCCGACTACCTCTATGCCGCGGGACTCTATGCGAGAGCGGCAGCAGAGTACGCTGCGGCCTCCGAGCGTGGGGGGGCGCCCGACGACGCAGCTCTCCGACACGCCGCCAGCCTTCTGGCGACGGGCGACGTCGCGGGGGCCGTCAGGATGTATGAAATGGCCGCATCGAGCAGCGAGGGAGACGTGGCCGCCTGGGCCAGTATCGGACGCGGACGCGCGCTTCTGGCCGGGGGAGACACGGGGGAAGCCGCCGACGACCTCGAACGGATCGCTGACGAGCTGGTGGGACAACCCGTCAGGGCGCAGGCGCTGGCAGCGGCCGCCGAGGCGCGGATTGCTCACGACGAGCCGGCACGCGCGAGAGAGCTTCTGGTCCTGCTGATGTCCGAGTTCGCGGGCACGTTCGAGTCGACCCTCGCCGAGGAGCGAGTCAGACTGCTCGACCAGCGCGTGATCGAACTCGACCAACTGCCAGACGCGGACACGAAGATGGAAGACGCCGGCGCGGCACCTCTCGAGACGTCCACGCCGTAAGAACGCCCCCCGCCCAAGAGAGGCGGGCAGCCAACCCCACTGAGACCGCAGCGACCCGGACGTGTCTGATGAGCAAACTGACCCCCATGATGCAGCAGTACACGCGGATCAAGGCGGAACATGAAGACGCGATCCTGTTCTTCCGCATGGGCGATTTCTACGAGACCTTCTTCGACGACGCCAGGGTAGCCTCGCGAGTCCTCGGGCTAGCGCTCACGACGCGCGACAAGGGGAGTGCGAACCCCGTCCCGCTCGCAGGTCTGCCGCACCACGCCCTCGAATCCTACCTCGGGAGACTCGTCGCGGCAGGTTATAAGGTCGCGATCTGCGATCAGGTCGAGGACCCGAAGACCGCGACTGGGATCGTCAAGCGCGCCATCACCGAGATCATCACACCCGGCACCATCCTGTCGAGTTCCATGCTCGACGAACGACGTTCGAACGTCCTTCTCGCGGTCGTACCGGGGCGGACAACCGTCGGGATGGCGGCCGTCGACCTGTCGACGGGCGAGTTTCTCGCATCCGAGGTCGAACCGGACGAACTCCGCAGAGAGTCACTCAGAACAGATCCGTCCGAGATCGTCGTTCCCGAGTCGATGCTCGAAGCTGAGCCTCTCGCATCGCTCCGAGCCGACCTCGACGGTGTGCCGTTCACGCCGATCGCCGACTGGGAGTTCGCGCTCGAATCGGCGCGCGAAGCGCTCAAACGGCACTTCGGCGTCGCCAACCTCGACGGCTTCGGTCTATCCGGAATGGACGCCGGCGTTCGCGCGGCGGGCGCCGCCCTCTCATACCTCAAAGACCTCAAACGAAGAGACCTCAAGCAGCTGACCACCATCCGGACCACAGCGGTTTCCGACCACATGGTCCTGGATGAGACGTCTCAACGGAACCTCGAGCTCGTGCAGCCGCTCGAGCACGGCCTCAATGAGGCCACACTGCTCGCCGTGCTCGACCGGACGGTCACCGCCATGGGCGCCCGCATGCTCCGGCGCTGGGTACTCTACCCGCTCATGGACGTCGCCGGCATCAACGCTCGACTCGATGCCGTCACGGCTCTCATCGACGGGCGCGAGCCTTCGAACCGGCTTCGCGAGATACTCGACGAGGTCTGCGACATCCCGCGTGTCGCCGGCCGGACCGCGGCGGGGCAATCGGCCCCGCGCGAGCTCAACGCACTGAGGCGCTCGCTCGAGTCGCTGCCCGGCATAGCGGAGGAACTCGCCTCGATCGGCGCACCGTCGCTGCTCGTTCTCCGAGCCGAGCTCCCGGACCTCTCGGAGACCGCGGCCCGCATTGCACAGACGCTCAAGGACGATCCTCCGGCCGGGCTCCGGAAGGGCGGGGTGATACGGACCGGCGTGAGCGCCGAGCTCGATGAGGTCCGCTCGATCGCCAGCGAAGGCAAGGGATGGATCAGTCGACTCCAGGCGACCGAACGCGAAACAACCGGCATCCCGAACCTCAAGATCGGCTACAACAAGGTCTTCGGCTACTACATCGAGATCACGAAGTCCCACACGCAGATCGTCCCCGAGCACTACACGCGCAAGCAGACGCTCGTCAACGCGGAGCGCTACATCACCCCGGACCTCAAGGAGTACGAGAGCCGGGTGCTGACGGCCGAGGAAGACATGATCCGCCTCGAAGGCGAAATCTTCGAGCAGCTGCGTGACGAGGTCGCCACGGAGACCGCGCAGCTCCAGGCCGCCGCCGACGTGCTGGCGCGCCTCGACTGTCTGCTCTCGCTCGCGAAGGTCGCGGTCGACAACCGCTACGTCCGCCCGACGATCGAGGACAGCGGTTCGCTCGAGATCGTGCAGGGCCGCCACCCCGTCGTCGAGCAGCTCCTCGCCGGAGAGTCGTTCGTCCCGAACGACGCGATGCTCGACCTCGAAGAGCGCCAGGTGCTCCTCATCACCGGTCCCAACATGGCGGGCAAGTCCACGTATCTCAGGCAGATCGCGCTCGTCGTCATCATGGCGCAGATGGGTTCGTTCGTTCCCGCCGATCGGGCGCGTGTCGGCCTCGTTGACCGCGTGTTCACGCGTGTCGGCGCGACGGATGCGCTGGCCCGCGGACGGAGCACGTTCCTCGTCGAGATGAGCGAGACCGCCAACATTCTCCATCACGCGACCGCCAGAAGCCTCATCCTCCTCGATGAGATAGGAAGAGGGACGAGCACGTTCGACGGTCTGTCGATCGCCTGGGCGGTCACCGAATACCTCCACAACAATCCCGCGTCGCGAGCCAAGACCCTGTTCGCCACGCACTACCACGAACTCACCGAACTCGCGGACGTGCTTCCCAGGGTGCACAACGTGCAGTCGCTCGCGCGCGAGACGGGTGACACGATCGTATTCCTCCACCGCATCGGTCCCGGGAGCGCGGACCAGAGCTACGGCATCGAGGTCGCCCGGCTGGCCGGGATCCCGGACGAGGTCATTGTCCGTGCGAGAGAGGTGCTTGCGAATCTGGAGGCGGCGCAGTATACATCTGAGGCAACGCCGCGCCTCGCCGAGGGCGTGCACGGTCCATTGTCGGGCTCGGAGGCGCAGCTTCCGCTGTTCCCGGCACGGTCCGCCATCGAGAGCGAGATAGGGAAGCTCGAGGTCAACGAAATGACGCCGATCGAGGCGCTCTCCAAACTGGCGGAACTCAAGGAGAAGGTGCGAGGTGCCAAGCAGGATCAGGATACTGAGTGAAGCTCTGGCGAACCGCATCGCCGCTGGTGAGGTCGTCGAAGGTCCCCACTCCGTCGTGAAGGAGCTCGTCGAGAATGCCATCGATGCGGGCGCCGACGCCATCGGTATTGACGTGAAGGGCGCGGGGGGCGATCTCGTGCGCGTCAGCGACAACGGTGTGGGCATGAACCGCGACGACGCGCTCGCCTCGTTCGATCGGTTCGCGACAAGCAAGATATCCGGACCGGAGGACCTCGAGGCGATCGAAACGCTGGGATTCCGCGGCGAGGCGCTTCCGAGCATCGCGTCGGTCTCCCGGGTCCGCCTCACGACGTGCGAACCCGGCGTCGAGGAAGGAACTGAGGTCAGCCTCGTCGGCGGCGAGGTCCGCGACGTACGGCCCGCGGGCCGTACGGGCGGCACGACGGTCGAGATCTCTTCACTCTTCTTCAACACGCCCGCGCGGAGGAAGTTCCTCAGGAGCGACCGCGTCGAGCTCCGGAAGATTCTCGAACTCGTCGGCGAGTACGCCGTGCTCTATCCACATGTGCGTTTCGATGTGACGGTCGACGGCAGAACGACGATGTCCCTGCCTCCCGCGACAAGCGTTGCGGAAAGGGCGGCGGCCGTCATCGGGTCCGGTCCGGCCGGGAAGATGATGGAGTTCGAGTCCGAGGACGGACCCTATGCCGTCCGCGGGCTGATTGGAAGTCCCTCCGCAGCCCGCACGCGGGGTGCGCTCCAGATCCTCGCCGTGAACGGCAGGCCGGTGCGGAGCCGGCTCGTGACCGCGGCGGTCAGGAACGGGTACGGCGAACTCCTCCCGAGAGCGCGTCATCCCGTGTTCGCTCTGCTGATCGACGCGGACACACGGCTGGTCGATGCGAACGTCCATCCGACGAAGCGCGAGGTCAGGTTCAGTGAGGACCGGAGGATATTCGCTCTCGTCGAGCGCGCCGTACGCGAGACGCTTCTGGCGCATGACATCGCGCCGAGCCTGGCGGGACCGGACTCCGGACCGTGGACCGGCTCCGGGAACCGCGTGAACCCGACGGGGCAGGGAGCCCAGCTGAAACTCCCGGACCCGCCCGCGCAGCGCGGCGCCACGACCAGCGCGGCGGGGCAGTCGAGCGTCTGGGGCGCCGACGGTCCCCCGTCGATGTCAGTGCATCCTGAGGAGACGGACACACTGCGGGAGACCTCGGAGCCTCTGAGTTCCGTCGAGGGAAGGGATGACGTCCGCGAGGCGACGAAGTTCTGGCAGCTCCACGGGATGTACATCTTCATCCAGACCCGTGAAGGCGTCCTCGTCGTCGACCAGCACGCCGCCCACGAACGCATCCTCTATGAGGAGGCACGCGAGCGGCTCTCGGGCGTCGCCGATGCGGGACCGAGTCAGCAGCTCCTGTTCCCGATAGCGGTCGAACTCTCGCCGGCGGAGTGGGAGACGTTCGGCCACGTCGACACGCTGCTCGAGCGCCTCGGATTCTCGGTGCGTCCGATGAGCGGCCGCACGATCCTCCTCGAAGCCGTGCCGGGGGCGTTCCAGCAGTGGCCGCAGGACCAGATCATGCACGACGTTCTCTCCGAGATCCCCACCGGCAGTTCGGCCATGCGCGACCTCATCGAGAGCATGGCGACAACCTACGCCTGCAAGACCGCCATCAAGGCCGGTCAGAAGCTCAGCGAGGAGGAGATGCGCGCGCTGGTCGACCGCCTCTTCGCGACCGAGCTTCCCTTCTCGTGCCCGCACGGACGTCCGACGTTCATGCGCCTGACGCTGGGCGAACTCGACCACAAGTTCGGCCGCACCTAGGACCGCTCATGGACCATCGCATCATCACGATCGTCGGCCCGACGGCAGCGGGTAAGACCTCGGTCGCCCTCGAGATCGCTGAATCCCTCGGGGGAGAGATCGTCTCCGCCGACTCCAGACAGCTCTATCGCCATCTGGACATCGGAACGGCGAAGCCGACGGCTACCGAACGCGCCCGCGCCGCACACCACCTCATCGACATGCTCGAGCCGGACGAACGCTACGACGCATCGCGCTACGCCGACGACGCGGAGGAAGCCATCTCGGCGCTCATCGAGCGCGGCGTTGAACCTCTGGTCGTGGGCGGGACGGGACTCTATGTCAGGTCGCTGTTCGAAGGGATGTTCAAGGGACCCGGCCGAGATGAGGAGGTCCGCGCCAGCCTCGAAGGTCGCGTGGCGACCGAGGGCGCACCGGCCCTGCACGCCGAGCTCTCGAAGGTCGATCCCGCGACCGCGGAGCGCATCCACGAGAACGATTCGACCCGCATCGTGCGGGCGCTCGAAGTCTACGGGACGACCGGCCTACCTCTCTCCGAGTGGCAGCGTGGCCCCTCGCGGCAGCCGAGGTATCGACCCGCGTACTACGGGCTGGCGCTCGACAGGCAGGTGCTCCATGAACGCATCGCCGCGCGCGTTGACGAGATGCTCGCGCGGGGGCTCGTCGAGGAGGTGCGCGGTCTGCTCGCGTCGGGAAGGATCAAGCCGGGCTCTGCGGCGGCCGACGCCGTGGGCTATCGCGAGATCATCGAAGCGCTGATGGACGGGGACGACTCCGATCGGCTCCGTGCCGCGGCCGAGGACATCAAGACCAACACGCGTCGGTACGCCCGACGGCAGTTGACGTGGTGCCGCTCGCTGAAGGACGTGGTCTGGCTGGATGTCGGAGAGTTGGGGGTCGTCGCGACCGCGGAAGCGATCGTTGCCGACTGGCGGTTACTGCAGGTATCCGAGTGATCTCAGTTCCTCGATCCGCCGGGGCGACAGGTCCTCCGGCTCGACCGCGAAGCGCTCCGTCTGTTCCAACCATTCGGAGAGAACCGTCGCCATCTCGCGGGCACGCTCGGGCTCGTCTCCCACAAGATTGTTGAGCTCCCCGGGGTCCGTCTCGAGATTGTAGAGCTCCCGGAGGTCCACCTCCGGCGATTCGATGTATTTCCACGGATAGGCGCGGACCGCGTTGGACGTCCAGCCGTAGAACGGCCTGTCATCGGAGGCGTTGGTCTGGCAGAAGGCGGGGGAGAGTCCTCCGGCGCCGTCCAAGCCATCGGCCTGTCCGCCCGGGACGCCGGACTCGATCAGGAGACCCGCGAGATCATTGCCGTCCGGCGCGGGCGCCGCCTGAGCCTCGGGTGACGCGGGCACGCTCGCCAGCGAGAGGATAGTCGGCGCGACGTCCGCCAGCGTCACCTGCGTTGGAATCCGGGACGGTCGGATACGCTCCGGCCAACGGACCAGCAGCGGAACATGGACCAGTGCGTCATACAGACGGTACTCGTGCGCGAAGTAGTAGCCGTGCGCGAAGCTCTCACCGTGATCGCCGACCACGATGAGGATCGTATCATCGGCAACGCCCGTCTCGCCGAGCACGTCGAGGAGCCGTCCCACCTGCTCGTCCACGAACGCGATCTCGCCCTGGTAGCGACGCCACTCCTGACGAACGAACGCTTCCGGCATTTCAAACCCGTCCTCAAACCGCTGAGACTCATATTCATAAGGGACCGCGACGCCCCCGACGCCGTCCCGCGCGGCGAGATCGAACCTGGCCGGCGGGTCGTACGGAGCATGCGGATCGAAGTAGTGCACGAACGCGAAGAACGGGCGGTCCCGGTCGCGCGAACGGGACCGGATCCAGCGCCCCGCGCGCGAGGTGACCTCGTCGGCGCGGATCTCCACCCACCAGTTGCCCCACTGCGTGAGCGAGATGTAGAGCCTGCGGATCGCGAGGTCGGAGCGCATGTACCACCAGGGCTCCGAAGGCTCGCTGTAGAGTTCGAACCCCTGTGCCGTCCCGTAGTAGCCGCTCAGCACGCTCGCCGCCGTGAAGGCGGCCGTGCTGTACCCGGCGCGAACGAATGACTCCGCGAGCGTATCGAAGCCGGGGTCGAGCGTCTTCGTGTTGGCGTCTACGCCATGCCGACGCGGATGGAACCCGGTGAACAGCGTACACGTCATCGGACGCGTCAGCGGCTCGAGCGACACACACTGCTCGAAGAGAGCCGACTCCAGGGCAAGCGCGTCAAGCCTCGGTGTCGGGCACTCGGTGGAACCGTAACAGCCAAGGCAGTCAGCACGCGTCGTGTCGAGCATGACGAGTACGACGTTGGGTGAGCCCTCGCGGACCTGAGACACTTCTTCCGGACGCGGTACGCCGCCCCGGGTCCTCTCGAGAGCGGGCTCGGCCGAGAGGATGTAGAGCGGCAGCCACAGCACCGCGAGAATGAGGAGCGTCGGGACCGCCAGCCCCTTCCATCGGCCGGCTCGCAGGAGCAGGAAGAGACCGACTCCGGCCGCGGCCAGAACTGCCGCGCCGCTGAGAGCGAGGGCCGTCGGCTCACGGGAACTTCCGGGGTAGAGGCGGTTCGCCGCGAAGACCCAGTAGAGAGCGAGGGCGCCAGCCATCACGAGCGCCCACGGCGCGTGCCGGAGGGCGCCCAATGCGTTCGCACGACTGCCTGGCGCGTTCGCGCGACGACCGGGAAGCCCCGCAAGCGCACCGGCCAGGCCGCCAACGACGGCGCCAATGAGCGCGTACACACAGACGTTCCAGACGAGGTCGAAGATCAGGCGGGATGAGAGAGAGGGGGGCACCTTGATGAACAGGACAACCCACTCAATTGCGGCGCACGCACCGAAAACGAGCGCCCCGGTGATGAGGCCGCGGCGGACATGTCGTGCGCCGGCGTGACGAACAGCGCCGTGCGACGCATCGGATCGTGGCATCCGTTCCTCCCTTGGAACCGCTATTCTAGGTGGTGCTCACAGACTCCGCAATGGCCATCGCGCACCCCGGGAGTGGGGTGAATCGCCTTGACACGGGGCCTTCCCACGCATATGCTGATGAGCGCAGAATGCAGTACATTTCAGGCGAACTCGTGAGCGGGCATAACTCAGTTGGTAGAGTGTCAGCTTCCCAAGCTGAGAGTCGCGGGTTCGAATCCCGTTGCCCGCTCCATTTTTTATCTCCGCACGGCACCCGCCCCGTTCACCACATCATTCGACAAGACAGCCAGGCGACAAGACAGCCAGGCATCGGTGAGCGGCGGAGCGCCTCTCTGTGGGGGAGGATTTGAGCGATAGTCATGAAGGTACAGAGGGTCGACAGGGACTCCGACGCGGAAGACGCCGGAATCAGGCTTGGTGACGATCTCGTCGAGATCGATGGACACACCATCGGTGACGGCATCGACGTGGCGCACGCCGTCGGCTGGACCGACGACGAGACGGTCGATTTCGTCCTCGTCCGCTCCGGCGACCGCATCTCGGTCAGGCTTCCGGCCGTCCATCCTGACGAGCTCGGTATCGCGCTCGAACCCGACACGCTGCGGACCTGCGGAAATCGCTGCAAGTTCTGCTTCATCGACCAGCTGCCCAGGGGGCTCCGGTCCTCTCTCTACGTCAAGGACGAGGACTATCGTCTCTCATTCTCCTGCGGCAACTACGTCACACTCACGAACCTGAGTGACGCGGACTATGACAGGATCCTCACGCAGCGCCTCTCGCCGCTCTACGTGTCCGTGCATGCGACGGACGATGGCGTGCGCCGTGAGCTGCTCGGCAATCCCAACGCCCCGCCGATCCTGCCGTCGCTCAGACGGCTGGTGGATGGAGACATCCAGCTCCACACGCAGATTGTCGTGTGTCCGGGGACAAACGACGGCGCCGTGCTCGATCGGACGCTCCGGGAGTTGACGGCGCTTGGACACGGCCTCGCCTCGGTGGCGGTCGTCCCGGTCGGCCTCACGGCGCACCGCGCGGGGCTCCCGAAGATCACTCCGGTGACCGCGGAGGCCGCGCGCGAGATCGTGGCCGCCGTCGAGGGCTGGCAGGCAACGATGCTCGACCAGCGGGCGGAGCCCGTGCTCCACGCGGCCGACGAGCTCTACCTTCTCGCCGGACTCGAACTGCCGCAGTGTGATGCGTACGGCGAGTTCCCACAGCTCGAGAACGGAGTCGGACTGCTCCGATGGTTCGAGCGCGACGTCATCGAGAGCGCACGGCGACTGCAGAACGCTGATACCCGCGGAGCCCACATCACGGTCCTGACCGGCACGCTGGCGGCGCCGTTTCTACGCGCCGCGCTCGGCACGGCGTTCGGGGCCGTCGAAGGGCTTGACCTCACGGTCCTTCCGGTCGCGAACCACCTACTCGGGGAGACCGTCACGGTCGCGGGCCTCCTGGCCGGCGCCGACATCGCCGCTGCCATCCGAGACGCTCGGACATCGGACCTGTTCGTCCTGCCCGGGGAAGCATTCAATGCGGACGGTCTCACGCTCGACGGAAGCACGATCGCGGATATCCGCGGCTCGGCGGGCACCGAGCATATCGAAGTGAGCGGCGATCTCGTCACGACGGTCGAGCGCCTTCTCCAGAACCGTGGCACCACGGCACAGGGCGTACCGCCCGCGGATGGACAGACGAATACATGTACGGAGGCATCATGAGAACTTCACGCATCCCGGTCGTAGCCATCGTGGGGCGGCCCAACGTCGGCAAGTCGGCGCTCTTCAATCGCCTCACGGGAACACGCGCCGCCGTCGTCGACAATGAGCCCGGCGTGACCCGCGACCGGAACTACCACGAGGCCGAGTGGTCGGGCCGCGCGTTCCTCGTCGTCGACACCGGCGGACTCATCCCCACCGAGGACGAGGGGATGCCGGCGCTCATCAGAACTCAGGCGATGGTCGCGCTCGACGAGGCGGATGCTGTCCTGTTCGTCGTCGACCGGACGACCGGACCGACCGCCGTCGACCTCGAGATCGCCGCGCTCCTGAGGCGTTCGTCCAAGCCCATCGTCATCGTCGTGAACAAGGTGGACTCCGAGGCCGGTGAGATGGACGTTCACGCGTTCCATGAACTGGGCCTCCACAACATGCATCCGGTCTCGGCGCTCCATGGGCGCGGCACGGGCGACATGTTGGACGCCCTCATCGCGGTCATCCCTAAGGTGGAGTCGCTGGCCGATGAGGCCTCGATCCGCGTCGCTCTCGTGGGGCGACCGAACGTCGGGAAGTCCTCGATCGCCAATCAGCTCGTGGGAAGGGATGTGGCGATCGTCGACGCGGAGCCCGGTACGACACGCGACTCTATCGACAGCGTCGTCGAGTACGAGGGCAGACGGTTCGTCCTCATCGACACGGCCGGTCTCCGCCGCAAGTCGCGGATCGAGCGCGGAGTCGAGTACTACAGCTCGATGAGGTCGCTCAGAAGCATCGAACGAGCCGACGTCGTTGTACTTGTGGCCGACGCGCCGACGGGCATCGTCGCGCAGGACGCCCGCATCGCCGGGTTCGCCGACGAAGCAGGAAAAGGCCTCGTCATCGCGTTCAACAAGTGGGACCTTCTCGTGAAGGACAACAGCACCGCCGGCGAGTTCGTCCAGCTCGCCGAAGACGAAATGCCATTCGCGCGCTACGCACCGGTCGTACACGTCTCCGCCCTGTCGGGACAGCGTATGCACCGCATCCTCACGCTCGCCGCCGAGGTGTACGACCAGGCGGGCACGAGAATTCAGACGTCGAAGGTCAACAACGTCATCCAGGCAGCGGCCGATCGCCGGCCGCCGAGGGCCGGTCGACGGGGCAAGATCCTCTACGCCACGCAGGTCGGCGTGTTCCCTCCGACGTTTGTCGTCTTCGTGAGCGACCCGCGGGCCATCGACAACGCCTACCGGCGCTACCTTGTAAATCAGCTTCGCAGGGAGTATGGTTTCGTCGGAACGCCGATTCGCATTCTTGTTCGCCGACGCAGGTAGGATCGCCGCAGGTAGAACCAACGCAGACAGGACCAGGACGAGTGGGAACAATCCTCACAGCCATCGTGGCTTTCCTCATGGGAGCAATCTCCGCAGGCGCGATCGCCGGCCGTATGGCGGGCATGGATCTGCGTGCGCACGGGAGCGGCAATCTCGGAGCAACGAATGCCTTCCGCGTACTCGGTCCCCGATATGGCGTGCCCGTTCTCTTCGTGGACATTGCGAAGGGCGCCATCCCGGTTCTTTTCGTGGCTCCGCTCTTCGCGGCCGGGTCGCCGCTCGGAGCGACCGGCATCCGCACGCTGGCCGCCATAGCCGCCGTCGCCGGGCACATCTGGTCGCCGTTCGTCGCCTTCAAAGGGGGGAAGGGGGTCGCCACCGCAGCGGGAGCCTTCCTCGCTCTGTCACCGCTCGCGACGCTCGCTGCGATCTGTGTCTGGGCCGCGCTCACCCTGAGCACGCGGTACTTCTCGGTCGGCTCGATCGGGGCGTCGCTCGTGCTCCCGCTGACCGTCGGAATCGAGGCGAGGCTTCGCGGGACTGCGCAGGGCTGGGTGCTCGTCACAGCGGCGGGACTCCTGACGGTCGCCATCCTGATAAGACACAGAAGCAATATCGCCCGTCTCAGACGGGGCGAGGAGAACCGGTTCGGAAGACCGGGGGGAGGCAGTTGATATGGCTCGCGTGACTGTCCTCGGAGCCGGCAGCTGGGGCACGACGCTTGGACTCGTTCTCCACGGCAACGGCCACTGCGTCTCCATGTGGGAGTTCGATCCCAAGCAGGTCACCGCGCTCACGCGCGATCGAGAGAACCAGAAGTTCCTTCCCGGCACACCGCTGCCCGGGGATCTGCGCATAAGCGGCGACCTTGCCGAATCGCTGGACGGCGCGGAGGCCGTCGTGTTCGCGGTCCCGTCACATACCGTCCGCGGCGTCGCAACCTCCGCCGCGCCTTTCATCCATGAGAGCGCCGTCGTCACGAACGTCGCCAAGGGCATCGAGAACAGAACGCTGCTTCGCATGTCCGAGATCCTCTCTGAGCGGCTCGACCGCCCGGGCGCAAAGCGGATCGTATCCCTCGTCGGACCGAGCCACGCTGAAGAGGTCAGCCGGAACGTGCCGACGACGATCGTCTCCGCGGCTCTCGCAGAAGAGGACGCCGTGCGGGTCCGCGACCTGTTCATGACAGAGCATCTCAGGGTCTATACGAATACCGATCTGGTGGGCGTCGAGCTTGGAGGATCTCTCAAGAACGTCATCGCGATCGCGGCCGGGATCTGCGATGGCCTCGGGTACGGCGACAACACCAAGGGCGCGCTGCTGACGCGCGGACTCGCGGAGATCACGCGGCTCGGCATCGTCATGGGCGGGCGCCCCGAGACCTTCGCCGGTCTCTCCGGGATGGGTGATCTCATCACGACCTGCATCTCGCGGCACAGCAGGAACCGCTTCGTCGGTGAACAGATCGCGGCGGGGAAGACGCTCCAGGAGGTACTCGACTCCATGGTGATGGTTGCCGAGGGAGTCAGGACCACGACGAGCGCGGCCGAGCTCGCCCTGAAGCACAGCGTCGAGATGCCGATCACCGAGCAGATGAACCAGGTCCTCTTCGAGGACAAGAGCCCGAGAGAGGCCATCAGAGAGCTCATGCTCAGAGAACCCAAGCGCGAGACGGCGCGAGGCGACATGGCCTGATTCGACCTTGTCTCCGATGGGGCTGTGTGTTACATTAAGTCGCGTCGGGGCGTAGCGCAGTCCGGTTAGCGCACTAGCATGGGGGGCTAGGGGTCGCTGGTTCGAATCCAGTCGCCCCGACCATTGTAATCCTACGTACGCAACTATCGCCCGGCCAGAAACTGTGACGGCATCGTGTCAGCTTATCACGTCTACCGCTTTGCAGAGTTCCTGGTCAGGTGGCTTCCTGAGCCCATCGCAAGACATTTGTCCTTTGCGGTGGGCCGTTTGTCGTCAGTTCTGCAGCCGCGCAACCGCGCGATCCTCTATAGAAATCTGCAGCTCGTGTTCGGCAAAGAGAAGTCACCGACAGAGCTCCGCGAACTCCGCAGAAGAATCTACGGAAACTTCGGTCGATTCGTATACGAATTCGTCCATCTTCCGCACGTCACCGGGGAGGATGTGCGACACATTCTCACAACGAAGAGTCTGGAGATCGCCCACAACCTCGGGGCGCTGGCCCGGAACGAACCCGTTGTCATGGTGACCGCGCACGTCGGGCACTGGGAGATGGGAGGCGCAGCCGTCGGTCTCGCCGGGGGTTCGCTCACCGTGATCGTCGACTCACACCCGAACCCTGGCGTTACCGAGTTCTTCAACGAGGTCCGACGGAGCGTGGGCATCACACCGATCCCCATCACCGCGTCCCATCGCCTGTTCCGCGCGCTCAACCGCGGCTCTCTCGTCGCCGTCGTCGCCGATCGCGCGGTCACGGGACAGGGCATCATGATGAAATACTTCGGTCACGACTTCCTCGCCCCGGACGGCTACGCGGTGCTCGCCCGGCGATTCGGCGCCAAGATCGTGCCGGTGTTCTGTTTCAGACGCGCGGACGGCCGCTATGACTTCACGAGCGAGCAGCCGATCGAGATCGTTCCGACCGACGACGCGGAAGCGGACATCCGCGCCTGCGTCTCCAGGTGCCTCGCCATCGTCGAACAGCAGGTCCTGACGCATGCGGATGAATGGTACGCCTTCCGTCCCATCTGGGGAGTCGCCGGGACGGACCGCATGCTCAAGAGACGGAACAGGTCTCTCGATCTGAGACGACACCCGGACGAACCGGCCAGAGATGCGGTCGTGGAAGCTCACAGACTACGGGAACGCGACCGCGACGCGCGAGGCGGAGAAGGCTCATGAGAACGCTCGTCATCATCCCATGCAAGAACGTCGAATCGCACATCGCGAACGTCGTCCGGGCGGTGCTCGGGCTTGACCTGGGTCTGGACGTCCTCGTAGTAAACGACGGCTCCACCGATGGAACGGCCGAGGCCGCGAAGAGCGCCGGCGCCGCCCTTGTCGAGCACGCCGTGAATCTGGGGAAAGGTGCTGCGCTCGGAACGGGATTCCGGTACGCGGTCGAAAAGAGATACGACGCGGTCGTCACGTTGGACGGCGACGAGCAGCACGACCCGGCGAGCATCCCGCAGTTCCTCGAAGCCCTCGGGGACGCCGGGTGGGACGTGGTCGTCGGCTCCAGGATGGACGCGGTCCGCGACATGCCGCCAATTCGAATCTGGACGAATCGCACGACGTCGCGTATCGTGTCGCGTCTGGCGGGTCAGGACATCCCGGACAGCCAGAGTGGCTACCGGGCTCTCAGAACGAAGGTCGTGGACGGCATGAAGCTCGTGACATCCCGTTACGACACCGAATCCGAGATCCTCATCCGTGCCGGGAGGCGCGGGTTCACGATCGGCGCGATCCCGATCGAATCGATCTACACAGACGGCATCAGTCACATCAATCCTTTCGTCGACACGCTGCGCTTCATCAGACTCGTGTGGCGGAGCCTCTTCTGGCGATAGACGCGCGATGCGCGCACCGAGGGACAGAGCAGTGAGTGACGTCAGACCGACCATACTCGTCAGCAACGACGACGGCGTGCACGCCCCCGGCATTCGGGCTCTTGCGAAGGCGCTCGCCGAGATCGGCGACGTGAGCGTCGTCGCCCCGGACCGTGAGCGAAGCGCGGCAGGCCACTCGCTCACACTCCAGGTTCCCCTGCGCGCCACCAGGATCGACGACCACACCGTCAGTGTCGACGGAACGCCGACGGACTGCGTCATGCTGGCCGTCAGGAACCTCCTGCCGGTCCGGCCCGACCTTGTGGTCTCCGGCATCAATCGCGGCGCGAACATGGGCGACGATCTGACGTACTCCGGGACCGTGGCCGCCGCGATGGAGGGAACGCTTCTCGGGATTCCGTCGATGTCGGTCTCGCTCGACAGACCCGACGACGGTCCCTACGACTATCGGGCCGCCGCGGCCGTCGCCCGCGAACTCGCGCTCACGGTGCTCGAGCACGGGCTACCCGAATGGACGCTTCTGAACGTCAACGTGCCGCACGTCCCGCTCGACGACATCTCCGGTATCCGGATCACGCGGCAGGGGAAGCAGGTGTACGAGGACCTCATCGTCGAGAAGAAGGACCCGCGGGGAAAGACCTACTACTGGATCGGCGGTCAGCAGGAGACGTGGTCGATCGAGCCGAACACGGACTACACGACGCTGGCGGATGGCTACGTGTCGGTCACGCCTGTCCAGCTGGACCTCACCGACTACCGCATGTTCGCGACACTCGAAGGATGGGGGCTCGACCGGATCGTCGAGCGGCTCAAGCGTCCGGAGGGCGCGAAGCCCGGCGACGCCGGCGGGACTTCCGACCCGAAGAAGGGAGAGCCGCGGTGACCGAGTGGGAGGACCAGCGGGAGGCCATGGTCGCCCGGCAGATCGCAGGCCGCGGCGTGTCCGACGAGCGAGTGCTCGGGGTCATGCGCGAGATACCTCGTCACATGTTCGTGGGATGCGGTATGGAGCAGTCCGCGTACAGCGATCACGCGCTCCCCATCGGAGAGGGTCAGACGATCTCACAACCGTACATGGTCGCGCTCATGACAGAGGCGCTCCGCCTGACCGGCACCGAGAAGGTGCTTGAGATCGGAACGGGCTCCGGCTATCAGACCGCGGTGCTTGCGAAGCTCGCGGACAGAGTGTTCAGCGTCGAGCGCATCGAATCACTCGCGCGGCGCGCACGCGACCTGATAGACAAACTCGGCATCCACAACGTTTCGGTCCGCTTTGGCGACGGGACGATCGGATGGAAGGAGTTCGAGCCCTACGACCGGATCATCGTGACGGCAGGCTCGCCCGAAATCCCGCAGAGCCTCGTCGAGCAGCTGGCGGATCCGGGTATCCTCGTGATTCCCGTCGGCCCGGCGAGGATCCAGGAGCTCACGATCATAGAGAAGCGAGACGGGGTGGTCGGACAACGGACAGCGGGAGGCTGCTCGTTCGTTCCGCTCCTCGGCCGTGAAGGATGGGGACCGGACAGAGAGAGGATCTACTAGTGCTCGAGCATCTGTTGGATGCGCTTCAGGGACTGCCGAAGGAGCTCGTCGCCTTTCTTGTGTCGATGCTGCCGATCGCCGAACTCAGGGGAGGTCTCCCGATCGCGGTGCTCCAGTTCGACATCCCGATCTGGCGCGCCTACTGGATCTGCGTCCTCGGCAATTTCCTGCCGATGATTCCTCTGGTCTTCCTGCTCGACCCGGTCGCGCGGTACCTCAGACGCTGGAAGGCGTTCGACCGCTTCTTCGAGTGGCTCTTCGCTCGGACGCGGCGCCGCGGCAAGCTCATAGAGCGGTATGAGGCGCTCGGCCTGATCCTGTTCGTGGCCATACCGCTGCCGGTCACCGGCGGCTGGACGGGAGCGGCGGCCGCGTACGTCTTCGGCGTCCGGCCGAGGCTGGCGCTTCCGGCGATTCTTGCGGGCATTCTCATCGCGGGCGGCATCGTGCTCGCGGCGTTGCAAGGGGTCTTGCATATCCCGGGGCTCTTTGCTAGTATGTAGGTTCATGTCGGGGCGTAGCGCAGTCCGGTTAGCGCGCACGGTTCGGGACCGTGAGGCCGGAGGTTCAAATCCTCTCGCCCCGACCATCCCATAGGAGGGCACACTGTGACGCACCGCCCTCTCAGGATCACGGTGGTCGGCGGCGGCCACTGTGACACACGGACCGCCTCTGACGCGGAGCGAGTTGGCGCAGCCATCGCACGCGGAGGGGGTGTTCTCATTTCGGGGGGACTCGGGGGCGTCATGGAGGCAGCCTCGCGGGGCGCCCGCGGAGCCGGCGGGACGACCATCGGTGTGCTGCCGGGCGAGCGCGCGGAGGACGCCAACGAGTTCGTCGACATCCCGATCGTGACCGGCATGGGACAGGCGCGCAACATCGTCAACGTGCTCTCGGGCGAAGTCGTGGTCGCGCTCAGGGGAGAAGGCGGTACACTCTCCGAGATCGCGGTCGCGCTTAGGTCAAGGATCCCGGTCGTCGCGGTCGACGCGTGGCGTGAGATCGATGGCGTGCGCGTCGTCGATTCGGCCGAAGCTGCAGCGGAGCTGGCGCTGCATCTCGCCCGCGCCGGACGGACAGCCGGAGAACGGTCGTGAATGAGCGCCTGCACGCGCGCGTCACAGGAATGGTCCAGGGCGTCAGCTTCCGCTACTTCACGCGACAGAACGCCGCCCGGCTCGGGCTCATCGGCTGGGTCCGGAATCTGACGGACGGTTCCGTCGAACTCATCGCCGAGGGACCGCGCGCTGAACTCGAAGAGCTCCTCCATCTCGTCGCCGAGGGACCGCCGGGATGCGCGGTGAGCGGCGTCGACTCTGAATGGTCGAATGCCGAGGGCGGCTTCCGGGACTTCGGAGTCAGGATCTGAATCGCAGCACCGGGGAGGACAGGCTGACGAGAGCCACCAACAGACGATGTCGGGAACGGACCCCGCGGGCTCGCGTCCTGCGAACGCCGGGAGTGCTGGTGCTTCTCGTCGCCGTCGCCTGCCTGGTCGTGTCCGGGTGCACGGCGCTTCCTGCCACGAGGCGTAGCAGCGAGCCGACGACTTCACGAGGGAGCTCGACCGGCTCAAACACGGGAAGCTCGCCCAGTTCGACGCAGACACGCACGTCCGGCAGCAACACGCGCAGCTCTGGCAGCGTCACACACACCGTCTGCAAGGGAGAGACGCTCTGGCGGATCTCGCAGACCTACGATGTCGAGCTCCACGAGGTCGTCGCGGCCAACGGACTCGAAAGCTACACGATCTACCCGGGTCAGGAACTCATCATTCCCGGAGCGTCCGCGCTCCGCACCGTGCCGCCCGCCGCCGACGACGCCAGCCCGCCGCCGAACCCGGCAGATGTCTCGATCATCTGGCCGCTCGCGGGACGCGGTCGCGGAGCCGTCACGAGCGGGTTCGGGTCACGCACGCATCCGACGATGCGCACCGAGGAGTTTCACAAGGGCGTCGATATCGACGGAGCCCGCGAAGAGCGCGTCCTGGCAGTCGCAACAGGGGAGGTTGTCTTCGCGGGGAGGATGTCCGGCTACGGCACCGTCGTGATGATCGACCACGGCAAGCGTCTCATCACGTTGTACGCGCACCTGAGCCGCGCAGCGGTGAAGCTCGAGGACCGGGTCGCGCAGGGACAGGCGATCGGCTACGTCGGGTCATCCGGCACGGCCACGGGAACACACCTTCATTTCGAGATCAGGCACAAGGGTCGCGCGGTCGACCCGCTCGACTATCTGCCTTAGAGGCGGAGAACAGACGAGAGAAGGAGCGAAGATGGACCTCAAGTCACTCATCAGAGACGTCCCCGACTTTCCGAAGCCTGGCATCGTCTTCAAGGACATCACGACGCTGACGAAGAACCCCGAGGGGTTCCGGCAGGCGGTCGACGAGATGGCCGCGCTCTACGATGGCCGCGGCGTGGACGTCGTCGTCGGCATGGAATCCCGCGGTTTCATCTTCGGTGGAGTCGTGGCGTACCTGCTCGGCGCCGGGTTCGTGCCGGCGCGGAAGCCCGGAAAGCTGCCGACCGACTCGATCAGCGCGGAGTATGAACTCGAGTACGGTACGGACAAGCTCGAGATGCACCGCGATGCCATCGAAAGCGGCCAGAACGTGCTGATCGTGGACGACCTCCTCGCCACCGGCGGGACAGCGGCCGCGACGGTCGAACTCGTGAAGCAGCTCGGCGGGAACATCGTGGGGATCGTCTTCCTCATCGACCTGACGTTCCTCAAGGGCCGGGAGAAACTGGCTGACTACGAAGTCAGCAGTCTGATAGAATACGGTTCGGAGTAGGGTTGATGCACTGTGGGCGTCAGCTTGGCCGATGCTTCGCATCGGCAGGTTGACAGCTTCGCCAGTGAACCTGACCGCCTCAAGGCGGTCTCTTGGAAACATGATGTGCCCCCGTAGCTCAGTTGGATAGAGCATCGGTTTCCTAAACCGGTGGCCGCAGGTTCGAATCCTGCCGGGGGTACCAGCAATACCGAGCCCGGTCCGCAAGGATCGGGCTCGGTGCGTTTGGGGCTGGAGCACGCGGCCACGACACGCCGTACTCGCAACAGCTACGCGTATGCCAGCGCAATCTGGGTGAACAGCTTGCGTTAGGGTCGTCATACAAGGTATAATGCCGCCTGAGTGGCCATCGGTATCCTGCAGCGCAGAGTCGGCGGCCACGCCAGAGAGCGAGCCGGTGGCACGTCGCCCGGTACCTCGAACAAACCTCGTGGCAATGCCAACGGCTCGGCGCGTTATGCGGCCGCCTCATCAACCTAAACGTCAGCACCCAGCTACAGCTTAGACTGCACCGGCCACAAGCTAACGCGCATCCCGACTGGCAACGAATCACTGTCTGACCGTCATTCGTAATGCACAGATACAGTCCAATTGGAGTTAGGCCCCACCGCGTAGGGGAGGATGTCTCAGCTGAGACCACACATCGTCATCGATCTTGAGGCAACTTGCTGGGAGAAGGGTACGCGCCCCACGCGCATGGAGACGATTGAGATAGGCGCGGTGAAGCTGGTCGGTTCGCCGCTGGAAGTGGACAGTGAGTTCTCGACATTCGTGCGTCCCGTTGACGAACCGGAGTTGAGCGGATTCTGCACGGGGCTCACGGGGATTCGCCAGTCAGATGTGGACGCGGCGCCGTTGTTCCCGGAGGCGCTGACGCAGTTGGTCAACTGGGTCGATGCCGAAGATGTTGTCCTATGCTCGTGGGGTGACTACGACCGCGGCCAGATTGAGGTCGACTGCAGGCGGCACAGCATCGAAGTACCCGCGATCGTTCGCAACCACATGAACCTGAAGCGACGGTTCGCGGAGCAGCAGAACCGGACGCCCTGCGGCATGCGTCACGCTCTACGCCTTCTGGGGTTGGAGTTGGAGGGGGCGCACCATCGGGGCATAGACGACGCGCGCAACATCGCGCGGATTGCAATCTGGAGTCTCGGGCGGGACTCC
>CAZNHF010000016.1:10094-23972 GCA_964572375.1 uncultured bacterium | reverse complement strand
TACCTCACCGTACTGGCTACCCCCTATGCACCCGCCTCCGGCTCCGCGGGTCCCGTATACAACTAACAGGAGAGGCTCTGAGCGTGATCGGTACGAGACGAACGTGGGTCTACACATGCGCGATGGCGGCCGTGGCCATCGCTTTGGTTTGTGTGGCAACGGGAGCAGCGGCGCAGGACGGCGGCGAGCGGGCCATCGGCACGCACGTTGTCGTCGGCGTCACGCCCGTGAGTTCGTTCGATGTGACGGTCGCCGGGTCGACGGTGCCGGGGAGCCCCGCGACCTCGAGTTCGATCGGCGTCCTTTCCTTTGATCTCGACGACGCCGGGCTTCCGACGGGACCCAACACAGTGATCATTTCCTCGAACGGCGATCTCATCATCGGGGGAGTCGCGGCGGGGTCGATCACCGGTTCAGGCGCCGTGATCACCTGGAGCACGAACCAGCCCGCATCATCCCGCGTCGACTACGGAACGACACCGGCGTACGGAAGCTCGAGTCCCGAGTATCCGTCTCTCGTGACGAGTCACAGTGTCACCATCGGAGGTCTCGAGTCAGGTACTGTCTACTACTTCCGCGTCGTCTCGAGTGACGGCGGGGGAGGGAGCGCCGAGTCCGGCGGGCATACTTTCGAGACCGAGGCGTCCGATCTGATCCTCAGCGGGATCGCCGTGACGAACGTGACGTGGAACGCGGCCAGGATCCGCTGGATGACCGACCGCCCGGCGACATCCCGTGTGCTGTATGGCACGACGTCGTCGTACGGTGAGGATAGCGGCCTGGACGCGACCCTCGTGACGTCGCACGATGCCTTTATCACGGGCCTTGAGTCCGATACCGAATACCATTACGCCGTCGTGAGTGTGGACGCTAATCAGAACTCGACCCAGTCTGCGGACGCTACGTTCACGACGGCGGTGATTCCTCTTGTCGTCTTTGAAGTTGCTGTTGCCGCGGGGGTCGACTCCGCGGTCGTTGCATGGAGGACGAACAGACCCTCCGACACGAAGGTCGAATACGGATTGACGGTGGCGTACGGTCTCGAGACGCCGCTGAAGATGGCGCTCGTGGAGGTCCACACCGACACGCTCCGAGGGCTGACTGCAGGGGAGACCTATCACTTCCGGGTCAGGAGCGAGGCTCCGGACGGCGGCGCCGCCTACTCGATCGATGACGAGTTCGTCACGGAGCTCGACCCGCTCGTCGTGAGTGACGTCATGGCCGATGCGTCGGTCTCGGCGGCGTCAATCTCGTGGGTAACGAATCGCGTCTCCGACTCACAGGTGGAGTACGGGGTGACCGCAGCGTACGGGCAGGTCTCACCGCTCGATGAAGCGATGGTGATCGGGCACGCGGCGGAACTCGACGGGCTAGCGCCGGGAGTCATCTATCACTACAGAGTCAGGAGCGAGGATGCGTACGCCGGAGTTGCGGTGTCGGCCGACGGCGTCTTCGAGACTCTCATGCCGCCGCCCGAAGTAGCCGGCGCGACGGTCGCCTCGTTCGGCATGACCTGGGCGATCCTCGAGTGGACGACCGACCAGCCGACCGATGGTTGGGCGCTCTGGGGCACGACCACGGCGTATGGGGACTCAACGTCGAGTCCCGGTGGACTTCTTGCGACCGCGCACGCGTGCACGCTGACGGGGCTCCTGGAGGCGACGGTCTACGATTATTCGATCGGCGCCCGGAACGCTCATGGCTCGGTCTCGATGACGCCGAACGGCACGTTCGAGACAATGCAGGGCGTCCCGCTGGTGCCGCCCGAGCTCGACGGTCCCTCGGCCGCGCCTCTGAACGCGATGTCGGTCGTCGTCACCTGGGCCACCGACGTGCCGGCCAGCTCGATGGTGCGATACTGCGTCGCCGGCGGCGAAACGACGACCATCGAGAACCCGGCGCCCGTGCTGCTTCATGAGGTCGTGATCTCGCCGGTCGTGCCGTGCGTCGAATACCAGTACAGCGTCGAGAGCTGGTGTGCCGGCGGCTCCGTCACGAGCGACCCGTGCTGCTTCCGGACGGGGCCGCCGTTCGGCTCCGCGGCCGACGACAAGGAGCCGCTCATCGTTCGGCCGGCGATCTGCATCGTGGGCGAGCGTGATGCGGCCGTACGCTGGACGACCGACCGCGCGTGCACCACGTGGGTCGAATTTGGGCGGGACACCGAGTACGGTGCCATCATTCCTGCGGTGAGCACCGGCGATTGCGGCTACGAAAGCTGCCTCGGGGGTCTTGAGCCCGGCACGGAGTATCACTTCCGCATCCACGCGACCGACGAACTGGGCGCGATGGTGACGAGCGATGATAGATCATTCCGTACGCTCTCGCCACCGGATCTCTGGCCGCCGGCGCCGCCGTCGGCGCTTGCCTGCAGGCTCGAGGAGGCCTGGGTCGAGCTGACGTGGGCCGGCTCGCCGGAGCCCGACCTGGCCGGCTACAACGTCTACCGCGTGCGCATGAGCGACGAGCCGGCCGAGCCGGACAGAACAGAGAAGCTGAACGAGGTGCTCGTCTCGGGCGCCGTCTTCCTCGACCATGAGGTCGAGGCGGGACTCGTTTACGCGTACCAGACGACGGCCGTCGACAGCGCGGGGAACGAGAGCGCGTACTCCGCGACGGCGTCGGTCATGATGCCGCCACGGCCGCCCGCGGCCGTGGCGCTCGCGCACTATCCCAATCCGAGCCGTGGTGACGCGACGATGGCGTTCGCCATCCCCGGTCCGAACCCGGCGAGCGTTGAGCTCAGGATCATCTCGATCAACGGCCGGGTGGTCCGCCGCCTCACCGACGGCGAGTACGCGCCCGGGGAGTACACGGTCTTCTGGGATGGCCACGAGGAGAGCGGGGAGATCGCGTCGAGCGGGATCTATGTCTGCGAGCTTCAGGTCGACGAGTCCGTAGTGCGTCGAAAGATGACGCTTCTGCGGTAGGCCACTCGCTCCCAACCTGATCCTATGCTGTCAGCCGGCCGGGCACTCGTGCGCGGCCGGTCGTGTGTTCGCCCCTCTGCTCATGCCACCGCATCACAGCCCTTGCAACTCGTCATCGTACCGTCTCTTGCAGCGGCGATGCGACGCGATTGGCGTTGACATTCCAATCCGAACGTGATTCAATGCCGCTGCGCACATGGGATCTCGTCCGGACACACAGTGAAGCCTGCGAGCGCAGCGCGTGTTGCGCCGGCAATGTTCGATCAAGGAGAGACATGATGAGAAGACACCTTACTGCGATGATCGCGGTCTGCCTCCTTGCCGCTGTTGCCACGCTCTCCGGCGCGAGCTACGTCTCAGAGCTGCTCTTCCTCGGCGAGGGATCGTACGACCACAACGCGAATCCAGCGGACCCGATGGGGTATGGCGAGTTCGGCAGGACGTCGGCCGACTTCAACCTGTCGCTGCGCATTCCGGATGAGGCCTGTCGCTGGTATCTCAGTACGGACGTCGCGATCACGTTCAGCGCGTCCGCGCTCGGGCGCGGCACATCGCACGTGATCAGGATGGATGAGGTCGGTATCTGGGCGGACCAGCACGTCGTTGAATGGAGCGACCTCGGGTATTCGTGGGACGCTCAGCGCGGGATCGACATCGGCTATCATGATCCGACGCAGACGCGGTCGCAGGATCCCTACAACATCATGGGCGACTACTCGTGGGATCTCGACGGCGGGGGTGATGACATCGCCGCGTCGATCAGCCCGAGCACCAGCGAGGACTACGCGTATCACATCGGCATGGAGCAGATGCGGTCGATGTCGTGGCTCGCGACGATGCCGCTGGGATCGATCCTGGGCGGGTTCGTGAGTCCCTTCCTCGGCGGTCTTCCGCTTGACGGTCTGGAGTTCGGCCTCAACACGCTCGCACCGTTCTACAAGGCGTGGGATGTGAGGTCGTACGATATCGCCTACCGCGGCAAGGTGCTCCTGACCGCGGACGCGGCGTGCCCTGTGCCCGAGCCCGGGACCGTCCTGCTGTTCGGGACGGGTCTGGCTGCGATGGGATCGCTCGGAATCATCAGGAGGCGCCGGCGCACAGGGTAGCGTGCGGCAGTCTTCACTGAGGCAGTAGGCGCAAAAAGCACCATTCTAAGGGCCGATTCTCGCGATCGGCCCTTTTTCTTTGCCTTGACGAAACACATAGAAGATTGTTCTTGTCTAGGTAGTGGAATGGTGGTAGTATGAGGTTGTGGGCGAAAACAACATGGAGTCACACCTTGGAGGTGAGATCATGAGAACAGTCATGCTTGCATTGACCCTGGTGCTCATCCTGTCCCTGGCCGGTACCGCGGGTGCGAGTCTTCTGAGCGACTGGTTCGGGGTTGACCTCTCCACGACGAGTGGGGTGTTCGACCACGACTGGACGCCGAGCACGGCGACCGCGGACTACACCATCGACGACAACTGGAGCGCGTATCACGCGCGCCCGGCGCACGGGGGTGAGCAGTTCGATATCGAGGCGATGTACTTCGACAACGACGCGACCAATGCGTACATCGCTGTCGTGACGTCGTTCAACGTGCCCGGTGGGGTGAACTTCCTTGGCCAGCATATCGTCGCAGGGGACCTCGCCATGGACATGGGACTCGGCTCACACACGCTCGGCGTTGACGTCGACGGCGGGACGGGGAGAGTGGCCGGGACCACGATGGGCGACTGGTACCAGGGCAGCACGACGTTCATCGCGGAGCAGGGACCGACGAACTTCAACGGCGGGACAACGCTCGGTTACGCGGCGCTCGACTGCTACAACTACGGTCTTGCCGAGCGCGGCTACGGCACGTACGTGTTCGAGATCACCATTGACCGCAGCCTGTTGACGAACCCGGCACTCACTGAGCAGATCGCGCTCGAGTGGACGATGGGCTGCCGGAACGATGTGATCACTCTGAACGGTGACTTCGACGACGACACGGTCGTCCCCGAGCCGAGCACGATACTCCTTCTCGGCACCGGTCTTCTCGGCCTGGCCGGCGTGGTGAGGCGACGCACAAGGTAAGCTGTGGGGCTACTCGAGAGCCAAGAAAACGGGGCAGGGAGTGATCCCTGCCCCGTTTCACGTGTCTGTCTTATCCGGGCGTCGCCGGGGTCCAATTCCACGGCCGCCGTGCTGACGATGCGGACCATCGGGGCCCGCGAGCGCTCAGTCGTCCCAGCCCTGGTTCTCCAGAAGTTGGTCCGTCGGGACATCCCTCAGCGTCTTCGCCGGCGAGCCGAGAACGACCTTCCGCGCCGGAGCGTCGTGCGTGACGACCGAGCCGGCACCGACGACGGCGTCGGCTCCGATAGTTCTGCCGGGGAGGATCACGGAGCCGGCGGCGATCCTGCCGCCCTTCTCCACAGTGACGCCCTTGAAGTGTTTGAAGCGTTCCTCGGTCCGTCCGATGAAGTTGTCATTGGAAGTCACAACGCCCGGCGCGACGAACACGCGGTCCGAGAGCTCCGAGTACGCGGTGATGTAGCACTCGCTCTCGAGCTTGCAGCGGCGTCCCACCTTGCAGTAGTTCTCGACGGTCACGCCCCGTCCCACGATCGTGTATTCGCCGATGGTGACGTTCTCTCTGATGGAGGCGAGGTCTGCGACAAGGACGCGGCGCCCCAGTTCGCAGCCGGCGTAGATGATGACACAGGCGCCGATGAGACAGTCGTCCGCGATCACGGCGGGCGGGACTGCGGAACCGTCGGTGGTCGCCGAGAGGGCGGCCTTCATGGGGAGTTTGCCGATGACCGTGTTGTCGTCGATCCTGACGTGATCGCCGATAACGGTGCCCCGATGGATGACCACGTTGTTGCCGACCTCGCACCCTGCGCCGATCGTCACTTCGGCGTCGACCACGGTGAAGTACCCGAGTGTCGAACCCTTTCCGACCGACGCGGATTCGTGCACGAACCTCTCCATGGGGCTCATCCCTTCATGCTGTGATCGATATCAGGATAGAGTGATGGTCTTGCCGCCGGCCTTGAGCGAGCGCTGAGCCGCGTCGAGGACCCGTACGACCCGGAGTCCATCCCGTGCGTCCGACCTGGGCCGGGCATGGTTCTCTACGCACTCAATGAAGTGCTGGCACTCGATCCGGAGCGGCTCGGCCGACGGAAGGGCCGGGATGGTCACCCCGCCGAACCTGAGCGAGAGCGCCTCGTCGAAGCCGACGAATTTCCCGTTCTTCCCGTTGCCGTTCCCGCCCTCGCTCCCGTTGACGCCCTTGTCGTAGATACGGATCTTCTCCCCGGCCTGCATGTCATCGAAGACGACCATCTTTTTGCTGCCGACGAGTGTGGTTCTTCGTACCTTGTGAGGATCGAGCCACGAGACGTGGATCTGCGCGAGCCTGTCATTGCTGAAGCGCATCCACAGGAAGACGACGTCCTCGATGCCGGCCTGGATGTAGGCCGCGCCGCGCGCGGCGACCTCGATGGGCTCTTCGCCGAGAAGGTAGAGGATGATCGAGATATCGTGCGGGGCGAAGCTCCACAGGGCGTTCTCGTCCTTCCGGATCTTGCCCAGGTTGACGCGTTCAGAGTAGAGATAGTACACATCGCCGAGTTCACCGCAGTCGAGGAGGTCCTTCATCTTGAGGACGCCCGGATGGTACTCGAGCAGGTGGCCCACCATGAGGACGCGGTCCAGCTCGTCGGAGAGCCTCACGAGCTCCTCGGCGTCCGCGAGTGCGAGCGTCATCGGCTTCTCGACGAAGACATCCTTCCCGGCTTCCATCGCCCGCCTGGCGAGGTCAAAATGCGTCGGTGCCGGCGTGGCGATGACAACGGCGTCGATCTCCGGATTCGAGAAGATGTCCTCCGGGTCGGTCGTGCCCACAACCCCAGGGACTCCGGCGAGAAGTCCCGAACATCTGCTGCCATCGAGATCGCAGCACATGCGAAGCTCGCTCTCACTCATCGTGAGGAAGTTCCTGAAGAGGTTCTTCCCCCATGCGCCGGTTCCGATAATGGCGGTCTTGATCACGGCTGATCCCCCGTCCTTGCTGGCTGGCTGCGGTATCGAGGTTCCTGACGGGTCGGCCTCGCCGAACGGCGACGTGTTGATGCCGATTCACGATTGTGTGACTGTATCCTCTTTTCCCCGCACAGGCAACGCCTACGAGAATTGCAATATGTGTTCCAGCAGAACGGCCTTCGGCGCGGTGACTACCGGCGGTGTCCCTTGGAGAGCGCCAGCGAGGCATGCTAGACTCTCTGAGACTCTGGAATTCTCCAAGGAGGGGCCATGAGAACCGCGCTTTTCGGCAGGATAGAGGGGCATACGGACCTCAAGGCGTGCAGCGCCCGGAGGCGCCGTGCCGTCTGCACCGCCGTGCTCTGCGGACTCCTCGTTCTTGTTGCTTGTCATGAAGCGTTCGCGCAGGACTCCGAGCAGGACGCCCTGCCCGGGGGCGGGCAGGAGAAGCCGCCCGCGCGCGCCTTTGCCGGAGGGGGACCGGGAGGCCCCGAGGGGCGGTGGCGCGAGGCCGTCGACCCGGGGGGCGGAGGCGCGCCCACCGAGGAACTCACATCCGAGCAGCTCAGACAGCTCGAGCAGCTCAACTCGATCGGCTATCTCGGTGCGACGAGGCCGGCGGGCGACGCCAGCGGCGTCACGGTGCACGAACGGGACAGAGTGACCGGTGGTCTCAACTTCTACTCGTCGGGACACGCACCGGCGGCGGCGCTCACCGACATGGACGGCCGTGTGCTCCACACCTGGCGGATGGACTTTCTCGACGTGTGGCCGGACCGCGCCGATCTCGTCTCGAACACGCAGACAAGCCACTGGAGGCGCGTCTACCTCTACGAGAACGGAGACGTCCTCGGCATCTACGAGGGCGTCGGCATGGTCAAGGTCGACCGCGATTCGAATGTGCTGTGGAAGCATCTCGGCGGCGAGCATCACGACCTCGAGGTGATGGGCGACGGACGCATCTTCGTGCTCACCCGCGAGTCGCGTGTCGTGCCCGAGGTGAGCGACCGATCCCTTGTCCTCGAGGATTTCGTCACCGTACTCGGCGCGGATGGAACGGAACTCAGCCGCAGGTCGATCCTCGACGCGTTCTGGAACTCCCGCTATGACCAGGCCGTGCGGGCGCTGAACTTCCGGACGGCCGGTGACATCACGCACACCAACACGCTCCATCTCCTCGATGGGACGGGCTCGGACATCATCCCGGCCTTCCGCGCCGGCAACTTCCTGATCTCGTTCCGGAAGCTCGACGCCATCGCGGTGTTGGACCATGACGCGAACCAGATCGTGTGGATGTTGGCCGGACCGTGGCTCGGGCAGCATCAGCCGGAGCTCCTGTCGAACGGCAATATACTGCTGTTCGATAACGGCGGGATGGGGCCGCTCTCGCGTGTCGTTGAGTTCAACCCGGTGACACAGGAGGACGTGTGGGTCTACGGCGAAGGCGCGGGTGAGGAGTTCTATACGAAGTCATGCGGCACCGCCGCGAGGCTCCGGAACGGGAACACGCTTATCACCGAGTCGGACAACGGTCACGCGTTCGAGGTGACGCCTGACTGCTCCATCGTCTGGGAGTACTGGAATCCGGAGCGAGCCGGCAAAGACAACGAACTCATCGCGACGCTCTTCGAAATGCTCCGGCTCCCGGCGGACTACGCCGACGAGTGGCTTCGGTAGACGGGGCTGCCTCCGGCGCCGATGCCTGGCTCCGGCGTGACGGCCGCCTCTGCCTCCGAGGCCCGGCCCGGGTGGACCGGCTTCCCTTGACGCTACCGCCCCCGAGGGCCTAGACTCGTGGTCGATGACGATTCACTCACGCGACGGTCGGAACGTTCCCGGCGACCGCACACTGCATGGATATCCGAAGGAGAGGACCTGTGGACAAGACAGAGATGATGTTCAAGGAGCTCACCGAGGCCAACGGCATCTCCGGGTTCGAGGACGAGGTCGCTGACCTCATGGCTCGCTACGTCGAGGACGTGGCGACCGTCTCGTATGACAAGCTCGGGAGCCTGATCGCGGAGAAGCGCGGCAAGTCCGACGGCCCGCGCGTGATGATCGCCGGGCACATGGACGAGATCGGCTTCATGGTGAAGAACGTCACGAAGGAAGGCTTCATCAAGTTCCTGCCGATCGGCGGGTGGTGGGGTCACGTGGCGCTCTCGCAGCGGGTTCTCGTTCGCACCAGCAAGGGCGACTACGTCGGCATCATCGGATCGAAGGCGCCGCACGTGCTCGAGCCCGACGAGCGCAAGAAGGTCATGGACATCAAGGACATGTACATCGACGTTGGCGCGGCCGGCAAGTTCGACGTCAAGAAGACGCTCGGCGTCCGCCCCGGCGACCCCATCATCCCGATCTCCGAATTCGCTATCCTCGGTAACAAGCAAACCTACGCGGCTAAGGCGTGGGACGACCGGATCGGTGTGGCCGCCGTGATCGATGTGCTCCACAAGATCGGCACGACGCATCCGAACACGGTCTTCGGCGTCGGTACGGTCCAGGAAGAGGTTGGACTTCGCGGCGCCAGGACGAGCGCGAACAGGGTCGATCCGGATGTTGCCTTCGCCATCGACGTGACGATCGCGACCGACACGCCGGGCTCCGACGGCGCCGGCGAGAATCTTGGTGACGGCGTCGGGATCATGATCTACGACGGGAGCGCGATCCCGAGCAGGAGACTTCGCGACCTCGTCATCGACACGGCCGAGAAGAGCAAAATCCCTTACGTGCTGACGGCTCTGACACGCGGTGGCACTGACAGCGGCACGATCCAGTTCAACAGAGAGGGTGTGCCCTGTCTGACATTCGTCGTTCCGACCCGCTACATCCACGGGCATGTTGGAGTGCTTCACAGGAAGGACTACGACGCACTCGTGAAGCTCATGGTCGCGGTCATCAAGCGACTGGACAAGAAGACCGTCGCGTCACTGACGCGATAGACATGACCCGCCCGTGACGAGCGGAACTGAGACGAGAGCATTGAGCGACGCGGGCGGCCAATGGCTGCCCGCGTTCATCATGCACGCACGACGGTCACGTTCGCTCGCCTCGGGGGCTGTCGCATCGGACGCACCCGGGGCTGGACGGCACGAAGTCTGGGGGGAAGATGGTCAGCATTGGGGAGCTCCTCGAGCGGAGGCCCTTGCTCATCGGCGTTACGCATGTCCTTCCGCTTCCCGGCAGTCCCGGGTGGGGCGGCGACATGGGCGCAGCGGTCGGCCGGGCCACCGACGATGCAGCTGCATACGAGCGGGCAGGTTTCGACGCCGTTATTATCGAGAACTACGGGGACGTGCCGTTCGCGCGCGAGTTCGCGGGTCGCGGGGCGGTCGCGGGGCTTGCGGCCGTGGCCGCCCGCGTCGCCGACCGTGTGGATCTGCCGCTTGGCATCAACGTACTCAGGAACGACGCGCTTTCCGCGGTCGCCATCGCCGCATCGGTCGGCGCGCGCTTCATCCGCGTGAACGTTCATACGGGCGCGGCCGTGACCGACCAGGGCATCATCCAGGGCGAGGCGATGGCTACACTGAGGGCGATCCGGGACATGGCGCCCGGCCTTGCCGTCTTTGCCGACGTCTTCGTCAAACATGCGTCGCCCCTCGGCGCCACCACGCTCGAGCGGGAAGCGCTCGATGCCGTGGAGCGCGGGGGTGCCGCGGCCCTCATCGTCACCGGCGAGGGGACCGGCGCCCCGGCGTCGCTCGAGGATGCGGGGCGCATCCGGGCAGTGCTCCCCGGGACGCCCGTGCTCGTAGGCAGCGGCGCCACCATCGAGACGATTCCGGGAATCCTCAGCACGGTGTCGGGCATCATAATCGGGAGCGCGGCCATGACCGGTGGCAGCGCCATGCATCCCGTCGACCAGGACCGCGCGTTCGCCATCGCCCGGGCAGCCGGGCGTCGGATCTGATGAGGAGAGCTCCCTGAGACCGTTCATCTGCCTGAGCGCGGGTCTGCTCGCGCTGTGGCTCATACTGACCTGGAGTATCGATCCGCAGGAGGTTGCCACCGGCGTCGTGGTATCGCTCGTCGTCGCCGGCATCGCCGGAGGTTCTGTGCGATCGGTCACCGGGTGCCCCGGGTCCATCCTCAGGCGAGCTGTCTGGCTCCTCGCGTACATCCCATATCTATTGAAGGCCATCATCGCGGCGAACATCGACGTCGCACGTCGCGTCGTGAACCCGTCGCTCCCTATCCGTCCGGGCATCGTCAAGGTTCGCACGACTCTCGACAGCCCGCTTGGACGGCTCTTTCTGACAAGCTCGATCACGCTCACGCCCGGGACGCTGACGGTCGAGACCGCCGGGCGCGAGCTCTACATCCATTGGATCGACGTCGAGGCCGACGGTGTCGAGGAGGCCTCCGAGCGTATCGTGCGCGGGTTCGAGCGCTACCTGGAGCGGATCTTTGGTTGATAACATCCTTCTCATAGCCCTCGCGCTGGCCGCGGGCGCCGTCCTGCTCGCGGTGATCCGGCTGCTCCGCGGCCCGACCGCGGCCGACCGGGCCGTGGCGCTTGACGTGATGACGCTCGTGTTCGTGCCGGCGATGGTCGCACTTGCGGTCGTAAGCGGCAGGAAGATCTATCTCGACGTTGCGCTCGTGTACGGCGTGCTCTCGTTCCTCGGTGTGATGTCGCTTGCGCGCTACTTCGACAAGGGTATCTAGGGACGCAGACAACCTGTTGCCGCGGAGGCACGCGGCGGAGCTGTCTGAGGGGGTTCATCAGTGGTCGCACGAGATGTCATCGGTGCCTTCGTAACGCTGGCCGGGAGCATATTCCTGTTCCTTGGCGCGCTCGGCATCGTGCGGATGCCCGACCTCTACAACCGGATGCAGGCGGGGACGAAGGCCACGACGCTTGGCAATCTTCTGACGCTGACCGGGCTGGGGCTCATGGTGCCCGCGTGGCTCCCCAAGATCCTTCTGGTCGCGCTCTTCGTACTCATCACCAACCCAATCTCATCGCACGCGCTGGCGAGAGCGGCGCACGGCGCCGGCATCCCGCTGGCCCCCGGGTCCGTCAAGGACGCTCTGGCTGCCGACGGCCGGGCTGCACGCGGCGGCGCGTCGCGCGGCTCGGGCAATGCTTCGCATCGCCAGGATGAGAAGATGTCGGGGGATGACGAGAGGGGGCGGGCATGATCTATCTCGACGCGTTCGTCTGCCTGATCATGGTCGTGGTCGCAGTCTCGGCGACCCTCGTCCGTAATCTTGTGTCGGCCGTCATTCTTGTCGGGGTCGTCAGTCTCCTCGTCGCGTACCTCTTCCTTCGGATGGGCGCGCCGGACGTCGCCATGACAGAGGCGGCGATCGGAGCGGCGCTCACGACGGTCATCTTCCTCATCGCGCTTCGGAGAACGGAGGAGGACCGATGATCCGGACTCTCGTGACGATCATCGCGCTCGTCGCTGTGGCCGGGCTCTTCTGGGCGCTCCTGAGTCTGGGCACGCCGGATGAGCTCGGAGCCGTCAGCCGCCACTACGTCGAGCGTGGCATCGCGGAGAACCGCGCTGCGAACCTCGTCACGTCGGTCGTCGTCAACTACCGGGGGCTGGACACGCTCGGCGAAGTGACCGTTCTGTTCCTGTCGGTCACCGGCGCCGCGTTCGTGCTTCGGAGACGGGAGAGGAGTCCGCGCGACAGGCGGCCCTCGCCGGCGAGTGAGATCGTTCAGACGGGCGCCAGGGTGCTCGTTGCGCCGATCATGTTGTTCGGAGCCTACATCTTCGTGCACGGTCATCTGACGCCCGGTGGCGGATTTCAGGGAGGAGCCGTGGTCGCATCGGCCGTGCTTCTTCTTCTTCTGGCCGACAGGGAGCGCGCGCTCCCGCACGGGCTGATGGCCTGGCTCGAGTCGCTCTCCGGGTTCGCATTCGTTCTCGCGGGGCTTGCCGGGCTCTGGGCGGCCGGCTCGTTTCTCGCCAACCGGGGCGTTCTCCCGCTCGGCGAGTGGAACAGGCTCTTCTCCGCCGGCATCATCCCTGTCATCTACATTCTCATCGGGCTCAAGGTCGGGTCCGAGCTCGCGGCGCTCCTCGACGTGATGATGCGTGGCGAAACGCCGGTGACGGGAGGGCGCCGATGAACGCCGGAACGCTCTATCTCGGCGCCGGATTCGCGCTCGTCCTGACGGGTCTCGCTTGCGCGCTCTTCAGGCGAAGTCTGCTGAGGATGATTCTCGGCTTCTCGATCGTCGACACGGGCGTCCACCTCATCATAGCGAGCGTCGGTGCGCTCGCGGGGAGGACGGCGCCGATCATCGACGACCCGGCGCTTCTGTCCGATGCTGCTGCGCTCACGGTCGACGCCGCAAAGATCGTTGACCCGATCCCGCAGGCGCTCGTGCTTACGGCCATCGTTATCGGCGTCGGAGTCACGGCGCTCATGCTCACGTACGTCGTGCGGCTCCACGACCGCGAGGGGACGCTCGACGTCCGCGAACTGAGGAATCTCAAGTGGTAAGCCCCATTCTCCTCATCGTCGTGCCGCTGGCTGCGGCCTTCCTTCTTCCCGTCGTTCGACGGTCCGGAGAGCGCGCCGCGCGCGGACTCGCCGGTCTGACGTTCGCGTTCGTGCTTCTCTCCGTGCTGGCGTGGCTCCCGGCGCTCCGCAACGGCGCGACGCTCACCGTGACGACCGGGGGGTGGCCGGCCCCGTTCGGCATCGCGCTCAGATTCGGACTTTCGGAGGCCGTGCTCATCGCGCTCGCGTCGGCGACGGCGCTCGGTTCGTTCGGCGCCGTCTCGAGACGCGCCGGGCGCGACGGCGTCTCGGGCGATGCGCGGGGAATCATCCTCGTGCTTCTGATGGTCGTTGGCGCGAACGGTCTGATCATGACGCGCGACGTCTTCAATATGTTCGTCTTCCTCGAGATCGTCTCGATCGCCACGTACGCGCTTGCCGCAACGGGTGACGAATCACGCGG
>CAZNHF010000016.1:0-9994 GCA_964572375.1 uncultured bacterium | reverse complement strand
AGATCGTCTCGATCGCCACGTACGCGCTTGCCGCAACGGGTGACGAATCACGCGGACTCGAGGCGGGCTTCAAGTACATGTTCCTGGGCGCCGTCGCGTCCGCGTTCATCCTCATCGGGATCGCGATGCTTTACCGTCTGACGGGCACGCTCAGCATCGATGGGATCGCCGAAGCCCTCGCCGGCACCAGTGTGGCGCCGGCGAGGGCCGCGCTCACGGGCGCGCTCCCCGGTCTCGGCGTCGTGCTGCTGTTCCTCTTCGTCGGATTCCTGGTCGAACTCAAAGTATTTCCCCTGAACGGACCGGCCATCGATCTCTACGACGGCGTCTCGCCGGCGGTGATGGCGCTTACGGTCGGGACCGCGCTCAACGCGTCGGTCTACGCGTTCTGGAAGCTCATGGCGATCTTCCGCGCAGTCGATTTCACGCTCGTGCTCATGGTTATCGGCGGCGCGACGTTCGTGCTCGCCAACCTGTTCGCGCTCAGGCAGGGGCGGGTGCGGCGCATGCTCGGGTATTCGACCTCGGCGCAGCTCGGCCTCATCGTGATGCTGATGCCGCTGGCGCACGCCGGAGCGATTCCGGCGTCGGCCGTGGGTCTCTTGCTTGTCAACCACACGCTGGCGAAGGCGGGGCTGCTCTGGTTCGCGGGTTCGATCGGCAAGCACCGGCTCGAGGAGTGGAGGGGCGTGCTCGCCGGTTCGCCGGCCGCGCGGCTCACGCTCACCGCGCTCGTGCTCGCCATCGTCGGGATGCCGCCGTTCCCCGGGTTCTGGGGAAAGTGGGATGCGCTCGTCGCGCTCTCGCGCGGACCGTATGCCTGGTGGATCATCCCTGTGCTCGTGGGCTCGCTTCTTGAGTTCATCTACTACTTCCGATGGCTGAGACTGGCGCACACGCACGCCGACGAGGCCGCACCGGTGCCCGACCGCGAGGCGAGTCTTGTGCCCGCTCACGCGTTCGGCGTCGCCGCGCTCGCTGTCGGCCTTGCATTCTCGTCGCGCCTCGTCACATCGTCGACCGATGCCGTGCTCGTTCTCGCGGGCGCCGGTCTCGTCCTGCTTGCCGCCGGGCATCTGCCCGGGAGGCTGCTCCAGATACTCTCGCTCGTCGCGCTCGCCGCTGCCGGGTGGATGCTCCACGCGGCGGGAAGACTCGCGCCCGCGTCGATCACCGGGTTCTTCATGCTCATCGTGCTCTTCGGCGCGTTCACAGTCGTCCTCGCGGGGATCGGCACGCCGCCGTGCCGGAAGCGCTATCACGGGCTCTTCCTCCTGCTCGTCGCGTCGCTCGTGGTGCTCGTCGACGCCCGGAGTCCCCTCGGGTTCTTCGCAGGGTGGGAACTGATGACCTGGACGTCGTATCTCCTCGTCGCTCAGGGTGAGCGTGGAGGCCGTCCTGCATTCCGATACATCCTGTTCTCGGGCGCGGCCGGGTTCCTCATTCTCGGTGGAATCCTCGTCGCTATGGGCGCCGGGGCCGCGACCATCGGGGACTTCGCCCGACTGTCGGGCTCCGCGGCGCTGTGGACGGCGCTCCTGATGGGGGCCGGGTTCGCGGTGAAGGCAGCGTCGGCGGGCGTCCATGTGTGGGCGCCGGACGCGTACGCCGAATCGCCCGACCTCTTCTCGACGTTCCTCTCGGGCGTCCTCTCCAAGATGCCGCTCTTCGGTATCGTGCTCTTCGGGGCGCGATTCGTCGCCGGGGCGGACGCGACGCTCTTCGGCGGGACCTACGGTCCCGGCTACGCGCTCGGATGGCTCGGCGCGGTCACGGCGATAGGGATGACGCTCCTCGCGGCGCTCCAGGAGGATGCCAAGCGGCTGCTGGCGTACTCGTCCGTCGGACAGATCGGCTACGCGGTCGTCGGCTTCGCGCTCCTGACGCCACTCGGATGGACCGCGGCGCTCTATCACACGGTCAACCACATGCTTATCAACATTCTGCTCTTCCTCGCCATCGCGGCCGTCGTCAATCGGACCGGCACGCGCCGCATGCACGAGATGGGCGGACTCATCAAGAAGATGCCGGCGCAGTACATCGCGGTCCTGATCGGCATCATCGCGCTCTCGGGCGTGCCGCCGCTGTCTGGGTTCGCGGGGAAGTGGCTCATCTACAACGCGCTCATAGAGAAGGAGTGGTACTTCATCGCGGGGGTGCTGATGTTCGCGTCGGTCATCGCGTTCCTGTACCTCTTCCGTCTCATTCACACGATCTTCCTCGGGCAGCTCAAGCCTCAACACCGTGACGTGCGGGAGGCGCCGGTCGTGTTCGTCGTCGCACAGGCGCTCATGGTCTTCGCGATCATGGGGATCTCGATATTCCCGAATGCGCTCCTCAAGGTGACGACCGTGATGATCTTCCCGTTCTTCCGTGAACAGGGCGTGCACTTCGCGCGCGACGGGAGCCTGCTTGTCGAATCCGGCTATTTCAATGCGTTCGGAATCATGGCCATGGTGATGGGACTCTTCGCGATCTTCTTCGCGTGGGTTCTCTTCCTCGGGCCGAAGACCAGGAAGGTCGGGCAGCTCGACATAGTGTTCGCGGCGGAGGAACCGCCGCCGCCGGAGGAGATCCACTACGCGTACGACTTCTATCGTCCGTACAAACGGGCGTTCGCTCCGGTTCTCCGTCTCTCGGCGGAGCGTGGGTGGCGCCGGGCGTTCGACGCGCTCTCGGCCGTCGCCGACTACGGGCGCAGGTTCTACACGGGTGATGCGCAGACGTATCTGCTCTACGCGGTCGTGTTCCTTGGCATAGCGGCGGCCGTCGTGCTCAGGCAGCTGGCAGGATAGGGAAGAAGGACCATGCAGGCGATCCTCGACATCGACATCTCGTACCTGGGGCTCTGCGCTCTCTCCGTCATCGGAGCCGTCGTGTACGGTCTGCTGATCGGCGGCATCATCCGCAAGGTGATGGCGCGGATCCAGAGCCGTATAGGACCGCCCGTCTGGCAGCCGTACATCGACGTCGCCAAGCTCTTCTTCCAGCGGACGTCGATACGGCACGGGATGATGTTCTATCTCGCGCCCGTGTTCCGCACGGTGGGCGGGATCGGCATCTATCTGCTTATCCCGATCGTCGCGGGCATGCCCGGGCTCTCGGGGTTCTCGTTCAACGGTGACGTGCTGCTCGTCATCTACTTCATGTTCTTCGGATGCCTCGGGATGGCGCTTGGCGCCGGTGAGAGCGGGCACCCGCACGCGGTCATCGCCGTGTCGCGCGGCCTCTCGCAGATGTCGTCGTACGAGCTCCCGTTCTCGCTCGCGCTCATCGCGCTCGTCGCGCAGAGCGGGACCTTCTCGATCGTCGGCCTCGTTGAGGCGCAGGCGGGCGGAATAGGAAACTGGTACCTCTTCACGAACCCACTCGCGGCAGCCGCGGGCTTCCTCGCGTTCCTCGGGATGCAGATGTACTCGCCGTTCGACATCGTGCTGGCGCCGCAGGAGATCCCGATCGGCCCGCCGACCGAGTACAACAGCACGTTCCTCGGCCTGATGATGTCCGGGCGGGCCATCTTCGGCGTCGCGAAAGCGGCGCTCTACATGAATCTCTTCCTCGGGGGCGCGACCAGCATCCCTGAGGCCTTGATCAAGATATTCCTCGTCTACATGTGGGCGGTGTTCGTCGGCGCGGTCTTCCCGAGGTTCCGTGCCGAGCAGTCGGTCCGGTTCTTCCTCGGCTGGCCGATGTGGCTGGGTCTCGCGGGCATCGCGCTCGCGATCGTGATGAAGCGGTTCGCGTCGTAGACGGTACTGCCGTCACGGCGCCAGGAGCTGACGCACTCGATGGATGAGAAGCGCGTGACTCCCGAAGATGTGAGCAGCGAAGGAGCCGGTGTGGCCGAACAGAGACAGCGAAGCGGCGGGAAGCGCGCGAGCGTGAACACCACGCGTCCGAAGCGGGTCGAGCACCTCATGGAGCCGGCGCCGCCGTCCGTCCTCAGGGAGCGTCCTTACGAGCCGGTGCCGGCGTCTCCGCGTCGCGAGGTCGATCCGTACTGCTACCTCGGAGCTACCGAGCGGCAGGAGCCGTTGGCCTACCGCGAGGCGCTCGCGACGATCAAGAACTGGTGCCGCGCGAACTCGCTCTGGGTGATGGCCTACGGGACCGGCTGCGGCGCGATCGAGCTCAGGCCTCTCATGACGAGCCGGTTCGATATGGCCCGGTTCGGCATGGCGCCGCGTCCGACCCCGAGACAGTCGAACGTACTCATCATCGGCGGGTACCTATCGCTCAAGACCCTCAAGCGGGTCATCCGCGCGTACGAGCAGATGCCCGCGCCGAAGTGGGTCGTGGGGCTCGGGTCGTGCACGATCAACGGCGGCATGTACTGGGACTCGTACTACACCATCAACAAGCTCGACCTCTATCTTCCGGTCGACGTCTACATCTCGGGATGTATGCCTCGCCCCGAGGCGCTCATCGCCGGGTTCCAGGCGCTGATGATGACGATCAAGCAGGGCGAGGCGAACGGCTGGAACGAGTACCTTGAGAACAACGACCGGTACAAGGCGAATCAGAAGCGCGTGATCGGCGACTGGCGCATGCCGGACTACAACTGGTAAGCACGCCGAAGGCGGGCTCAGGCTTGGGCGACGAGGCTATGACGGAACACGGAGACAACATGCGGTCCGATGGATGGCTGACACAGGAGACGGTCTCGCGTTCGGCGCTCACCCGGCGTCTGGATGAGCTGCGGGCGGACGGGTACGTGCAGCTCACGCTCCTGACGGCGACCGATTGGCTGGAAGAGGGCGAGTTTGAGGTCTCGTATGTCCTCACGGACCCAGGGCGGCTGCGCACGGTGATCCTCGGGTGCCGCATCCCCCGCGAGACACCGGACCTTCCGACCGTCTCGCAGATCTGGCCGGTGGCCGTGACGTACGAGCAGGAGCTCAACGAGATGTTCGGCATCCGCTTCGAGGGAAGCCCGCGACAGGGCGTGCCGTTCATCCTCGAGGGCTGGAAGGACATCCCGCCGATGCGGCGCGACTTCGACACGCTCAAGTACTCGGTCGAGCATTACGAGGACAGGCCGGGGCGGAGGAGCATCGATACGAGGCGGTTCGTCGGTCGTGTTACGGACGAGAAGGGCTACACCGACGCGTGGAAGCCGGGCGAGGATGAGGGACGCGAGCGGCGGCTCTCGGACACGGGCGGCGGAAGCACGGGCGAGGATGAGGGACGCGAGCGGCGGCTCTCGGACACGGGCGGCGGAAGCACGGGCGCTGAGGGCGGGGAGAAGATCGATGAGTAGCGAGCACGACGTCACCAAAGAGACACATCTCTGGTTCGGCCCACAGCACCCGGGCGTCACGGGCAACATGTCCGTGGAGCTGTGGCTGTCGGGTGACACGATCCAGCGTGGCATCACGCACGTCGGCTATCTCCACCGCGGGTTCGAGAAGCTCATGGAGCGTCGCACGTTCATCCAGTCGTTCCCGATCGTCTGCCGCATCTGCGTCCCGGAGCCCGACACGAACGAGTACCTGCTCGCGAAAGGACTCGAGAGGCTTGGGGGAATCGAGGACGACGTTCCGGAGCGCGCGCGCTGGATCCGTACGCTCACGCTCGAGATGTCGCGGCTCGCGGCCACGCTCATGGTGCTCGGCGGTCACGTCGGGTCCATGGGGCTTGGTCCTGTGCCGCAGTGGACGATGACGCTCAGAGACTACGTCCTCGACAGCTTCGAGGAGCTTTCAGGGCACCGCATCTATCACATGTACATTGTCTACGGCGGCGTCCGCCGCGACCTGCCGGAAGGGTTCGAAGGCAGGCTCGAGAAGGCGCTCAGAGCCATCGAGGAGCGGCTACCCTGGGTCGACCGCCTGATGTTCGAGAACGCGGTCTTCAGGAAGCGGTCGGTTGGTATCGGCTACGTCCCGCCCGAGTGGGTCGACGAGATGTCGATCTCCGGTCCTATCGTGAGGGCGATGGGTATCGCGCGCGACGTAAGGAAGGACTATCCGTACGAAGTCTACCCCGAGCTCGACTTCGACGTCATCACGGAGGAGGGCTCCGACATCTTCGCGCGCGCGCTCGTCAGAAGGCGCGAGATCGCGCAGTCGATCGAGCTCATCCGACAGATACTCGCAGGGATGCCCAAGGACGGACCGTTCTGCGCGAAGCTCCCGAGCCTCATGCACTGGCGCATCCCGACGGGGCAGACGTACGTCCGCGCCGAGGCGAGCCGTGGTGAAATGGGGTACTTCGTTGTGACCGATGGTTCCGACAAGCTCAGGCGCGTCAACGTCCGCGGACCGTCGTACGTCCACGGCGTGAGTCTACTCGAGCGCATGCTCCCCGGCACGAACATCGCGGATCTCTCGACGCTCATGGTGTCGCTCCAGACCTGTCCGCCGGAGATCGAAAGGTAGGAGATGAGTCTCAAGCACGTCATCAAGCCGTTCTCCGCCTGGGTCCGGGCCTTCACAAAGCCGTATACGGTCCCCGAAGCGAAGACCATGCGCCCCGGCGCCCCGCGCTATCGCGGCTGGCACGTTAACGACACGGACCGCTGCGTCGGGTGCGGCACATGCGCCGATATCTGCCAGAACGAGGCGATCGACATGGTCGTCGTGGACGACCCGGTCAACGGCGACTCGGGCCTGAGGCCGCGCGTCGACTACGGGCGCTGCTGCTGGTGCGCTCTCTGTGTGGATGTCTGCCCGTCGGCGTCGCTCGGCATGTCGAACGAGTACGTCTGGGTCGACAGCGACGCAGACGCCTTCCGCTACACGCCCGGCGTGGACGCGAAGGCGTGGGACGGAAGCGTGGAGGGGTGGCGCAAGGAGGACGGATTTCATCTGTTCGATCCGGAGCGCGTCCCGATGCCGCTGCTCGACCCCATCGAGCGCGTCAAGACCTGGGCCGAGGTCGTCGTCGGTTACGCCGAGGAAGAAGCGCGGCGCGAGGCCTCCCGGTGCGTGCAGTGCGGTCTGTGCGTCGCCGCATGTCCGGCGCGGATGCACATACCGGACTACATCGCGGCCATACGTGACGGAGACGACGCCGAGGCCGTCCGCATCATCTATGACAACAACCCTATGCCGGAGATGTGCGGCAAGGTCTGCACCCGGAACTGCGAGAAGGTCTGCAGCATCGGTGTCGAGGGCGAGCCGATCGCCATCCGCTGGCTCAAGCGATACGCGACCGAGCGGTTCGACGATCTGAAGAGCGTTCTCGAACTCGAGCGCTCCGACGTCGGTATGGGACACTCCGTCGCCATCATCGGTGGAGGGCCGTCCGGTTTCACTGTCGCGTACTACCTTGCGCTCCGCGGGTTCGCGGTGACGGTCTACGATCAGCTCCCTCGTCTGGGCGGCGCGACATTCTTCGGCATTCCGAAGTACAGGTTCCCGCTCTCATCGCTCGACAAGCAGGTCCAGCTCCTTGAAGACGTCGGGGTTCGCATCATCACCGACCACCGCGTAGAGGCTTCCGAGTTCGCCAGTCTCCGCGAAGAATGTCTCGCCGTCTTCGTCGGCACCGGTCTGATGAAGCCGTACCGGCTCGGGGCGCACGGCGAGGACCTTCCGGGCGTCATCTTCGCTCTCGACTTCCTTCGCGACTACCACGTCGAGAAGCCGGTCGAGGTTGGCGAGAAGGTCGTCGTTGTGGGCGGCGGGAACGTTGCCGTCGACGCGGCGCGCCTGGCGCGCCGGCTCGGAGCGGACGTGACCATCTCGTATCGGCGACGCGAGGTCGACATGCCGGCCGATGACGAGGAGATCGAGGACGCGAGAGCCGAGGGCGTCGAGGTCATTACACAGAGTATCCCGCTGAGGGTCGAGACCGGCGAAGGCGGGAGGCTCACCTACGTCTGGGGACCGGCGGAGATGCTCCCGGCCGAAGAGCCGGGCAAGCGTCCGCGCCCGCAGCTCATCGAGGGGCAGGAGCGCACGCTCGACGTCGACCGGGTCATCGTCGCGATCGGCCAGGGACCCGACCTCTCGTGGATGGGTGACGAGACGGCTTACGTCATCGGCGACAAGCGAGGTTGGATCTCCACTGACGAGCTGGGTGCGACAGCTTTGGACGGTGTCTTCGCGGGCGGGGATCTCGTCAATCCGGTCGCCGACGCGATCTCGGCCATCGCAGACGGTCTCAGAGCTGTGGATGGCATCGTGAAACGCGCCCGGGAGAAGTAGCCGTCGGCGCGTGGTGATGCAGAAGGGCGTTCGGCCGGAAGGTCGGACGCCCTTCTGCTTAGGCCGCGCACTCCGGGCGCGGCACCTTGACACTCCAACCGGTTCGGACTAATCTCACATCTATTGCTACACTCATCCGACGTGGCCCGCCGGGCCGGAGGTGCGTTTCCCATGCTCAGGATCTTCGATACCCTCGACGCGAAGAAGAAGGAGTTCGTCCCGGTTCGGGAAGGGAAGGTCGGGATGTACTTCTGCGGGATGACCGTGCAGTCCGAGCCGCACGTTGGCCACATGCGTGTGGCAGTCGTCTCCGACGTGTTCAAGCGGTACCTGAGATACCGGGGCTATGACGTGACTCTCATCATCAATTTTACCGACATCGACGACAAGATCATCGCGAAGGCGAACGAGGAGGGCGTGACGTATCAGGAGGTCGCCCAGCGGAACATCGACAAGTTCATGGACTTCCTGGGCTTCCTCGGAGTTGAGCCAGCGGACCGGTATCCGCGTGCGACCGAACACATCACCGATATTGTCGAGACTGTCAAGAGTCTCGTGGCGAAGGGTCACGCCTACGAGTCGCAGGGCGATGTTTACTTCGAGGTCGGGACGTGGCCGTCGTATGGGAAGCTCTCGAAGAAGCGTCTTGAGGACCTCGTGGCCGGCGCGAGCGAACGGGTCGATATCGACGACCGGAAGCGGAATCCCGAGGACTTCGCGCTCTGGAAGGCAGCCAAGGAGGGCGAGCCGGCATGGGAGAGCCCATGGGGGATGGGGCGCCCCGGCTGGCACATCGAGTGTTCAGCGATGTCGACGAAGTACCTCGGCGACCACTACGACATCCACGGCGGCGGGACCGAACTCATCTTCCCGCACCATGAGAACGAGATCGCCCAGTCGGAGGCCGCGACGGGCGAGTCCTACGTCAACCACTGGGTGCACCACGGCCACGTGAAGCTCGACGGGGAGAAGATGTCCAAGTCCACCGGGCACTTCAGGACGATGGCGGGTCTCGCCGAGAAATACCCGGCGGACGTGGTCCGGTTCTACCTGCTGTCGACCCACTACCGTTCGGAGATCGACTTCTCCGATGAACGGTTGTCTGAGGCCGCGGCCAGCGTGGAGAGGTTTGAGAACCTGTTCCGCACGCTCGAACGTGTCGCCGGTCCTGAAAGTGAGGCAGTCTTACTGGGGACGGCCGGTGAGCCTTCCGCGGGCGTGTCCGACCTCCGCCAGAAGTACATCGACGCGATGGACGATGACCTGAATACCGCTCAAGCTACGGGATTTCTGTTCGAGATGATTCGAGTCATCAACCAGGCCGTTGAGGTTGGCGCCGCGCCGGAGCTGCTTCGGGCCGACCGGGCCGTTCTTCGAGAGGTGACCGGCATTCTCGGGCTTCTTACGGGCGTCGGGAAGCGTGACGAGGTCCCCGCAGAGATCATCCAGATGGCCGAGGATCGGGCCCGGGCCAGGACAGACAAGGACTGGGGGCGCGCGGACGACCTCAGGGACGCTATCTCCGAGGCAGGATATGCCGTGGAGGATACCCCTGGAGGCCCCGTCGTTCGGAGGGCTCAGCCGGGGGAGGTGGGGCCATGAGGGCCCCTGCCTGTACCGTCCGGCCGAGCGCGGAACCGGGAGAGCTCCCCCAAACGCAAGAAACGCGCCGAAACCCATTCGAATAACTCTTTTTCGGTTGACACCCCGGGCAACTTCCAATAGAATATAGCGTTTGTAGCTGGACGCACATTCAGAGGTGAGCCCTCCGCGCCAGGGTCTGTCTGGACACCCGTGCTGGCGTAGCTCAATGGTAGAGCTCCTCACTTGTAATGAGGAGG
>CAZNHF010000015.1:0-24096 GCA_964572375.1 uncultured bacterium | reverse complement strand
ATCAGCTTCGCGATTCCCATGGCGGCAAGCATCCCAAGGAGACCACCGATCGCCGAGAGCACGGCGGACTCAACGAGGAACTGCCAGAGAACGTCGCGCGAGCGAGCGCCGACCGCCTTGCGGATGCCGATCTCCCTCGTCCGCTCGGTCACCGACACCATCATGATGTTCATGATGCCGACTCCGCCCACGACGAGAGCGATGGCCGATACTCCAATCATGACGATCCACGTCACGTTGGTCAAGTTCTCGTACATCTCCACGAGCTGCGACTGCGTGATGATCTCGAAGTTGTTGCGTTCCTCGGACTTCAACCCGCGCCTCGCGCGCATCACTCGCTCGACCTGCTCGATAGCGTCGTCGATCTGCTCCGAGCTGACGGCCTTCACGGAGAGACGGGTCGTGAGCCGCGAACCATAGAGCTTGCCAACCGTCTTGAACGGGACGATGACGTACTCGTCGAGACTCTGGCCAAAGAGCTCCCCCATCGGCTCCATAACGCCGACGACGCGGAACTTCCGGTTCCCGACGAAGACGTCGCGCCCCACGGGGTCCTGCGGACCGAACAGATGCTCCTTGATCGGATGCCCCAGGACGATGACCTGCCTCTTGCGGTCCGCCTCCGGCCACGCGAAGAACCTGCCGTCGCCGAGATCGCTGTCGGAAACGTACTGGAACTCCGGCGTGACACCCATCACGACGATATCTTTCGTCGACTCGGAACCGTAGTGGATCTTCTTGAAGACGAACGTCTGCGGCGACACGGCAGCAACGGCCGGACACTGCGCCTCGACCGCCTCGGCATCCTCGTATGTGAAATCCGGCCGCTTCCGGAATTCGAGGTAGTCGGCGTACGACGTGTTGCCCGCGGGCATCTTCGTGACGGTAAACGAGTTCGTGCCGAGCGACCGGAACAGATCGAGGACGCTCTGGTTCACACCCGATATGAGAGAGACCATCGCGACGACGTTCATCACACCGATGAGAATGCCAAGCGACGTCAGAAGCGAGCGCATCCTGTTCGCGTTGATGGCGCGAAAGGCGGCGATCACGCTCTCGACAAAGCGATTCGGATAGACCTTCTGCCTCTTCGTCTGTGTCTGCGTCATTGGCTGCTCAATGCCTCGATTGGGTTGAGGCGTCCCGCCCGTAGCGCCGGATAGACGCCGAACGCTACGCCGGTAACCACCGCAAACCCGGTGGCGATGCCGACCGCCGCCGGCGTGACGGCAGCCGGGAGCGGCGAGATGGCGCGGACCAGGAGCGCGAGTCCGGATCCCGCACCGATGCCGATCGCGCCGCCGAGACTCGTCAGAATGACGGCCTCGACGAGGAACTGGAGCGTGACGTCCCTCCGCCGCGCTCCTATGGCCTTACGTATGCCGATCTCGCGAGTCCGTTCGGCGACCGAGACGAGCATCACGTTCATCACACCGATTCCGCCGACCAGAAGCGCGAGCGCTACGATGCCCGTCATGGCGAGATACAGCACCCCGGTGAGCGCGTTGTACGACGCCAGCAGATCGTCCTGCGTGTTGATCGCGAAGTTGTCGGGCTCGCTGCGGGGCACCTTCCGCTTCACACGGAGGAGCATCCGGATGTCCTCGATCGCCCTTTCCATCGATACGCCCTCGGCGGGCTGGCAGTCGATGACGACCGAGCGCCTGGTACCGAAGGCCTTCTGGAAAGCCGTGACCGGGATGATGATGTGCTCGTCCTGGCTCTCTCCGAAGATGTCGCCCTTCTCCTCGAGAACCCCGATGACCTTGAAGCGCTTTCCATCGACAGTGATGTCGCGCCCGATCGGATCCCTCAGACCGAAGAGCTCGTCGACGACGTCGACTCCGAGAACGGCCACCTGCCTGCGCCGATCGACGTCCAGCCGTGTGATGAACCTCCCCAGGTCGACCGGATAGTTATCGATCGTCTCGTACTCCGCCGTCGTGCCCTGGACGTGGACCCGACGCATGCTCTCTCCCCGATACGCCAGCCGGCGCATTGTGTGGACGTTCGGCGCCGTCAGCCCGATGGACGGCAGCGAGGCGACAGCATCGGCGTCCTCCATCGTGATGCGCGGGCGGCCCTGATACTCGTCGCTGTCGCCGGTCTGCACCCACGGGTAGAGACTCACAGAGATGATATCGGTGCCGATCGACTGGAACTGCACCGCAACGCTCTGGTTGAGACCGGCGATAAGCGACATCACCGCCACGAGCGACGCGGTCCCGATGATGATCCCGAGCATCGTCAGCCCCGAGCGCATCTTGTGGGAACCGAGCGTCCTCAGTGCGGACAGCACGGTCTCGCGGAACTCCATCGCGCCCCCCTAGCCCTGAGGCCGACCGGCCGTGATCGCCTGCGACGGCCCGTCGCTCGCGATGAGCCCGTCCCGAATCCGGATGACCCGCTGTGCGTGCTCTGCGATGTACTCCTCGTGCGTCACGAGGATGATCGTGTTGCCACCGTCGTGCAGCCGTCTGAAGACCTGCATGATCTCCTCGCCGGTCGCCGAATCGAGATTGCCTGTCGGCTCGTCCGCGAGGATGATCGATGGATTGTTGATGAGCGCACGCGCGATCGCGACGCGCTGCCGCTGACCGCCCGACAGCTCGTTCGGTCGGTGCATGGCGCGCTCGCGCAGCCCAACGTCGTCCATGACCTTCCACACGCGCTCGGCGCGCGTGTGCCGGTCGCCGCGCGCGTAGATGAGCGGGAGCTCCACGTTCTGGAAGGCCGTCATCCGCGGCAGGAGATTGAACGTCTGGAAGACGAACCCGATCTCCGCGCTGCGGATCTCCGCGAGTTCATCATCATCGAGAGTGGCCACTTCAACGCCCTTGAGGCGATAGGACCCCGCCGTCGGGACGTCCAGACACCCGATCATGTTCATGAGCGTCGATTTGCCGGACCCGGACGGGCCCATGATGGCGACGTACTCGTTCGACTCTATGGAGGCGGACACGCCGTTGAGCGCGTGAACCTGCTGGGTGCCGACCTCGTAGACCTTCGTCACGTCGGCAAACTCGATCAGCACCGTTATTCCTCCGTCTTCTCGTTGTCGCTCTTCTCCTCGATCTTGAGATCCGCGCCAACCTTGAGGGTTCTCAGCACGCGATACGGTCCGGAGATAACGCGCTGTCCCTCGGTGAGGTCTTCGGAGATCACCTCGATCGAGAGTTCATCCGCGATGCCGGTCGTTACAGCCACGAACACGGCCTTGTCGTCATCACCGACGACGAAGACGCCCTCGAGCTCTATCTCTTCCTCCCGGTCGCTCCGCCGCTTCGGCGTCTCGTTCTCCTTGTCGGTTCCATCCTCGTCCGCCCGCTTCTCGAGCTCCGACGGCGTGCGAGCGACGACAGACTGGATCGGCACATTGAGCGCGTCGACGTGTTCGGCCGTTATGATCTCGACCGTCGCAGTCATCCCGGGTTTGAGCCGCTCATGCCAGTCGTCGACCAGAACCTTGACGAGGAAGTTCGTTACCTCCTCCTGCGTTCCGCCCATGCTCGTCAGCCCGGAGTTGCCGACCTCGGTCACCGTTCCGACGAGAACGATGTCGATGAGCGCCTCCACCTCGATCTCGGCCTTCTGCCCGATCCGGACATCAACAATGTCGGTCTCGTCGATCTCGGCCTCGACCTCCATGTGCGACAGATCGGAGATCGTCAGAATCACCGTTCCCGGAGCGTTCATCGTACCGGTCACGACGTTCTCACCCTCCTCCACATTGAGGCGGGTGATGATCCCATCGATCGGGGCGCGGAATACGGTCTTGTCGAGTTGGTCCTGCGAAGCCCGAAGCGACGCGCGCGCCTCCTGGTAGCTCTGCTGCGCGGAGACGGCCGTCGCGTGGATCTCATTGCGCTCACGCTCGGAGACGAGCCCGACGGCGAACTGCTCCTCGTAGTCGGAGAGGTCCCGCTCGGTGGTCGAGAGCCTGGCCTCAGCTCTTGCCACGGCCGCCTGGGCCTGTTCGACGATCGAACGGTAGTAGATATCGTCAAGCCGGAGGAGAAGATCTCCTTCGCTCACGACGTCACCCTCGTCGACCGCGAGGTCCACGATGCGTCCCATGACGCTCGAGCTGATCTGCACCGTCGTCTCGGCTCTGACTCTCCCGGGACCGGAGACTCGCGCGACAAGCGTCCCGCTCTCCACCTTCTCGACGGTAACGTCCGTCCGCTCTCTCCGATCCAGACCGATGCTCGCAATGATGGCCCCCACGACCACCGCCGCGACGACGACCAGGATGATGATGCTGCGCTTCTTCACTGCCATGTGGCGACCCCCATGCTCCCCCGGTGTGCGATTCTCCTGTGTGGACTCTCCATGGTCTGGTGTGTCGAGTTTCTGACCCGACACACCGGACCCGGACTCCGCGCTAGAGCCCCAGAGCGTCCTTGAGTTCCGCCTTCGCGATCTCGTAACTGTACTGCGCGTCGATGAGGTCGACCCGCGCCTGCGAATAGGCAACCCGAGCGTAGATGAGATCGAGCATGCTCGCGGCCCGGAGACGGAATCGCTCCTCGCTGACCCGGAGTTCCTCTTCAGCCTTCTCGAGACCGGCCGACGCAACGGCTACGCTCTTACGCTGCTCCTCGACGCCGAGCCGTGAGACCTCGATTTCGTAGGCGGCCGAGAGCTTCGCATCTCTGAGAGAGAGCTCGCTCGATCGAAGCGCCGCCTTGCTGTTGTCGATACTCGCCTTCGTGGCGAGCCCATTGAAGATCGGGACCGACAGACTCACGTTCACGGACCTTGAATAGTCGTCGTCGAAATCGCCAGTCACGTCATCCATCGAATCCCCGCTCTTCGAATAGGACGCTGAGAGCCCGAGACTGGGCCACCGCGCCGCCTTGGACGCCATCAGCGAGCGTCTCGCAGCCAGGAGCGACTCCTCCCACGACCGGACGTCCGGACGCCGGCTGACAGCCTCGTCCAGATCGAAGTCAAGGATCTCGTCCTCACCGAGGTCATCGGGGTCGACGACCTCGATGTCCGTGTCCATGCGCACGCCCATCGTGTAGAGCAGGCTAAGCCGCGCCGTGGCGGCCACCCTCTCCGCGCTGATGAGCGCGAGCTCTGCCTGCTTGACCTCCACTTGAGCCTTGAGGAAGTCCGACTTCGAGGCGGACCCGAGTTCGAAGAGGCTCTCCGTCTTCCGCATCTGCTCCTGCGCCAGCTCCAGAGCCTCCTGCTGCACATCGCGCAGCTTCATGCCCTTGAGGAGATTGTAGTAGGCGGCCTTCGTCGACAGGATGACGCTCCTTCTGGTCCCGACGAAGGCGAGCTCCGACGCGTTTCTGCTGCGGTGCGCGCCCGAGATGCGGGCGAACGTCCCGCCGTCAAGAAGGGTCTGACTCAAACTCAGACTTCCGGAGTAGTTCTCACTGTCGGCGCCCTGGCCGCTCGCGACCGTGTGACCGTCCGAGTACCCGAGACCAGCCGAGACCCTGGGCAGAACGCCCGACCAGCTCGACATCACCCCGGCCCCCGCGCTCGCCAGGTTCTCGTGCGCCTGTGCCAGCGTCAGACTGCTCGACAGCGCGGTCTCGACGCAATCGTCCAACGTCATGATGTCCGCGTTCGACGGCGCCGCCGCGAGCGCGACGAGTGCCGCCGCGAACGCCAGCGCCGCGACTCCCCCCCGAGTGCGAGTGCTAGCCCTGCATGCCAAAGGGACCTCCTGGGATAAGTGAAACAACCACTGCCATGAGGACCCAGAGGACAATCATGACCACGGCCGACTTCACACGCGAGACGCGATAACCGACGGCCAGTCCGAGGATCAGGACGATCGTCCCCCAGATCGTGAATATGTCGAAACCGGTGTAGAGGAACTTGAAGAGACGGTCCGATGGTTCGAGATTGGGGAATAGAAGCGTCGCACCAAGTTCAGGCATCATGGTCTTCTTCGAAATCATGATCGGGAACTTCACGAGACTCCCGATGACCGAGATGATCATGCTGTAGGCAACGATCGCACGGCCGTTGCGGAACGTGCCTTTGCCGCCGACCATCTTCATCACCAGGTGGAGAACGCCGGCGATTATGAAGAGCATCACGAAGGACTGGATGGCCGCTCCGATGATCCCGGACGGAAGCGCAAAAGCCCCGGCCATTGACACGGCCCTATCGACATCGGCCTGCGCGCCGCCCTGCTCGAACACCATCTCCTGAATCATCTCGCGCTGCATCGGAATGACGATATTCGGGACGATCCAGAGCGTAACGGCGACTGCGACTATTGCGACAACGATGACAGGCAGCCACCACTTCGTCCCGTCCTTCGTCTTGGCCGGGTCCTTCGGGTGCGGCTCGGATGTGCGCGAGACGATCTGTTTGAACGTATTCACCGGGTCGACGATGACGCCGAACATCCAGCCCCACGGACTTGGCTTCTGGACGACCGCCGCAGCCTCGTTGCCGTTCGACATGCTGCTCCCCCCTTGTTTGTCGCCAGGACGCGTCCACGCTCGACCGGCCGCGGTCCGCTCCTGTCGGGACGGGCGCCTCACCAAGCGCTTCGCCCCTCACCCAATGTTCCTGTCTGTTCCAACCCCCAACAGCAAAGAGGACAGCGTTCAGGCCCGCGCTGCCCTCTTTGACACTTGCGTCTTCGTAATGGTTTCACTCGCCATGCGACACGGGTCCCCGCCAGACAGGCACCTGCAAGGCGCGCACGACTCCCCCGAGCGTATCGCGCCATCAGGACCGTCCGAACGTGCCGTTCGGTGCCGTTCGGCTTCCTAGCCTGTCAGCGAAAACCGGATCGGATACGCAACGCGCACCGCGACCGGAACGTCACGCTGCTTCGCAGGCTTGAATTTCCACTTGCGGACGGCATCAAGCGCCGCCTGGTCAAGCATCGGGATCGAAGACAAGATCCTCGCATTCACCACGTTCCCGAACTCGTCGATGTCAAGCTGCACCATCACGACGCCTTCGACCTCAGCGTCTCGTGCCATCGGCGGGTATACCGGCTTTATCTGCACCGTGACCACAGGAGGTTCGTCGTACGACAGGAAGAACTCCATGCGGGTCGGCGCGGGCGGTAGCTCCGGAGGAGCGTCAACGTTCAGCTCGGTCGAAGCGATCGTCTCTTCGGCTGCCGCATCATCGCTCGGCGCGATCTCCGTGACGATCTTCTCCTTGACTTCCTCCTGTGGCGGTGGCGGGATCTCGAACTGGTCCGGGATCGCGAGCGCCTCAGCCACCTGCTTCTCACGAAGCTGGTAGGGACGGATCGTGAGCTCCGGCGTAAACAGGAACGCAATGACGTGAACGAGCAGCGCCAGCAGGAGCGCGTTCCGAAGCATCTTCGGGTACGCATCCTTGAGCCGCTGCTCCTCCGTCAAGTGCATGAGAAGATATGGACTCATCTCTTCCGCCTCTAGCTTCCTCTTCGAGGTCATCACCTGGGTGTGAGCTGCCGCGCTAGTCGTCTTCTATGAGGCTCGTAGTAAAGGAGACGCTCAGCGCGTTCGCTCTCTTCAGCTGTTCCATCGCCTCATCCATGACGCCATATGGGGTGTTCACATCCGCGTTGAAGGCGATAATGAGCGCCGGGTTCTCCCGGAGCTTCGCCAGCACCAACGGCTCAACGTCGCTCATCTCGACGAAAAGATCGTCGATCGCGATGTTCCCCACATCGTCAATCCAGACATGGGCGATCTTCTCTCTTGGAATCTTCTCACCGGCCTGCGTTCTCGGCAACGAGATCGGCAGACCTTCCTCGAGCTTGAAGATGGTCGTGACCATGAAGAAGACGATCAGGAGGAACGCGATATCCGCCATCGACGATGTCGGAATGCGAGCCCCCGATCCCTCTTTTCTTCTCAGGTCCAATGAATACCTCCAGATGCCTATTCGAGCGCGAGCACCTTGAGCGAGATGCGTGTCTCTCGTTTCAGACCCGCCTGCTCAAGTTCGTCGTAGACGAGCATCACCATGTCAAGCGCCTCGATCATATTCGTGTACGGCGCTTTGGGGTGCGTCTCGAGAGATATGATCATGCTCTCATTCTCCGTCAGACGCTGCGTCACGATCTCCTTGATGCGCGGGAGCTCGGTAGGCGTTTCTTCAAGATCAACGAAATGGACGCCGCTTTTCGCCGTGACTATCTGCATGACGTTGTCCCGCTTGACCTGCGTGACATCGCTCGACGCGCTCGGAAGAATGATCGGTAGACCGACCTCCGGAAACGTCGTGCTCACGATGAAGAATACGAGAAGCAGGAAGGCGACGTCCGACATGGACGATTCGCCCACCATCTCGGCCGAGATCTTCGATCTCTTCTTGAATCTCGCCATGGATCTGCCTTCCTGGGGCGTAAGCAGCCCGGGATCTACTTAAGAACTTCCATCTCGGTCAGCGTGTCGATCAGCTCGGACGCGCTGTCCTCCATCTCGACCACGAAGCGGTCGATGCGCTGGACGAACAGGTTGTGCGCGATCTGGAACGGGATGGCGATCACGAGACCGGTCATCGTCGTGATAAGCGCCTCGGAAATACCGCTCGCAACCAGCTTCGCGCTGACCTGCTCGGCTTGTGCAATCGCCTCAAAGGCCGCGATCATGCCGGAGACCGTTCCAAGGAAACCGAGGAGCGGACCGACGTTCGCGACGGTGGCCAGGATGATCAGACCTCTCTCGAGGAAAGACATCTCAATGATGCCTGCGGTCTCGATGGCCTTCTCGACAGCCGCCTGGCCCCTGTGCGTCTTGCTCAGACCCGCATGGAGAATCTGGGGGATCGGGCCGCGCGTGTTCGCGCAGACATCGAGCGCCTTGTCCATGTCGCCCTTCTTGAGGGCGCCGATGACGCCTTCCATCAGCTTGCGGACGTCCGTGCTGGCCTTGCGGAGCGTGATGGCCCGTTCGATCGTGACGGCGAGGCCGACGATCGACAGCGCCAGCAGCGCCCACATGAACTTGCCACCCTTGTTGAAGAACTCAACGAGCCCGCTGGACTGGAACCCGCCGCCCGTCGTCTCGATCGGCGCCGCAGGCGCCGGCTCCGTGACCGCGGCCGCAAGTGTGTCGACGGCGGTCGTATCCACCAGCGCGGAATCGACCATGGTCTCCATGGCCCCTCCGACCGTACCGGTCGCGCCACCCGCCACCTGCGCACAAGCCGGAGCGGCGATCAGGGCTACAACGAACACCGTCGTAAAGATAAAGAGGACTCTGCTCATTACTGTGCTTCCCCCTCCCGTTCTGCGCTCCCGACTCCCTGCGGTGAGCGCGGGACCTGAGGCTCTTCCCAGAACACTCATGTGATCTCGTCTCGTGTTCACTTCCACCGGAACGGTGAGGCTGGTCGTAGGCGATGCGCTCAGGCCGCGACCGATGCGCGTCCGCGAGGGTACACCGACCCGTGCCTCCTCCTGTTCCCGGCAATCCGTGAGCGGTCGCTCAGGACCTCCCACATCGAGTCTTCGTTCGCCCTCCTCGTGCTCTTGTATGGTCTCTGGGGGGTGTCCGACCCCGGTTATCATCATCAACACGAACCACAGCGACACGCCGCAGCCCATGGCCCCGCTTAGTTGGCATTCTACAGCCGGTCCGGCGCACTGTCAACCGAATTGTGGCGGACGCAACTACGTCTAAGATGTTGCTGGACACGCAATCCCGACCCTTTGTACGCGGGCTTTTGGTGTTGACATGTGTCGCTCCGGAGGTATAATGGCGGTGGACTCACCCCCCCTCCCAAGGCATGACATGGCGGGGGGGCGTGAGCATCCGGGCGCCGTTGCGGAGTACTCGGCCGGCGGCGTTGCCCCCTTGACCGGTAGCCCCTGGTCTATCGACCGATCCGTCGATTGAGAGAGTAGTCTGGAGGTCAAACGACATGACATCGTTCCGGAGAATGGGAGCCGGCGTGCTGGCGCTCGTCCTCGTGGCCGTGCCGCTGACGGCGATGCTGCTTCTCACCGGGTGCCGCAAGAAGGAGGAACTCGTACTCGACACGAACCTCCCGCCCAATACCCGACTGACGAGCGCGCCTGCGCCGTACTCTCAGATGAACTACCGCATACACATGTACTGGAGCGGTAGCGATCCCGATGGGTATGTGGTGGGCTACTACTTCGCATGGGATGACACACTGCCGGGCATCGGAGCAGCGGGGTCGGCGTGGATCTTCACGGGCCAGGCGGACAGCCTGTTCAGGGCCGTCATCGACACTGCGGGTGAGACCCGACGACACACGTTCTACGTCAGATCCATCGACAACGAGGGCGCCGTCGATCCATCGCCTGCGCGCGTGCGGTTCGATGCATCGACCGTCCTGCCGGTGGTGGACATGCTGTACAGGCTCGACGGCCCGGCGGACCCGGACGGGGCGAACTACAACCCCGGCTATAAGGACACCGCGCTCATGGGCTCGCCCAGCTCCTTCATATGGTCCGGCTACGACCCGGACGGCCAGGGAGCGCCGGTGGACTACAGCTATAGACTGGACTCAAACCCCGATTCACCCTGGTCCGATGTGACGACTTTCACGGCTGAGAATGTCACGAGCGGGAACCACATCTTCTACGTTCGCGCACGGGACGAGACGGGTGCGTGGAACTTCCCGGCGAGCTACCGCTTCGTGATGAATTACGAGCCGGACAGTGAGATCCTCCTGCCGGCAGACCCAAGCGGGACGCTGACCGTGTTGGACGGGGACACGCTGCGGGTCGCATGGAGCGCCAGGGACCGCGAACAGCTCGAGGGTCTCGTAGGTGGCGGAATCAAGAAGATATGGATCGAGCTCGACAACGAGCGGATCGCATTCGACTACGCCGAGCCGCCGTACACCGGCGAGTGGTACTACACATCCACCGCCCCGGAGGGCACGGACCACTTCATCTTCCAGGACAACATCAACACGGGCGGCAACAAGAAGCACATCTTCCGCATCTGGGCCGTCGATGCCGAGAACCGGGTCGAGGTCCCCAGCACAGTACCGGAGGATCGCGAGTACTACGAGTTCTGGTACAACAACCCGCCCACGACGGAGATCACCTTCCCTGCCGAGGGGGAGACCGTCGGTGTCGACTTCACGGTGACATGGGAAGGGACGGATGTTGACGGCGAGGTCGCGGTCTACCAGTACGTGCTCGACCCTGCGATCAACGGTCTCCAGATCACGGAGGAGACCGAGAGAGCTTACAGCGGTATCACCGAGGGCCCGCACCTGTTCTGGGTCCGCGCGCGTGATGACGCGGACTGCTGGGAGGTCCGGTACCGCGAGAGACACTTCTGGGTGGTGGATGGCGCGAAGTAGTAAGGAGGAACAGCTCACGATGACAGTCACAAGGACACAACACTGGATCGCAGCCGGACTCGCCGTCCTCCTCGTCCTCTGCGCCATGGGAGGATGCTCGAAGTTCGATGCGGGCGATCCGAACCCGAACATCCCTCCCGAGACGACGCTCTCGTTCTCGCCTGCCGAGGGCGACACGTCGAGCTACCGGGTGAGGATGAACTGGTTCGGATGGGACCCCGACGGCGAGATTTCGTACTACTGGACCAGATGGGACACGCTTGAGTGGCGCAGGGTGGTCAATACGGACAGCGTGTTCCTGGTCTCCGCAAGCGCCGACACGGTCAGCGCGGCCTTCGGCTACGAATATCACACGTTCAGCGTCAAGGCCGTCGACAACAACGACGCCGAAGACCCGACGCCTGAGACCGTGTCTTTCACGGCCTTCACGATCGTCCCTGATACACGCATCATCCGGGGACCGAGCGGCGTGACCGGTCCGATGGTCACGTTTGAGTGGGTCGGGAGCGACCGGGACGGCGTCATCGTCGGCTACGGCTACCGCCTCTTCAAGTGGGAGCAGTCGACGAGCGAGTGGGTCCAGGTCACTGCTCAGACCGGTCTCAGTGCCGAGACCGTCGTCGCCAACTTCGGTCCGATCGAGGGACTGCACCGTTTCGAGGTATGGTCCGTCGACGACGCCGGCGCCCAGGACCAGACGCCGGCCGTCCGGCAGTTCACCTGTAACCCGGAACTGGCCGGACCCAAGCTCTACATCCGGTCGAATGTCTTCGGCATCAGGACATATAGAGGACCAGTCTGGAACAGCGTGTACAACATCCCGACGCCGATCTTTGCCGGCGAGCGTCTCGCCTTCGAGTGGATCGCGACGGCGGACTCGTACGGCGGTCAGGTCGTTGGATACAGGCATGCGTTTGACGACACGTCCAACTGGCCGTCCTGGTCCTCGTTCGACGTGAGGTTCAATGTGGTTCCCGAGCTCGGACGTCACTCGCTCTACGTGAGCGCGCTTGACAACGCGAACGTGAGAACTCGCGCCCGCGTCTACTTCGATGTCGTCGAGGCGACGCTCGACGAGTACATCCTCGTCGTGGACGATTGGAACAGCAAAGAAGGTACGCCGGGGTGGCCGACCGACGAGGATCGGAACGACTTCTGGAACAGGCTCCTGGCCGGCTACAAGCACATCAGGGTCGAGTGGCAGCCGGACCAGAATCAGATCTCGGGGGCAGATCAGCCGCCGAACGTCGATGCGCTACGCGGCGCCTCGACCGTGATCTGGTACGCTGACCAGGAGTACACGGTCCTCAACGATCTGTTCGATCCGTTCTCGTCCAGATACAACTCGCTGGCCGGGTACATGAGAGTCGGAGGCAATCTGATCCTCACCGGTCAGGAGTGTCTCAAGCAGATACTCTACGAGAACTACCCGATGACGGTCGAGCCGTCCGATACGACCGAGTCAACCCGCTTCGTGAGAGACTACCTGCACATCGGGTCCGCGGACTACAGCGGCTACGAGGCCAACAAGAGCGCTCCATGGAAGTACGGGTACTGCTTCTACGGCGACATCCCGACCGACGATGGCGAGGCGTTCGGACTTGTCGCGGCCTACATCGACAGCGTGGGACCGACCGGCTGGCCGGAGCCCGGCAAGTGGCCGATATACACATGGACGCTCCCCAACTACAAGCGCGGCGGTCTCCCGGGCATCGAGACGGTCACGTCGTACCAGGGCACCGGCCTCGAGGTTCTCACGATCGACTCGTTCCTGAACGCGAACTTCGAAGGAGATCCGTCGTCGGTTCTCTATCTCTCCGGCGACAACCACGGGAACACCTGGTACGTCGGTCACCCGATGTATTACATCCAGGACGATCCTGCGAAGCAGAACTTCGACAAGGTCCTTGAGCTGTTCGGAGAAGAGAAGCTGCAGTAGCGAGCAGCGAGGAAGCATCGATGTGCGAAGCCCGGAGGCCTCAAACGGTCTCCGGGCTTCTTCTTGTGTTCTGCTGCTATCGTCCTGCCACCACAACGATCAGAAGATGTACCTGTCCCGCAGATAGTCGAGCCAGACGGATCTTCCCCCCCACGCCGGTCCCTCCTCCATCGCGTCCCAGAGCTCCGCGCAGCTCATGGAGACGAAGGCAACATCGGAACCGGACACCGCGAGCGAGAACTCCAGAACCTCCCGCCGATGCGCGGTGAAGGCGGGAACCTCTGCCCACTCCTCAGGCTCCCAGAACACGTAGAGAAGCACCTTGGGCTGTGGCTCATCGGCCAGAGCGCAGCGGAGCCCGAGGTACTGCCGGATGAGAGTCGGTGCGTCAAGGAAGCGAAAGCGCGTTGGGTGTGCGCAGAGGGAATCGTACAGATCCGACCACTCGGGTGAGGCCACGTCTGCCACGGAGCGCGAACAGCTCTCGGCCAGGCTCACGGTCTTCGGGGAGAGCGGCTCCGTCAGAACGCAGTTGACGCCCAGTATCACCTGTTCGCCAACCGCCAGCAGATCGAGGCGCGCCGGCGCTCCGCCGCCGGGTCCCGTACGCAGCTTCTTACCGAGGCGGAGGACGTGGAACCCCGCAAGACCGGGGAGACGGAACAGCTCGGGCAATATCCGGAACGGGCCGAAGGTGTTCACTGCCAGCGCGGTCGACGAGTCGACCGACGAGAGCTCCTCGAGACGAGTGCGTCCGTGCGCTACGCCGCGCTCCTCGCTGTCGAGCAGATCGGATCGGATGACTTCGTAGCTCACGCCGGGAGCCAGGTTGTCACGCGCGTCCTTCAGACGGTGCGGATGCGCATCATCGAACGATGCCTCGGGACTCAACCGTCGGACACGCTTGGCGATCTCGTGCGCGATCTCCGCACGGAGAGCTGTGAGCGACATGGCGCCCCCTGTATGGACGGCCCGACACGCGAAGTGCTAACCGGGCGGTAACGGCCCGTCAAGAGAAAGCCGGGGCGCTCACTTCGTGAGCCCCCCGGCCATGTTGTCGTATTGAGTGTTCCCGTCCGGGCCCATGGCACCGGTCCGTCCTAGAAGAGGAACGTGAGTGCGAACAGGCTCTCGCTGTCCAGATTGCCGAGATCAACGTATGCGTAGTCGATGCGGAACGCCGCCTCGCTCGTCGGGAACAGAACACCGAGCCCGAGGGTCAGCCCCTCCTCATCGTAGTTGAAGCGGTAGCCACCCCGCGCAAACACGAACACCTTGCCTTTGTGGAACGTGTACTCCGCCCCGGCACCGCCGCGGTTCCCGCCGTCCGGCGTACGCTTGTACTCGCTCGTCAGAATGACGCGGTGCGTGACGACGTCGAAGACCCTCATTGATGCGCCGACGCGATAGGTCGTTGGCAGCGAGTAGTCCTCGCCGAAACCAGACTCAGATCCCGTCCGCGCCCAGCGGTTCTGGGGACCGAGATTCATCACCGAAGCGCCGAGACGCAGGTTGCGAAACTTCGTCTCATACAGAACTCCGAGGTCACCGCACACGCCCTCACAGAAAGCGTCTGCCATGCCGAGGTGATACCAGCGGACCGTGGTCCCAACCGAGAGGCCGTCGCCGAAGTTCCAGCAGTAGCTCCCGCCGAACGCCATGTCGCCGGCGTCGACCTTGTCCCCGATACCGATCCCGAACTCGCTGTCCGGAGCGTAGTACTCGGTTTTCTCATCGTACGGACTCATCTGCATCACCGACCAGCTGAAAGCGAAAACGCCCTGGAGGTAGCTGTGCCGGAACCCGTAGCTCATATGCTGGAATGAGAGCCCCGCCGCCCACGTCGTGTTGTTGATGTGAATCTCGCTACCGTCTATGAACTTGAGACCGGCCGGGTTGTAGAAGACGGTCATCGCATCGTCACCCAACCCCACGAAAGCACCGCCCATGGCGATCTGCCGGGCGCCCGCGTCGACCTCAAGGAAGCCTGCCAGATGCGTCCCCGCACCACCGGCGAGACCGGCCTGCGGAGCGCAGAACACCAGCGCCAGCGCGCCGATGAGGAACAGGTGTCTTCGCAAGTGAGTTCTCCTTTCGAACCTCTCCACGCATCGATACGGGTCTTGGGTTGCTCGGACCCGCGTTGTGCGCGAAGAGGCACTCCCAGAGGGGAAACGTCCGGGTTCGCGCTAGAACTCGACGACCAATCCCATCCGGTGAACGACGCCGAGATATCCGAAATCGCCGTAGCTGTAGTCCACGCCGACGACGCCGAGAGAACCCACGGGGATCTTCGCGCCGCCGCCGAACGTGTAGCTCTCCTCGTCATAGTTGAGCTTGTAGCCGGCTCTGACGAAGTACATCTCGTTGAGGGCATACTCCGCACCGACGTTGATCTTCTCAGACGTATCGGATGGGTGACGGAACTCCGCCGCCGCGGTGACCCGCTGACCCGGAGTGTCGATGACGTTCATCGAGACACCGAACTTGAACGCCGCGGGCACCGGCACGTCCTCGTCGATGAACTTGCCGCCTGCGCCCATGTTCTGGATCATCAGTCCGACCTTGAGCGACCGGAAACCCGTGTCGTAGAGAGTCCCGAAATCAATCAGGAAGCCCTCGACGTAGTAGTCCTCAAGACCCTCCACACCCAGCACTGACAGATCACCGAGACCGGAATGCATCCACTTCAGCGTGCCGCCCGCCGAGAACTTGTCCGTGAACACGCGCGCGTACGTCAGACCGATCGCGATATCTCCCGCGTCGAACTTGACGCCGACGCCTTCAGGCTGGTCCGCGGTCAGGACCTGCATCGGATCCATCGACAGCGTCGTGACGCTGACCCCGATGATGCCCTGAATGAAGCTCGGACGCATCGCATACCCGATGAACTGATGAGAGATCTCCGCGGGCCACGTACCGTAGCTGAAACTCACGGTGGGCCGCTCGATACTCCTCAACCCAGCAGGGTTCCAATAGAGCGACTCGATGCCGTCCGCGGCCCCCACCATCGCCTCCCCCATGCCCGTGCCTCGCGGTCCCGCACCGATCTCCAGGAACTGGAAGCCGACCGTGCCGACCTTCTCGAACATCTCCGTCGCGTGCGCTGGCGCCGCCAGCACGGCGAGGGCGAGCAGGGCCAGTAGAAGCTTCCTCGTCAAGGACATCCTCCTTCCGCCGGTCGGTGGCGTGTCCGGTTTCCGCCGCCGGCACAACTCGATCAGCTATTTGATGATCGCGAATTTGCCTATCTTCTCACCAACGGGCGAGTCGATGTGATAGATGTACAGACCGCTGACGATGATCTGACTGTTCCTCGAGATCATGTTCCAGCAGGCATCGCCTCCGCTCTCCTCCGCCTCCGGATAGAGCGTCTCCACCAGCTCGCCACCGAGCGAGTAGATGCGGACGATCGCGTCGCGCGGAAGGTTCTGGAAACAGACCTTCTCACCGGTCGGGTCAGAATCGTCCGGTGCAAGATTCCAGCGCGACATGAACTCGTGGTTTACGTACGGATTGGGAACCACGCGTACGTCATCGAGCGTGCTCTGAACGGCCGAACTCGGCGTCAGGAGCGTCTTATTCTGCGAGTACTTCCCGTAGTGGTATCCCTCGGCGGTGCTGTCATAGGCCGTCACGGAGTACCAGTACGCGAAACCGTTCTTCACGAACGTGTCAACGTACGCGTACTTGCCGATGCCCTCGAGGCCGGTGTCCCAGTCCTCGAGCTCGATGCCCCCATCGGAACGATCGATGTCGAGGATGAGCTGCCAGTCCTGGTCACGAGGCTCGGTCGACTCACGCGTCCAGCCGACGGCCTTCCAGACCTGGTAGCCGTAGAAGTCGCGTACACCCGTGAGCGGGTCGTCCAGCTCCTCGGGATAGTCGTCCCACTCGATCCGCACGAACTGGTCGCCGACCGTCATCTCCTGGTTCGGCGGCGGCGGCGGAGTATCGGCCACCCAGTGGATTAGCACACTCTCCGGCTCGCCGGCGCAGTTCGAAACCTCCTGCCAGATGCCGTTGTAGATCTGCTGAGCCGTCGCCGCGTTCTCGAGCATACCCTGGAAGCCACGCCCCATCACGAACGCGTACTGGAACTCAAGCGTGTCGCCCGGCGCGACCCGCTCGAACGGACCCGCGGACAACAGGAGTCGATAGTCCTGGGGCGCGTCGGCGTTCCGGCCGATGTTGACGTTCCACTCTTCATCCTCGTCAACCTGGCCGTTGTTGTTGTTGTCGTAGCCGTCGAGCGTGGGAAAGTCGGCGCTGTAGCCGAGCGTCTCCGCCCCCGTCGGCGTGATGAAGCCTCTGAGCAGACGGTAGCGATCCCTGTCATGGTCCGGATCGAGACCGATGGCCCAGATCTGGAAGGCATGAACGCGAACCTCCTCAGGCGCCGGCGGGAACTGCGGAGGATTCTCGACCTCATTCCAGTCGCCGGACGCCGTCGGGTGTCCGAGGAACATGCAGCCAATGTATCCCAGGGCCGCATTGCCGTCCTGCCCATACGGATCGTCGTACATATAGCAGAGTGAGATATTGAGCGTATCGAGATCCGTGGGGCTATTCGGATTCTGACTGATGACAACTGTATCGATGTACCCGCCGCGGTCGTCGCTCCAATAGAAGAGATCGTTGTTGTCCGGGCCAGCGTCCGCGTCGACCATGAAGCCGACGTACGCCATGCGGATCGTATCGTTGCCGACGTTGACGACCTGGTAGTTGATGCCCACGAAGTCATCGGTCTGCTCGCTCGTCCACTGATAGCTCTCCTGGATGACCTTAAGGCCGAGGCTAGTGTGGAGATCGATCGTGGCGCCCTCATTGACATCTTCTTCGTACGTGTCCATATAGACCATCCGGAACATCTGCTGCGAGACGGCCGCGAAGTCCTCATCGATGAGGCCATCGCCGTCGTTGTCGATGCCGTCGATCGGATCCTCGTCGTACCATTCGAACGGCATGTCCTCAAAGTTGACATGGTTCGCACAGTCGCCGTCGTCGTCGAAGAGGCGCGTACTGTTCGCGCCACCCTCCCAGGCCTCGTAGATCGTGGCCAGAAGGTCGTCGGGATCCGGCCGGAACTCCTGCTGGTAGACTGCGGCCGTAACGAGTGTATCCGGTCGCCCCGAAACCGCGTTGTCCACGATGCCGCCCACCCAGAGGCCCGCCGCATAGAGATACTCATTGTTGCTCCCCGCGGGCCACTCGGCTGACGGGTTGTTGAGGTCGCCGCCGAAACGGCCGAAGAAGCCGAGGTTGCTCACGTGCAGGAGCAACTGACCGACGTTGTGATACCAGCCGTAGTAGATGTAGATGCGGCTCTGGAGTTCCCGCGTCACCTTCTCGTAGCGCGCCCGGTCGTTCACGTCCATCCTCGCGCCGGCATCGTCCGACAACGAACACAGCATCACCGCGACGAACGCCACGAGAACGAGCGACAGGAGCGCCCTGCCGACAGGCGCGATGCGCCGTCCCTCGCCCTGTTCTATCCTGCCAGATCCCATCAAGAACCTCCGTGCGCTGATGCGGGCTCGACGATGGAGAGGAGCCGGCCCGGGGGAGCGAACTCCGTGTGGCCGGCCTCTTCCCCCTCGTGGCTACCAGTCGATGGCGACACCGACTCTGATGACGCGTCCCTCGATGTAGGCCGACGGGTCGTTCAACGGCTCGAGAACCTCACGACCGTCTGGGTCGGTCTCGAGATACGCACCGCCAAGATCCCCGGTCTCGGTGTAGTACTCGGCCCCGTAGTTGCCGAGGCCGGTAATGTTCTTCTTGTCAAAGACATTGAGCGCCTCGAAGAACAGACGGAACTCGCGTCCGTAGAGCTTATATTTCTTCGTTCCTCTCAGGTTGATCATCGTATGCGACGGCAGTCTCCCCGAGTTGACATCCTCCGGATCGATCTCCTTCTGACCGAGGTACATCGGCGTGTACGGCGTGCCGCTTCCGTAGTTGTAGTCGAACGTCATCTCCCAGTTGCCCGGGTCGCTGACGAACAGGAAGCCGGTCACCGTGTGCCGCTCGTCCCAGTTGAGCGGGATCTCCTTGAGCGGCTGACGAGGCAGACCGAGCGCGTCAGCGTTCGCCCCCTGGTTCTCGTCCGACGAGACGCCGGTCGCGCGAAGCCACGTGTACGACGCGTTACCCGAGAAGTAGTTCGAGAAGCGCTTCGACAGGCTGAACTCAACGCCCTGGACAGAGGCGTAGTCCTTGTTCACGTACGGGTATACGACGCCGTCCGTCGGGCCCCGGTCGTACTCCTCCGTCGCGAGGAGGCCGAAGATGTCCTTGTAGAATCCGGTCACGTCCATCGCGACGTTCTGCGAGAACTGATGCTCGGCCCCGAACTGGTAGGAGACCGTCACTTCCGGCTCGAGACCGGAATAGCCGATGACCCTGCCGGCGGCCGCGTTTTCGAGGTCCTCGCCCGCCTCGTAGTACGCCGTCAGATGCGGCATCTGATAGAAGCGACCGTAGTGGAAATGGAGCGCGTCGCGGTCTGAAATCGGATGCGCGATGCCGAGTCGTGGACTGATGACGGCCTGGACGCGCTCGCGCCAGATCTGATGCTCGCCGATGCCGGACGCGGAACCCGGGTCGGCCCAGTCAAGCCTGAGCCCTGCGCGGACGATCATGCCCTCGTAACGCATGCGGTCCTGAACGTAAAGCGCCCCGTTCGCCGGGAAGCCCTTATAGATGTTGTGACGAAAGACCTCGTCGGTGTAGAGAGCGCGATCCCAGTCGAAGTACGTGAAGTCCGGGTCCAGCTGGCCGTCGAGGCCAAGCGTGTCTCCGGCACTCGGCACGAGCGCGCCGAGGCTCAGTTCCTTGACGTCGATCTCGTTGTAGATGACCTCGAAACCGGTCTTGAACTGATGCGTGTCGCCGAGCTGATTCGTGAGATCGGCCTTCGCCGTGGTCGCGGTCGTCACCTGCTGCGTCCAGCCGAGGTTGTCGCCCCACGTGCGGAAGTACCCGGTCTCGGGGTTCAGGTCGCTGTCGGAGTCCGGGTCGGTCGTCCGGGTGCCCCCGACGTACGCCCTCCACCAGTAATCGTTCGGGTCCTCGTAGAGCCAGAAACGCTCCTCCGAGCTGAACTGCGCCACCTTGACGGTGTAGAACATCTGCGGGCTGACGGTGTCGCGCCAGACCAGCTTCTTCTGATTGAACTGGTTCCAGACCTCGGGCGTGTGCTCAGCGGCATTGTAGTACTGATAGGTGCTGTCAAGCCGGACGTGCGACCAGTCCTCGTGCTCCTGCGACCAGTAGCCGGTGCGCGAGTAGCTGTGACTATAGTAGTCACGGACGTTCTGCGAAATGAGGTACTCGGCGGTCAGCTTCTGCGTCGGCGTGACGAAGAACGAGAGCTTTCCCTGACCGGAGGCGAACATGTTCTGGCGGTCGGTCCACTGGACGCCCTTCATCAGCTCAGTGGTCTCGCGCTCCTCGGCGGTCTTGAGGTACGTATCACCGAAGCGCCCCTCACCAGAGACATAGTAGCGGACCTTCTCCGTGAAGAGCGGGCCGCCGAACCCGAAGGCCATGTTGTCGAAGTTGTCGAACGTCTTCTCGGGCGCGCCGTAGTCGTCGGTCATATACTTTATCTCGCCGGAGAATACACGCCCTCCCTCACGCGTCGAGAGGTTGATCACGCCGGACTGGACGTTGCCGTATTCGGCGTCGAATCCGCCGGAGAGGAGATCGAACTCGGAGAGCGAGGAGAGGCTGACCTCGAGGCCGGCGCCGCCGGTGGCGTTGTTGGAGATCGCCATGCCGTCGACGTACATCTTGACCTCGGACGAGCGCCCGCCACGGACGTGAATCTGTCCGTCATGCAAAACGACGCCCGGCTGGGTCGCGATGGCTTCCGCGACCGTGTTGATCGGCCGGATTCGCGCCTCTTCCTGGTCCATCCCCCGTCGAGTCACGGTGTCCTCGGTCTCGATCATGGGCCGCTCTGCCTCGACGAGAACCTCCTGCCCCTCGAGGACGATCTGCCGCATGCCGAACACGATCTCGGTCGAACGGTCGGGCTCGACCACAACGTTCGCGATCTGTTGCGTGTCGTACCCCATGAACGACGCCTGCACCGTGTACGTGCCGACGTCGACATTGTCGATCGTGAATTCACCGTTGTTGCTGGTCATCGCGCCATAGCGCTGTCCCATGACGGACACATTCGTGAACGCCAGAGGGCTGCCGGTCTCAACGTCTGTCACGCGACCCACGATCTTCCCGGTGCTCTGCGCCATTGCTGCCGTGGCGAACATGAGGATGCTCAGGAAAAGAGCCGCCGCCACGTACACGGACGCGGACTCCCGGGACCTCTGTCTCGGTAGTCTCATGGTCTCATCATCTCCTCAGGGGGTTCCGGCACGGAAATACCCACCTCATCGCCCGGGCGGGGCGAAGGGCGGCCGGTCATTGTCTTTCTACTCGGCATGGTACAACCGCATCCGGGCATTGTCAATAGCTTTTTCCCGGGTCTAACTTCACATGGCGTATTCAGTTGCAAGCGTTTCCGCCGCCTTCCGCTCGTCCTCTGTGAGACGTCCCTCATCAAGCGAAATGCCCCACGCGTCGACGAATCCGAGCCTCACGGCCTCCGCGACCTCCGCAAACGGCACGGCGCGCCCCAGAAGAGCGGACAGGTGGGTGGTCTTCAGCCTGAGGAGGCGCCGCACGATCTCCCGCCGGCGCACGTCGGCGACGAGCATGACATCGGCGAGCCGCTCGTGGGTCGCGTCAGTCAGAAGCGAACCGTGCTGCAGAACGCCTCTTCCAACGCGCCGCTGGGCGCTCCCGATGAGCTTCCTTCCACCGACGACGACCTCGTAGCGCCCGGCGCTCGCGAAACAGGGCGGACTCGCACCGCCCCGCCCCATGGCCTCCGTCGCAACCGAGGCCAGCTCGACCTTGACCCCGAGACGCTCCAGCCCCGCAGCCAGCGCCCGCGCGATGGCCTCGTACGCCTCCATGATCGAGCGGCCAAGCGGCTCCTCCCCCGCGGGACCGACGACCGAGTACGTCAGCTCTCCCGCGTGGAGTACGGCACGGCCTCCCGTCGGCCGGCGCACCACACCAAAGCCCGCACCCCGCAGGGCCTCGAGGTCCAGCTCGTCCTCGACGCGCTGCGCGAAACCGAGACTGACGGTTGGCGGGTCCCACGCGTAGACGCGCACAGTGGGCGGTGTGCTCCCACGGTTGACGCCCACGAGCATGGCCTCGTCGATCGCCATGTTCGCGACGCCGTTCTGTGCGCCTGTGTTCAGGAAGCGCCACGAAGCCACAGTGGGACTCCTCCGACAGCCGACAGCGCGGAGGGCTGCACTGCGCCTGCGGCGCAGCCCTCCGCGACGGCAGCGGACCAGTTCAGGACCTATTCGATAATATGCAGCCAGTCTCTGAGCATGAACTGCATGCGCCCGATGAGAAGCGAGACGCGCCCCATGACCGTGTAGCCGAACGAGGCGCCGAACGCGACCATCAGGAACCAGATGCCCAGCTTCGCGACACCGCCCAGCACGCCCTTATGCTCCTTCGAGAAGAAGAAGTAGATGAGCGTGGCGCACACGCCAACGATCGCGACGATGTTGAGAACGATCTCGAGCGCGCCGCCCGAGTTCAGCGGAGTCGTCATCGTCGCGTAGATCTGCGCGACGAAGTCGGCCTGGGCGAAGCCCGTGATGTTGACGGCCGAGTACATCCCAACGATGAACCCAAGTGCCCATCTCGAAAGCCACGAGAGCTTCGGGAAGAACCTCAGGAGCATGAAAACCGCGAGAACGCCGGGGATGATCCGCCACAATTGCACCGGGTCGCCGCTACCACCGGGAAAGAGCGGATGGATGAGCTTCGGTACCAGGGTCTCGTGGTAGAGAAGCGCCAGCCAGTACGCCGCGCCCAACCCCACGAACAGGCTCTCAGCGAACTTGTAGAGCGGATTGTCCTTGTAGAGAAAACTGTAGATGCTGATGGTCAGGATCGCGGCGACCCATAATCCCCAGATGACGGACGCCGGCGTTCCCGGTGGGCCATTGAAGAGCAGATGCAACCAGTTCATCGTTTCCTCTCCGAGGCTACCGGGCTCTAGGCCCGTCCGTTTCGCCGCGCTACGAAGTAAGCAATATTGCCGAGAATGATGAACACGACGATGAGCGCGTGGACCACCGACTGCGCGTCCATACCCTTCATCGCATCTCCGGGAGCACCGATGAGTGTCTCATACTCGGCAGCTCCTTTGAGTCCACCAAGCAGTCCGACAAGCTGTCCGCTCTGAACGTATGGATAGAAGTTCGGAGCGCCCACCGCCGTCACGCCGGAGCCGAGCGCCACGCGGAACCGGCTCTGGACCTGCTGCACCCACTCGCGAGTGCCCGGGGTTCCCGCGGAGACCTCCATGACGAACGCGATGTCGTCGAAGTTCTCGACCTCCTGCATCAACGGGATCTCGTCCACCGGTGTCCCGCCGTAGTCGGTCGGGAATGTGTTGGGGATGCTCGCCCCCATTCCAAGGAGGGTCACGGTGCCACCGGCCATGTAGCCGAGGTTGACGTAGTCGACGCCGTATTCCTTGTCGAACTCCTCCGCGAGCGGGGTGAGGGCCTGTTCCACAAGTGGCGGAGACGCGGGCCATAGACACGCCACGACAACCCTGAGGTCCTTGCTGAACGCATGTCTGAGAAAGGTGTCGGCCATCGGCTGGAGTTCGGGCATCGTGTCCGGGCTATAGTCTCCGGCCAGCATGACGATCGATCCGGCCGGGATGGCCTCGATCGCATCGTAGAGCTGCTGGACCGGCGGTGAGACGTCCATAGGGAGTCTGAGCGGCATGAGCAGAGGCCACACCACGGCGACGAGCACGAGGACGA
>CAZNHF010000014.1:0-25396 GCA_964572375.1 uncultured bacterium | reverse complement strand
ATTCCAGTGGTCACAGAGCAGCGACTTCGAGTCAAGCCTCGACGCGCTTGTGCGCGTGCTCAAGACAGCGGAGATGGACTAGTCTGAGTCCTGTTGCTGTCGTGACCTGACCTCCTGGAGCTGATCCAGTTCTCGGGCTGGACTCGAGCCGGATAGCGAGAGGGGGTTTCCGATGTCTGCGGACATATCATGTGCGCGAACACCGTGCCTGCCGCGTACTGGACCAGTCACTTCGCCCAGCAGGGCAGAACCGCGCCCGGCCCACCCGCCATATTGACGACTCCTGCTCAATCTTGCTACAATTCCTCCTATAGTTGCGCTCGGCACCACGAAACTCACGCCGCGGCAGCCACACACCGCGCGGGCGATCGGTGCTGCTGCAAACCTGGTATGCTCGCCGCGTCGCCACACCTTGCCGCAAGCGCCAGGGGTCGTATTGAGGGTCTTCCAATTCGAACACGGGAGGCGTCATGGCGCTCTTCGGCCGGAAGACCAGAAGAAGCTGCGAGGACGGCAGAACAGCCGATACAGCGATCACCTTCCGCAGTGGCTTCAGCGAGGTCGACTACATAGCACACGAGTACACATGTCCTCACTGCGGTTCCGCGGGGGGCAAAGAGAAGACCGGACACGCACGGATGGCGAGGGTTCTTCCGAACGGGAAGGGACAGGTCTTCGATCTCTCGGGTGTACAGTGCTCCTGCGGCTGCTTCTTCACGTTCTGGATGGATGTCACGTCAACATCATCGAGGTTTCTCGATGGGTGCCGCCCCAACGGGAATTTCTGGTTCATCTCTGGGCATGACCCGCTGCCGATCGAGGCTTGTGAAGTTGTCGAGTCGCAGGCTGGGGTCATGGTGCTTGGTGAGCCGGGGGTTTCGGAGGAGTCGGGTCTGGCCGGTCCGGTTGCGATTGCCTCCATGGGCAAGGATGTTCCGAAGAGTATGAGGGGTGGTGTAGCAGACACGGGTTGTGGACACGTTCAGTACGCCTTCATCGGTCCATCGACTAAGGAGATATTGGATGTCATCGGGAACCAGGCGATGTACCGCAACGCTGCGTTGGGTGCCGACTACTGCGCAATATGTCGAGCTCGTCTCTCCGGCATGTACATCGTCGTGTGCTCCAGGCCTCCCGACACGCTCAGAAGCTACGCGAACAGCATCGGACTTCAAGGTGTTCCGATCTTCGGTCGCACTCAGGGCTGCTCGGAGCCTGATGATTTCGAGATGTCGTTGCTGTCACGCTTCTCGGACGAGGACAAGGCGCTCGCGCGACGCGAGGTCGTCGCGATCTTCTTCACTGAATAGGTGCGGTCGCGCGGCCTACTGTACTGAGGTTACTGGGAGGCGGGGCGCGCAGCGGCATCGCCGCTCGGAAGGATGACATGCTCACGAGACCGAGATTCGAGAATGAAGATTTCGAGGCCGATCCGCGCCTCGTCTTCATACTGATGCCGTTCAAGAAGTCGTTCAACGTGGTCTTCGAGCACATCAAGCACGTTGTGGAGGAGGATCTCGGGCTCAGATGTCTGCGTGCGGATGCCGTCTACGCGCCGCACCCGGTCATCATGGATGTGTGGGAGCTCATCAACTGCGCGCGCGTCATTGTCGCCGATCTCACAGGGCAGAACGCGAACGTCGCCTATGAGGTGGGCATCACGCACACGCTTCAGAAGGACGCCATCCTGATCACGCAGTCCAGCAAGGACGTACCGTTTGACCTCACGGACCTCCGGTACATCGAATACGACACGTCAGAAGAAGGCCTGGCGCAGCTGGAGGAAGGATTGAAGACAGCAATCGGAGGCGTGATGAAGGGCGAGTTCGGCACCGCGGACTCGGGAGTGCTGCGGGCGCAGGATACTCTCAAGCGGGCGCAGAAATTGTGGACCCGCTCCAACACCGCATGGCCGACATTTGATTCGTACCAGGAATTCAACCTCTACGGAGATGAACTCTGCAAGACGCTGGGAGCATCCTCTCTCGCCTTCGTTCTTCGTGTGGCGGTTCACTACGGTGATGATCTTGTCTACTGGGCGCAGCGAAACAGTGATAACGATGAGGCGGTTGCGGTTCTTCTCGATGCTATCAACGGGAATGAGCGGCGACCGTTTTTCCGCGCTGGACTCGCGCTGGAGTTTCTGTCGCCTCGTCTCAAGCAGCGCGCTGTCTCAGAAGCGAGGGAACGTCACCAGGGCGACGCACGCGTCAAGCTCATGCTGGATCATGCGGAGCGCGGGACGACGCTCGGTCTGTGGAAGGACCCGCCAGAAGAGGTGCTACCGGCAAAGTACGCAGACGAGATGCTCAGGCAGGCACAAGTGTCGAAGCGCGTGTGGTGAGCGCGTGGTGGTGGCCGCCGCGGGCAAGAGCGCTCTGGCCACAGGAACGAATCACTCAGATACTGGTGTTCGATGCTCTAGTATGCACTAGTTCGTATTGGTGTTGGCAGTTCTGGTGCCCCGAGACAGAGACGTGTTTCTGTGCCTGAAGCCGGATTTGGTCATCTTGCTGTGGGATGGGAAGAGCACAGGGACCCCGCGACTGATACGCAACTTTGGGGAGAAGGGGCGGAGTCTTCGGATCGGCTTCATATGGGGCGATGCAGGTGCTGCGGCTGAAGGGGCTCTGCGCAGTACGTCACGGACGGGGTGTCGGTGAGGCTGGTTGACCGGTAGATTACCTGATGCCCGACTTCGCACACTGCTTCAGCCATGAGTCGGCGTAATCAGCCAGCGCCTCATCAGGCGCATTGCGTTTCACGTGCTTGGCATCGTCGTGGATCAGGCGCAAGAGCCGTCGTTGTTCTTCGCGGTCGGACGACTCATTGCAGAGGTGTGCTCTGAACTCCAGGCGCTTACATCTGCAATACACGGCTGCTGTTACATGAAATGCATTCTGAATGGCTTGGTCGAGGACTTGGATGGCTTCCTCGTGTTGACCGGCCCCCGCGTAGACTTCCGCCAAGCGGCGGGCAGGACCAGTGATCTCGGGGAAGCGCCGCACGAATGATCGCAGTGCCTCAACATCTCCAGCGAGCTCGGTCGACACATCCTTCTGCGTGAAGATCCTCCTTACTTCGGCAGGGTAGCAGCTCACCGGGTTATCGATGAAGTCCACGCGCTCCGATAGCACCGGGCTCTTCGCCCACTCGTCGACCAATCTGCGGTACTGGCGCATGCGAGCAGCGTCACCGCTGCCGCTCCCGTCAGAGGAAAGAGCGAACGTCAGAAGGCGCGACACAATTTCATCTCGCACCTCCTTGGTCATCATCTCGGAAACGCCTTTGCTGGTTCGCCCGAGTGGACCGGCTACAGGGTCGAGCCATGCCCTGCTCGAGTTCAGGGGCAGTCTATCCAATCGGCAGAGATGCTCCACCGACTCGAAGCGGCTCATGTGCTCTGCGATAGTAGGCGTGTGACGGAGCGAGAGGAGTAGTTTGAACTTGAGATGAGCGAAGTGTGCGAGCGTCTTCTGAAGGTCCGTCCCATCGTCCTGGTAGTGGAGGTCGCGGTCCGCAACGAGCTTCTCGAGTGACTCGCACGCGTCGAGCGAATGCGCGACATGCTTGATAATGAGGTCACCGAACCCCTGTCTCACCCTATCCGGCAGAAGAGGGAGCGAGGTCTCCGCGAAATCGAGTAGGTCCTTCGCCGCCGATTCCCGGACGTCCGCTGGGTCGTGCCTTGTAGCGCCGAGCACGACGGGGGGACTGGTGGCCGTGAGCCTCTCATTCAAGAACTGCAGTAGCTTGTGATTCACGAAGTTCTTGACTCGTACCGGACTCTCCATGAAAGACAGAACTTGTTCCTCATCGATCGTGGCCTCCGAGATGTCCTTAAGCTCCTTGCAGAGAAACGCCGGAGCATATGAGCCGGCCAACGCCTGATGACAGCGCGACCTCTCGGCAGCATGGGGGCGCGGAGTTCCGAGCGCCAAGTCGACGGCATAGAGGGATTCGAGGTAGGCCCTCCACGCAGTCAGTGCGCGGCTGGGCTCCCTGCCAAACGTGTCACAGACGGCCATGTTCTTGAGAGCACCAGGCGTGACACCCCGAACGGAGAGGGAATCACTCCACAGGGCACGCGCCGTGGTTCTCTGTCCCATCCGATACCTGACCTCGGCCTGTCGTTCCAGCACCGACGCTCGGAGAGTGCGATAGGGTTTGAGGCTGAGCTGATCGTCGGAGTAGGCTTCGAAGCTTCCGTTGGCACTCCTGACAACATCATCGATATGCTGATCGATCCGCGCCACCCGCTCGGTGAGTGCGGCCAGAGGGTCACGCGTCGCAGTCGATTCACCAAGTGCGAAGTCCTCGCCCGGCTCGCCAGAGGCGTCCCCGCCGGCGAGGGATTTATCGCTGTCGCCCTCGGGGTCTCCCTCTCCGTCCATCACACCTGTGGATGTCGGAGGGTCACCATACTCGGATTCCAGAGCATCGAAGTCTGTGATGATGGCGGCCAGCTCCTGTGACTCAACGGATCTGAAGGGACCGGACGACCCCGCAACCTGCGACAGCATGCTCTCGATTCGGGACAGCGCCTGGTCCAATGGTCTCTGGCGTGGGAGGTTGCGAAGGGCCTGCTCACAGTCACGCCTACGTTCGGCGAAGCTGTCTGGCAGCGTCCCATCACTCTCAGTGATTTCCTTGCAGAGCCCCACGAAGCTGTTGATCGAGTAGCGACCGCAGATTGACTGAAGCCGCTCAAACACGGATCTTGCCGTCTTTGCCTCTGCAAGTAGCGGACCGGCCGTCTGGGCAACGCTGGCTCCCGCCGCGCGGGACTCCAGACAGGTGCCCGTGGCGCTTCCGAAGCCTACATAGGCCTTGAGTCTTCCAATAAGCTGCGATAGCTCCGTTGCCAGGCGAGAGAAGCGTTCGAACTTCTGTAGTGGATCGGGTTCTTCGCCCGTCGGGCGCTCAGCGGGGTCCACGAGTTCGGGGAGTGAGTTGCGTTTCAGAACAGCGAACTCCGCGTCCAACAGCTTCTCGCAGTCTGTGATGCTGTGATCGCCACGCTTGTCAGCTCCTTCCGCGCCCGTCGTCAGGAGGGCGCGCGCGGCGCGGTACGCATCGTACTTCTCCAATTCCATGCGACGGCGCAGGAGCCTGTGGTGGTGGATCGTCGACGCCAGCAGAGGCGGGATCTCGTCGCGCCTCAGCGACTCCGACAGCAAGTGCGGAAGCAACGTCTCGTCCGCCTCAGCGAGGACGCAGACGCAGCGCAGGAGTTCGATGGCGGGTGAGTCATCTCCGTGCATGCCTCGGAGAAGCCGCCGGATAACTGATGGGGGATAGCCTTTGGCGAGCCAGGCGATTCCGAGCGCAGCAAAGCGGAACGCACCCGACGATCTGAAAGCCGCATCGTCGCGCACGCGTTCAAGATCCAGGAGCATCTCCTCGAGGTGGTTCTGGCCGACAGGCCTCTCAAGGACATCTTCAAGCAGGATCTCTCTGGCGCCTGACCATCGGCATCTGCCAGAGTTGAGGAGAGGTCTGGGCGGGATGTCCGCGTTCTTCTCATCTCTCTCGACGGTCTTCGGGGTGTCCCTCCCAGTGCCCGCGAGAGCTGGATCCGGAAGTTCATCGAGTCCGTCAAGCACAGCTCTAGCGAGTGCGCGGCTCCGACGGTGAAGAGACTCTCTCTGATATCCTTCGCTTCCGGCGAGGCTTCGGTCGAGTTCTCGCTGTAGCACACTCAGATGCGACCAGATGCGGTGGCTGGTAGGGGAGAGCCTGTGGGCGAAGTGGAGCCAGACGGCGGCGTCCCGCAGACGTCCCTGTCCGAGCAGAATCCTGCCTATGTGGTAGGCAATCTTCGGATTGCTTCCGTCAAGGCGCGTGGCCCGTATGAGGAGACCTAGCGCCTCGTCCTGGTCGGTCGACGGATGTACGGCGATGCGGAAGCAACACTCGGCCATTGCGTCCACATGCGCCCCTCGGCTCGCCAGGTGCGCAGACGCAGACTCGAGTTCCTGAAGACGTTCCCGGAGCTTGTCCGGGTCACTGAGCAGCTTTCGTTCCGGGTCTTTCCGCATCGATGAGCGCCTTCATGGAATCGTATGAGACTACTGTCACAGACCTGCCGTTCGAAAGCGCGAAGCGTGAACCGCTCGGCGACACGGCAATAGGTCCCTCGGTGTTGCTGAACACGAGCTGCGATCCGAATTCCGACGGCCCCCCCCGCGTCAGCAGATTTGAGGCTCCACCTGTTTGCTGCACGATGCAGATGTTACCTTGGTCGTCAGCGGATGTAGGAATCGCGCCCGGTGCGGTTCGGAAGCTCGTCTTGACGGAGAGGTCCGGATCGAGGCGTACGCCTCTTCCTCTGGCGTCCATGATCACTGGGAGCTCCGTTTCTCCGAGGACGTAGGCGACGTTGCCAATAGTGAGTTCCTCGCTCTTGGCGTCAAGCACGGGCAGCTCAATCCGGTAGGATCTGGAATCCCCGATCGCCATGAGGGATCTGTCGCAGCACTTGAGAAGATGGATCGTGGGTTCGAGTTCGCACGATGCGCGAAGAACACCCGATTCGTACGCACAGAGAACTCCGTCAAACCCGGCCACATAGAGCGTGTCTCTACGAACCTCGAGAGCTTGCACTCCGGCCGGGTGGGTGAGGACGGGCTTGACCGCGGTGTCGGAGAGCTCGAGGCGGTAGACACGTCCGCTCCACATCCCGACGTAGCCGCCCCACTCAGTCAGCGCCATGTCACCCGGGATGGCATAAGCGCTCTTGGCTTCTTCAGCAAGGCTCAACCAGCAAGTGTGTTCACCGGACGACGAGATGATGCCCGCTGAGCCGTTCCACGTTGTGATCCCAATCAGACTTCCGGTGCGAACGATCTGCTTCACCGGGCGGTCCAGCTCCTTGAGGGTATCTTCGCCGCCCACGCGCTTCCCGCTAGCTGTGAACACCCCAACACCTGCAGGACCAACTACCGCCAGCGTCTCTCCGTCCCGGAAGAAGCATGGGACGCCTTCCGCGCGGATGTCAGGCTCATCGTCTGGACGGCGAGGCTTCTCGATGGCGAACGCGGTGGTCAGAACCGGATCGAGACCTTCCACGGAGGCGACAAGCCGAGCTGTAGATGCAGTCGAGCTACACGAGAGATCGTCAAACAACACCACTCCCTTCTCAGTCGCAGCAGACGTCGTCCCGTGGAGTTCACAGCCGTCACCACCGAGCTTGACCTCGTACTCATCGCCAGCTATGTGACGTCCGGAGATCTCCACTCGGATGGGTGGCAGCGTGTGGTTCACCGCGACCCGTTCAGGCGGCTGATCGATGAACCTCAGAAGTGGCTCAACGTCGGTCGAATCAGGTTCGACCAGATCGAGGAGAGAGCACAGGTCGCTGAACCAGTTGTCCCCGGCTGTCGGTATGAACTGGATATGGCGGACTGCTGCTGGAACTCTATCCTCGGCCGATGGATCGACTGTCACGGGGATGAGTCTCCCGCCGCCCGAGTCGATGTCCAGGCTGTTCGCTTGCCTAAGCTCCCACAGGCACATGTTCTTTTCGAAGTACGTGTCGGAGTAGACGCAGAGGATTTTCTTGCTTCGCCCAAGGGCTTGGGCCAACTTGTCGAGGTAGTACTCGCCTCCCCTAATGCCCTCGGATGACTCGTCGAAGAAGATGACGGGTCGCTCATCGTCTTCGATCCTGCGGCAACGCAGCAGAGGATTGAGGATGAGCTTCCGCACCCTGTAGCTGTCTTCATGCGCGTAGCTGATGAAGACATCGTACTCGCGCTCGGCTGGGTCCTGCCCGGCGCAGCTGCGTGGATGGAGCACGACAGCGCCTCCTCACTTTGGTTCCTGAATGCGTTCGCAAGCTACTATCGAGCTACGGTGGAGTCTCCCCTGTCGCGTGCGCGGTCAACCGAGCTGGCCAAGCAGCTCTTGTATCTTCATCAGAAGCCCCTTGACCACAGGGCTGTCCCAGGGCAAGCCGGATGCTTGGATCCGCTCCAGGAGGTTATGCAGGGCTAGTCTCGCGGCCGCGCGGTCCACGTACCCCTTGTTGACGCCCTCCACGATCAGCCCCATTTCCTTCACGAAAGGTCCCAAGGCACCGACTGACTCCAGCTGCTCTATGTGTCCGTCGACGACCTTCACGAGTTGGTTCACCTGCTTTTTCGCGTCATCGTTGTCTAGCCGATTCCTGAACTGAGCAATCTTGCGCTTGTGGGCGCGCAGCTCTCCGATGAGCTTGCTGACGCCCTCTCCGGCGCTCAGAGTCTCTTTGACCCGCCCCAGAATGGAACCGAGCTGATCAGCCAACTCAGCCAGCTCTTGCGCCGGTCCGATGTCGCGGATGGCATTGTCCGTTGCTGAAGACAGCCTACCGAGAACCTTTCGACCCTCATCAACCTTGACCTTGTTCTTGGCATGCTTGATTCGCTTCTGCAGAGCTTTGAGCCGGTCCTCGAGCTTGGCGAGGTTCGGGGGCTTGCTTCCGTCAGGCTTCGCGCTTTCCATTATCTGGTTGAACTCGCCAATCAGACCGTTCACCAACTCGGCATCGCTCTTGGCGGCTTCGAACATCTCCAGCTGCTTCTCCACCATCTCCGCCAGCTTACTCGCCTCGTGTCCCAGGTCGTGGTCCCGCTGTCCGATACGCGCGCACTCAAGGACCCGCTCGAGGGTGCTGATGACCGTGTCCTGAGATGGTGGCTTGTCGCTCTCGCCGGCGAGCAGGCTGAATGTGCAGCTCGCCAGCAGAAGGTTGGCGTAGGGGAAGCTCGGGCAGATGGACAGAGCTCTCTCCAGAGCAGTCCGCGCCCTCTGCAAATCCCCTGCGTTTAAGTGCTGCTGCGCTTCGCGGACCTCGTCGCTGACCAGGAAGAAGCAGAGTTCGTCTACTTCACGCGGGTCGCCCGATATGACGCACTCCTCCAGAGTAGGCCGAGATCCCAGTCTGAAGCGCGGGCCCGCGAGTCGGCCCGTGTAGTTTGTGAAGACACTGTAGAGGGGAACATCTTCGCAGGTGCTGTTGGCACTCTTCAGGCTCGACAGCGCGGCTCTGTACTTCTTCTGCCTGAAGGCATCTCGCGCGGGCTCCATCGCATGCCGGCAGAGGCGACTGCAGGTCTCGGTGAGGATCATCTCGATCATCACGCTATCCGGGCCGTCTCCTGCGATCTTCTTGCCGCGCCGCGCGGCTTCTCGAGCTTCCTTGAGCAGCCCGGATTCCATCAGCGCCGCGCTGAGGCAGAAGTGGAACGGAATGGCCTCAGGGTCGAGTTCCACCAGTGCCCTGCTCTTCTCGATCACCGATTCATAGCGGTTCCTGGCCTTCGCGCGCACAAGCTCCAGAAGAACCTCCGGGATCAGCGCTGAACGTGTGAGGTTTCGCAGCGCGTCGATCTTGGGCGCCAGGGATGCCTCCAGCTGGCGATTGCGGAGGTGGTTCAGTTCCGTAATCGTTTCCCAGTGCTGGTCGGTCTTGGAGAAGCAGTAGGCGAGTGAGTACCGCGCCAGGCAGTGCTCGGGCTCCTTCTCAAGGTATTGCTGCAGAAGCGGGATGGCCTCGAGGTATTTCTTACTGCTGATGAGCTGCAGTGCTTCCCCGAGGAGTTCCGACTCCACCGACGGCTCTTCCGAGGTGAGCCCGCCCTCCGGCATGGGAGGTACCAACGGAATGGCGATGCTCTTCGCATCGTCCTCGGCCTTCTTCCGGGTCTGTTCCTGAAGGAGCTCGACCATGTCGGATTCGGCGGAGGTGCTTCTCTTCGCCTGCTGTACTATGTCTGCGCCACCGAGCTTGAGTCCGACACCCAGCGCGGGGATCTTGATCTCCTCGATCGTCTCGCACTTCTCTCTCTTGTCTTTCGCCATGTCTCCGTCCGCTCCCCAACTCACGCCCGCAACGCAACCTGTTTTCCGCTAGCGCATCTCCTCGTCACGCTGCAGTTCCGTGACGGACTTCACTCCTCTCTCTCGCCGCGCTGCTCCGGATCTGTGCCGAGAAGGTGTTTTGCTACTTCGCGGCAGATCGCGTACTCGCGCTCGTGGTTGATTTCCACGAGCGTGAGGAGCGCGTCGGCGAGGCTCATCCCCTCGGGCTCGCCAGCAAGGTCCTCAGCCGTCTCGTCGTAGTGGACCTCCGGCAGCCTGGACAGCCACTCATGCTTCCGTCGGAGCTTCATCTTCTGCCTCCTGTGGCATTGGTGTAATGTCCGGCAGTTCGGTCGCATCGTCCGAAGAATCCAGCGGGACGACGTCGATCGGCACGGGGACGGTCGCAGTGCGAGCGAAGCCGAGTTCACGAGCCACGCTGGGTGACATCGACGCCTTCTCTGACCAGAACAGGTAGAGGACGTCCGCGTCGTGTATCATCCGTTCCGGGTCCTTCACATCCGGATCGTTGTCGCCATCTCCCTCTGGTTTCTCATGCCACACGGCTGAGACAACCATGGTGTTCGGCGACATGCCGCGAAGCTCACGAACTCGTGAACGCACATCCTGCTCATCTTCAGTGGCGAAGCACGCGTACGCTGTTCCTATGGCGGTCAGGTCCGACGCGATGGGGGATGGCTCTGCCGTCGGCTCTCCGACATCGATGCTGAAGTCAGCCGTGGCGGCGCGGAGTCCGGCCACGCGCAGATCCAGTAGGGCGCGCTTTGGCCCGTGATGTGTCTCTTGCGGAACACGTATGGTGAGCGTCGCGCGCCCGATCTGTCCCCGCCATGTGAACACGGTCTCCACGGGTTCGACGTTGAGACCGTCGAGATGAGGCACAATGACTATTGTGCGGGAGGGCTCCGCTCCCTCTTCCGGCAGCCAGGATGTCTCCGTGTCGTCCTTGATCAGTCTTCGGATGCGATCGCGCTCGTCTTTCCTGTGAGCCCAGATACGAATCGTCGCTGAGTCTCCTGGCTCGATCTGTACAGGACCCGAGAGAGTGAGATGAATGCGGTTGACCGGGAGTCCAGCGAGTTCCAGTTCCTGCTCCTCTGGTAGAAGGAGGCTTCCCACCGCGAGCATCGCGTTGAACTCCTCAAGCTGCACCATCTTCGCGACCTTGCCCAGAGCCTTGCAGAGCCTCCCAAGCCTATTCATCGTCTTCGCGGAGTCGGTCTGCAACCGAGGATCCACGTCTTCGGAGTAGCGAGCCAGGATGTCGGCAAGCTTCGTGCGAACAGCCTCGACCCGATCCAGCAACTGATCCACCGTGGGAGCGGTCGCCCTGTCGGGGTGAGGGAACTCCGAGTCGTCTCCCTCTGCGAGTTTCTTCCGAAGCTCCTCAAGCAGCACCGGTGCAACCTCCCTGTTGGCGTCCATCGGCCGGAGCGCGGTGAGCGGCCTTGCGCGGACCCTTAGTTGACGTCAGGCTCTCTGTTACTTGCGACGGTCTTCTCGTACTTCTTCAGCATCTCTGCTGCGGCCCTTCTGTACTTGACGGGAACGGTCTCATCATCGGCATAGCTTCGGAGCATCACAAGGAAGACCACGAACGTGTCTTCTCTCCGTTCCTCTGCCTGCCGGAAGTCGTCCAGCAGGACAAGCAGCTCCGGAAGACTGACCCCCTTCTTCCGCGCGAGCTCCAGCGTCTCGATAGCCGCCTTGCGCGCCTCCTCGTCGCGCGCGAAGTAGTAGTCTATGAGGCCCGCGATGAAGTCGGGGTCACTCATTGAGCTGTCGGCCAGACGGACTCCGTCGAGCCTCCTCTCGAGCTTGTCTCGCTCGCCGTCAGGGAGCCCGCCACAGGCGGGGAACCGGGACCATGTCATGATGGGGAGCAGGAGCGCATGCCAGAGGCCGGCGTTTCTGCGAAGGCGAGTCCGGTTATCCAGAGAGACGGGCTCACTGCCGTCCAGTCCGTCGGCAGAAGCCGACTCCGGCGGCACGGCGCTCGCGACCACCGTCTTCTCGTCAACGGCCGACTCCTCACCGCACGACTGGCAGATGATTACCTTCCCCAGGTACTCGGCATCGACGGTCTGCTCATGGTCGCACTTGGCACATCTGATGGTGAGCGGTTTCGATGAATCCATCCTGTTGAGGATGTCTCCCAGCTCCGACTCGATGTCGCTCTGGTCGCCTTCCAGCCAGTCGCACAGCAGCAGTCCTATGCGTGGCGATTCGGAAGGGGCTCCGTGTTGCTTCGCCCACTCGACTGCCGCATCGAGGTGCTTCCTGGCGTCCGTGACACTTCGATCATACAGAGCCGCGATGGCGAACATGACCCGCTGATTGCGGATGTCCGCTGGTATCTGGTCGGAGAGCACGCCCAGCTCGCGAAGGCGATCGTAGTGCCGGATCGCCTGGTCGCCCTGGCGCCGGGACCATAGTCGACGTGCCACGGTCAGGTAGGCTATGCCTGCGATCAGCTTCGTCTGGAGGAAGTCGTCCAACTCCTCACCATGCTCCTCAAAGGTCTCGATGACGCTCTCGGACTCTCCGTCCTTGGAGTGACTCCAGAGCTTCAAGTAGACCGTCTCGACACTAGTATCGCCGGAATCCAAGAGCTCGAACAGCACGGTCTTGGCTTCTGTGAGTCTGCCGCGTTGAGCCTGCGTGTAGGCTAGCGCGAAGCGCGCGGTCGCCAGGTCGTTCCGCCAGAGACCAACCGTGACAGCCTTCCGGAGAAGCTGTTCGGCCTCCTTCAGCCGGTCCATGTCCCCCGCGTCTATGATCTTGACCGCACGTCCGAGATAGCGCCACCGTCTCCAGAGAGGAAGCAGAAGGAACATGTGGAGCAGAAACGCGGCTGCCAGGGCAACGAGCGGCAGGTTCCGGCGGATGCCGGAGAGGGCTCGTGCCGCGACCGGTGGGATCGATCGGCCGAGCAGCTTCCCATCTGGAAGAAGCTCCGCCGCCCCTCCACCACTTGAAGAGGAGTAGACGAATCTGAGCCACTCGTCATCGACCTTCACCATCACCACGTCGCCCGGTGCGATTCTGTCCCGGAGAGACTCGATCGTGCGAAATGGCCGTTCCTCGGTGCCAGGGTTCTGGTTCGAAGCGTGGGGGTGAGAGGGGTCAATGCAGTACGTGATTCTGGCCAGCGCTGGAGTGGTCACCGTCAGGCAAAGAGTCACAGCGAGTGCTGCGGCTAGGCAGATGCGCACTACTGCGGTTCGCCGCGTGTTCTTCGGAGTGGTCGCTACGGCTGCGTTCACACCGCCATCCTTGCTCCGCCAACAGGCGAGGGACCGATTCTGGACTCCAGCGCGGCCGCGGCCTTGAGGCGTGCGTCCCGGCTCTCATCGTCAAGAACACCGTTGGCATGGCCCTTTCTGATCGAGCCTTTTAGGGTCTCGATCTGGGCTCGCGCTCTGCCGAGCTCGCCGAGCGCCAGAAGCGCCTCGGCATATGCGTGAGCCAGATCGAACTTGTACCACATGTAGTTTCCCTGGGCGTCGAAGAGACGTTCGTAGATGAAATCTGCTGCCTCCTGGTTCCGCCTTCTCCAGAGGAGGAACTTCGCTACCAGGAGTTCCTTCTCGGCCTGACGCGAGGGCTGCAGCGCGGTGAAGTCTCTTGAGACCATCTGGTCGAGCCGTTTCAGCCTCCGGTCGTCCGGATCCTGCATCAGCGCCTGAAGCTCGGGGCTGCTACGCGCCGTGGTAATCGTGTGAAGCTGCTTCTCGTACGCCTCGGTGTTAGGTCTTCCCATGGCTATCGCCCGTTCATACAGGTCGGCCGCGTCGAGCGCGCGGCCCATGTGGCGTCCGGCGATGTCACCGGCTAGGAGAAGCACCTCGTGAGCGTTCGGTGGCTCGACCGGCAGCAGCGTCTCCTGAAGTATGAGGTACGCATCCTCGGGATTGCCTGAGTTCTTCACCTGTGTAGCTGACTTCACAGGATCGATGCTTTCTGAAAGACTTCTCAAGTTGCGGGCAACCTCGACAATATCGACGTTCATGCGTCGCTTCGGAGAGAGGCGCATGAGGCTTCGCCCGACGGCGAGTATCTCATCGCGGGTTGTCGTGCGTCGGAGCCAGTAGGGGAGGTCCCGGCGGGGACGTCCCGAGAGGAGCACTCCGCCCGCTGCCGCCATTCGCAGTGCGTTCTCCGGTGTCATGCTGGACGGGGGTTCCACAACGCACAGCGAGATCGTGGCGGCCAACACAAAGACATCGAGCGCGCGCGGGTCTCTGACTGATTGGCCCCGTACGAGCTCTGGAGCGAGCCAGAGCCCGCGAGCGGAAGCCGCCAGCAGTTCCTCGGTGTCTGGAACACGGTGCCCCGGCATCCACAGTAGCAAGGGTCTATCAGCAGGCCCCAGGACGATGTCGAACGGAGTGGCGAGGACCGGAGGTGACATGGCTGCCCACCATGCCGCGAGTGCAGAGGCAACCTCCGCCACACACCTGAGGCTGCGCCCTAGGTCGGTCTGACGACCGTCATCCGCCGGCAACAGGATGTCAGCCAGCGTCTCGGAGGACTTCCCGGCACCGTACTCCACATAGAAGCGGCCTGCTTCCTGCCACGTGTCGACGATGGCCGCCGCCTGCGGCGGTGTGCCGCCCTTGCCATCGCTGTACTCGTGACGAACGGCGAGGGGTGCATCCTTCAGCTCGAGGACGCGGTAGAAGCACACCGGCGAGTCAGTCGCATAGATCCACCCACGCATACCCGGCCCTCGGCGCGTCAGGAGCAGCGTCTGCCCGGCATGCTCGACTCGAAGTTCGACCGGCGGCGTGTTAGACATTCTTGAGCGCTCCGGAGAGAGCCTGCCCGAGAGCCTCGACCTGTTCCTCGGGTCGCTCTTCGTTAACAGCCACAGCGAACGCGTTGTATGCTTTGAGCAGCGTCGCGTCGAGGCGGTCGGCAAGCCGGTCGCGCACGATCTCGACCACCATCTGGAAGCGATCTGGGATGGTTTTCTCTATCTCGACTACAGGAGCTACAGCTTCAGCACCACGCTCCGGCTGTGGAGGTTGCGCCTGGTCGGGCTGCGGTTGTACAGCCTGTACTCGATCGGCCTGAGCCGACTCGGCCCGAGGCTGTTCGGGGCGTTCGTGTCCAGGCGGCGGTGGTGGCGGCGGAATCTCGATCCCGCCTCCAGCCGCGGCTCCTGCTGCGGCCTGACCTGGCCTTGTCGCGTAGAGATCGAGAAGGTTCTTGCGCATGAGACCGAGTGCCTCTGAGCCCTTGCTCCCGGTCGCGTGCTGGAATGTCACCTGATGCGTGGCGTTCGCGTTCTGGTGATAGACAGACGTCGACAGAATCCCGCTGCGGTCCAAGCTGTACGTGATATCGAACCTGTGGGTGCCAAGGGGCAGGGGCTCTATGTTCTCGATCGGGACGACTCCAATGAACTCGTTGTTCTCACACACCGAGTGTTCGCCTTGGTAGACACGAACGTGAACGGCGTTCGTCGGTGCGGCATTGGTGAAGCCCTTGCTTGTTATGCTGACGGGGAAACTTGTGCCGGCAGGGATGATCGGTACGAAGCCGCCATGCGTTACCTCAACCCCCAGCGTGTGACCCGTGATGTTGTGCATGGAGAATCCACCCAGAGCGTCCGCGTTGATCAGCGCGACCTCGTCGGCCTGCTGGATCTCGAATGGCGGGTTGCTCGGTGCGTATCGAAGGGCGACGTGCGCCGCTCCCGTCGCGACTGCTGTCACCGGGTCGCAGTCCTCGCGGACGAAGTCATCCCCCTTCCCGAAGTACTCCCGGAGTCGCCGCTTGACTTCGGGGATCCTCGTGGAACCGCCGACCAGGAGAACCGCCTGAATGTCGTCTCTTTTGACGCCCTTCTCGGCGGCGCGCTCGATAGCCTGTTCGATGCACTTCTCGGTCCTCTCGAGATCCGGCGAGATCATGCTCTCGAACGTGGCCCTCTCGAGGGTCAGTGACGAGGCGGTCTCCGGGGCCAGTACGTCGACCAGCACCAACGGGGCGTCCTTGTTATCGCTCAAGGCTATCTTCGTCTTCTCGGCGAGCTGCTTGATCCTCGCCCGCGCGTGCGGATCCTCCGAGAGGTCCTTCTTGTGCTTCGTCCGGATCTCCTCCAGCGCCCACTCGGTGATCCGCTCATCGAAGTCCACACCGCCAAGCCTGTGCTCGCCCGATATCGCGAGAACCTGGATTCCGGTGGGACTCACCTCGATGATGGAGACGTCGAAGGTGCCCCCGCCCAGATCGTACACAAGGTAGAGTCGAGGTTCGTTGTCGAGCGCCTGTACGCCGAAGGATATGGCTGCCGCGGTCGGTTCCTGAATGAGCTCGCGCGGGTACAACCCTGCCAGCAGTGCCGCCTCGCGCGTTGCGTTGAGCTGTTTGTCCGTGAAGTACGCGGGAACGGTGACGACCGCGTCGATAATCTCCGACCCAATCTCAGCGGAGGCGATACCCCGGAGCTTCATCAGTATGAGGGAGCTCACTTCCTGCGGAAGATACCACCGGTCGCCCATCTTGACCCTGACCGGGTCGCCGACGTGGTAGATCCCCTCGGCTCCAAAGCTGACGAGCGACTCTGCCGTGAAGAGCTCGCCCATCTCGCGTTTGATCTCGACGATCGTGTTGTCCGGGTCGTTCGTGAGGTTGTTCTTGGCCTCGAGGCCAAGCAAGAGCCGCCCAGCATGCTTGTCGAACCCGATGACCGAGGGCATCGACCTGGCGTCCCCGATCCCCTCCGGGTCGTTGAACACAGCCGCCTCGCGCTCGTGCCTGTCCATCGATGCCACGGCGCTGTACGTAGTGCCGAGGTCAATACCTATGGTCTTGTGGTATCTTCCGTTCAAAGGTGGACCTCCGTCCTGCTTGGTGATCGAACTTGTGCTCCATTGCGATTGTCTGTTCGTGCCGCCTCGTCCGCCGATGCCAGAATCCCACTACTCGCGCTCGCGCGCATACCTCTCAAACCAGTCGATGTAGGCAAAGTGAATATGTCTGAGCTGACGGGGGAGAGCAGGCATGGGCTTCTGCCAATATGCTCCTCTGATGAACCTGGGCTTCTTGAGGCCGAGCGCGTAGCGCCACTCTTTCTTGACGTTGCGAGACGCCCTCGCGGCATCCGACCAGCACAGCTCGAACACGTCCGCCGAGTTGATGGCCTTCTCGATCTTCGGACCCCACGAGTCGCCGCCCACCAGTAGCCTCGTATCTCGGAGGCAGCTATTGCCGACCGCAGTGAGCGTAGACTTGATGCAGCCGACAATGTCTGAATCGGCGGATGAGTACGAGAGGAACACCCGCTGGGGTACCGGGGAAGAAGTGAGTCGGCACTCGGGATCCTCGTCGTCCGACTCAGAGACGTACTCCCCCGGGATGTAGTAGGTGGTTAGCGGGACGTCTCCTATGAAGACAGGACCGGCCCAGACGCTGACAGCTCCCTCCAGGAGCGACCCAGGCTTAGCCTGTCTGGCGACAGACTCAAGCACCGAGAAACTGAACTCCACGCTGCAGTGGCCTCGGCCGAGCCACGTGACGACAGCCCGCCTGGGGTGGAAGGAACATCCTTCCAGCCACGGCAACACAACGACACGATTGCCGCTCTCGATTGGTACCTGGGCTTGAGCCACGTTCTGCATCACGTTGTTCATGTGTTCCCCAAAATGCGCTCGCGCCTCCGAGAGAACGCGCGCCCTCGCGCGCTGCTCGTGTAGGTACACGAGCAGCGTGTGGCGCCTGTTCGGCCCAACTTCGCTGGGGCAATAGGCCGAGAGGTGCACGCGGCCGTCCTCACGCTCACGCGCTCCACCATCGCGCGACGTTGTGGGCCCGGCGGGTCGTGCGGTGTAGCTGACTCTGGCTGTCGGCAGTGGCACCTGCTCCTGCACCTTGAATTCGATCGTTTCGGGACGCGACCACGCGAACACATCTTCTTGCACGCGAAGCGGATTAGTCAGGCGATACTCGAGCGGCGCGGTGCGGACATTCTCTTTGAACTTGTTCAACATCTCCTCTCGCTCCTCAGCAGATTTCCTGAGTTCCTCCAGAAGCTCCTCTCGCTCCTCAGGACTCATGCTTCTGAGGGTCTCACGGAGATGCTCTGCTATCCCTGCTTGCTCCGCGGTCCCCAACGTCGCATCGAGCACAACGGCTTTGCGGGCCTCAAGCACGTTGGTCAGAGGAGCACTCCCGGGTACCGCAGCCAGGTCAAGCCCTTGTGTCTCATAGCGTCTCAGGAGTTCACTCCGCATCACACTCAGTGCTTCGGGGCCCCCGCTCCTGGCCGCGTGCTGGAGTGACACTTGGTGGGTGGCGTTGGTGTTCTTGTGATAGACGGACATCGACAGGATTCCGCTACGGTCCAGACTGTAGGTAACATCGAATCTGTGGGTGCCGGGAGGCAGAGGCTCGATGTTCTCGATAGGCACGATTCCAAGGAACTCATTGTTCTCGCACCTATGGTCTTCACCTCGGTAGATGCGGAGGTGGACAGCGCCCGATTCATCGGCATTGGTGATTTCCCCCACCGTCCCGCTGACGGGGAGGCTTGTACCCACAGGGATTATCGGTACACAGATGCCACCCGCGACCTCGACACCCAATGTTTGGCTTGTGACTCCGTTCACAGCGAGAGCGCCTGCTGCCGACTCGCTTCCAGACACCGTTTCGTCGCAACGATGGATGTCGAAAGGTGGGTCACTGGGCGCGTACCGGAGGGCAACGTGCGCTGCCCCGGTCACAGCTGCTGTCGCCGGGTCGGCGTCGGATCGGACGAAGTCCTCGCCTCTTCCAAAGTGCTCGACGAGCCGCCGCCGGACCGCAGGGATCTTTGTTGACCCGCCGGCGAGAAGGACGGCGTGGATGTCCTCTCGATGGACTCCCTTCTCGGCAGCTTGCTCGATGGCCTCCTCGACGCGCTCCTCTGTTCTGTCAAGATGAGGGGCTATGAGCATCTCGAATGTTGACCTGTCAAGCGCGAGGGTCGCATCTATGGCCGGGGAGACTACGTCGGCCAGGCTGAGAGGGACCACACCACGTTCGCTCAGTTCTATCTTGGCCCTCTCAGCGCGCAGGCGGATGCTCGCCCGCGCACATGGATCTTCCGAAAGGTCCATGCCGTGTTTCGTCCGGATCTCCTTCAGCGCCCACTCGGTGATCCGCTCATCGAAGTCCACGCCACCAAGTCTGGGCTCGCCGGATGTCGCCAGCACTTGGATACCAGTTGAGCTCACCTCGATGATGGAGACATCGAAGGTGCCGCCGCCAAGATTATACACAAGGTAGAGCCGAGGCTTATTGTCGAGCGCCTGCACGCCGAAGGACATGGCTGCCGCGGTCGGCTCCTGTATGAGCTCGCGCGGGTACAGGCCTGCCAGCAGCGCCGCCTCGCATGTTGCCTTGAGCTGCTTGTCCGTGAAGCAGGCGGGAACGGTGACGACCGCGTCAAGCACGGGTGTTCCCATCTCAGTCTCGGCCACTTCTTTCAGCTTCATGAGAATGAGAGCGCTGATCTCCTGTGGAAGGTACCAGCGGTCAGCCATCTTGACTCTGACCGGATCGCCGACATGGTAGATCCCCTCAGCGCCGAAGCGACTGAGCGACTCTTGCGTGAAGAGCCCGCCCATCTCGCGTTTGATCTCGACGATCGTGTTGTCTGGGTCGAACACTCGACAGCATTTAGCGAGGTGGCCGATCAAGAGGCGCCCCGCGTGCTCGTGAAGCTCGACCGCCGATGGCATCGACCGACTCCCGTTGAGAGCTTCTGGGATGCCAAACACCCTTGCCTCGCACGCGTGACGGTCCATCGCCGCGACAGAGCTGTACATTGTTCCGAGGTCGATGGCGATCGTTCTGTGGTATCGTTCGTTCATCGCATCCTCAGTCAGGACTGCCTGGCTTCCCGCTCGCTTCCGCTCCGACCCTGACACCGGCCGGGCGTGCCACAGCGTCACCGGCTTTGTACCCGGGGTGCTCTTCTCTCACTACGATTCCGGGCTCGCCTGGAGCCAGTCCGGTGCATTCCATGAACGTTGGGTCAAACTGCTCGCCGGGCTCGACGTGGAACTCCGCATATCCGAGGAGGCGCAGGATCATCACGAGCGAGTCGATAACTGTGCCGAGTTCCCTCGCCACGGCAACCTGCTTCGGCGGTAGCTGTGCGCGCATGCTTCTGAGGGTGTCTATCCATGGGGCGCAGACAACCAGGACCTTGCCGGTCGCCGCCTGCTTTTGCTGAGAGAGGAGCTCCTTGCGCTGACGGCCGAGTTCGACCATCTGGTGATGGTGGGACTCCTGTGTCGCGTCTTCGACTTTGTTGACTGCCGTGGCAAGGTACCTCAGGGCGTCCTCGATACCATCAAGCCGCGCGAGGATCGAGTCGATCATTCCAGTGACATCACCCGCAACGAGTTCCGAGGCGGGCAAGGGGCCACCTGACTCGTCTCGCTCGTCACCTCCGAGTGACACCTCCATGGCACGCCGCAGAATCCCGCTGAGGTCAATGTGATGTTCCACGTCGGCCAGGTCGTCAAACGACTCGCCCCGCGTCTCATCGTCAGGTTCGATCTCGGGCTCTCGATTGGGAGAGGTTCCGCTGCGCGAGTCCAGACTCGTGATCACGGATTCCTCAGCCCCGTTCTCGGCGGGCTCTCTCTCGTTGTCCCTGTGGGTCACTCATCACCTCCGTCCAACAGCGGTCTGTATGCGAAGTCGGCAGAGAAGTCTTCTCTTGTGAGATCGGTTGGATGGTAGACCTCCACGCCGCGTGCACCGAGGAACTCCGCCAGCTCTTCCCGGAGCATTCGGAGCCCTCTCGCATCATCCATGAACCCAACGTTTCCACCCTCCTCTAGCTTCAGGATCCGAAACGGAGGAGTCAGTCCGTCGTACTTCTCTCTAGCTTCCGTGGAGTCGATGGGCAACGCGTTCAGGCGCTCGTGTCGCGCCCTGAGGTCTCTTGATTGCTGGATAAGGTCTCGATAGTGAGGGTCGATCTCTGCAGCGCGTCTCTCGAGCTTTCTGAGGGTTGCCCGGTCCTCCGCGGCTGTTGCATCACCGGATTCGAGAGCCGCGAGATTTCGCCGCAACTCGGTGAGTCCAGGGACTTCGTTCTCGATCCCGCTGATGCGTAGGCTAAGGTCAGTGAGTGCCAGCTCGATCTCGTGCGCCAGGCGGGCCTTGGCTGCACGAATCTCACTGGGAGTTGCTTCGGGACCGAGGCCAATCTCTGCGTAGGCGGACTGCCGCGGGATCCTGATGGGGTAATCGAACATCGAGGGGACTCCAAACGCGGCGCTCCGCAGCGGACGGTAGGAAGCGATGAAGACTCACGATGACTTCTGCTCATTGAGTGTATCAAGCACTCCACTTGGCTGCAAGGGCATAGTGCACTAAACTGTGCACAAGTCAGAGAACCCAGACTTGGCATGCGTTTTGATGAGTAGTGTGTGTGCGTCGATGGCTGCTTCCACTCGGCGCGCTCCATGCCGTCGCGCCGGCCGCGCACCCGACATTGTCTACCGGAACCGTCCCAGTCCACGGAGCTCCCCACTCACCGCGCAGCGGCATCCCACATCACGATCTTCTTGCCCGCGAGTCGGGCGAAATCCGGGTAGTGTCGAATCTGCTCGCGATCCTTGTCCTTGTCACCGCGACCGAGACTGGAGAAGGGAACAAGGCAGTTGTGCAGCTTCGATTTGTCATTACGTTTCGGTGCGTGCTGCCAACCGTTGTCGAAGTGCCAGAGCATCCAGCCCTCGTGCTCGGCTGCGGCAAGCAAGTCGAGATGTAGCTCAAGCCTCTGACGAACGGCGAACTCCTCGTTCGGCGTCGCTTGCCCGTCCCGCAACTCAAGTCCCACGAGAGCAAGGACGCCGGGCATGCGCTCCGCGGCCTTGTAGTTGGACTCTCTCTTGAAATCATCTGCCACTTCGTTGAGGGACATGTTCATCTTCGGATCGAGCCACCCCTGCTTCCGCCCAAGTTCTCTGTATGTCTCGTGGATCACCGGCGCGATGCGGTCGATGTCGGCCTTGGCCAGCGGCGTCACGACAGCCGGCGGCCACTCACGCATGCAGATGCGGAGGAACTCGTCGCCGTCGGTGTGCATGGTGAGAATGTCTCTTGGCGGCAGACTGGAAACGCAGAGATGGCTGCCGCACAGGGGCTTGTATGGATCCAGGATCTTGGTAAGCGAGCGAGCGCCATGCGTATAGGTGGGGGCGCGGAGCAATGCCTGCGCAAGTCCTTCGTCCATGTCGAGTCTCTGATCAACTCGGCACTTGAGTTCGCTGCGAATGATGAGGGCCCGCCGGATAGGGAAGCACAGATCATCCGTGTCCGGCACGAAGCGCCATCCGCCGAATGTCCGGACATCCTTCGGCTCGGTTTCGCTCTCGCGCAGTAAGCGGTCGCGTTGGTTCGGGCCGGAGACGTCGAAGTAGGCGTCGAGTCGGCTCTTGAAGTCTGGCCCTTTGGCGAAGACGAAATCCTGGTGGGCGTGCCGCAGTTCGCGGCCGTCTTCACTAGCGGTTTCAGGTTTCGGTGGCCCGAAGGTGCCGAAAGTCCAGCTCGTGCCACCCGCGAAGATCAGAATGCACTTGCCGATAGAGTGGGTGAGTTGGCCCTCCTGGAATCGACCGTCCTGCATAGGGGCCAGCAGGTACTGGAGCCATTTGTAGCGCTGGGCGTCGAACTCGTCGAAGAAGGCGACGGGCAGAACGCCCTGCAGAACAAGGTCCCGAATCTGGTGATAGGCACCGATCAGGTCGCCCGGACTCCCGAACTGCGAGAGGTTGAACTCGAGCCATCCCTCCTTCCCAACCAGGTTGTAGGCCAGCTGCTTGACCGCAAAAGACTTGCCTGCGCCCGGTGGGCCAAAGACACCGATGGACAGAGGCTTGCGGCCCGGGTCATGATCCTTGTAGCGATTGATCAACTCGCGCAGCGAACGCAGGGTCTCGATCTCGGCTCGGTCGGCGTTGATGAGCTTGCCGATGCTCAGGTGCGGCAAGCGCTCCAGCGCGATGGGCCCGTGCTCGAGGACCAGTCGCGCCAGTGCGTAGGCGGGATCGGCCGTGCCGCCCTGCGATTGGCGGAGGAGGGACCACCGGGATGGGGACGCGGGCGCGTTGGGTGGCTCGCAGACAGGACAAACGCATGACTTACAGGCATCGAACGATCCGAAGTCGAGGTGCGCGAAAGCAGGCTCAGCGCCACGATGGATGATGCCGGCCAGACGCTTTGCAGGGAAGCCTCCCTCCGAGGATGTGACCGACCCGTGACCCTTCTTGCGCAGATCGCGTATGGCCTCCAGTCCCGCCTCGATGGCTGCGGGGAAGTCCGGAGAAGGACGTCCTGGATGTGCCTTGCCGTTCTTGGAACCGCGCGAACTCACTGCAAGTTGCCAGGTGACCGAGGCGGCCATGCACGAGAGAAGCCCGAAGACATCGCCCTCAATGTTGCGGGCGCGTTCCTTCTCAGCCAGCGCCGGGTCGTAGACGAAGTGGATTCGTGGCGCCAGCGCCTTCTTTGATGCTTGCGTGCCATTGAAGTCGCACCATGCGCCAGCCTCGGAGCCAAAGACAACCACGAGGTGGCGGCAGCGGGTGAGCGGGATCAACACTCCATCTTTCTTCAGGAGCTCGCAGACCATGTTCTCGATGGAGTCTTCCCACGACCGACCATCGCTAATCCGGGCGTGCGTCTTGCGCAGGTCATCAGCGTCGACCACGACCACGAGCTTCTTCGCAAGGCTGGGGGTGGACTGCAGATGCTCCCACAAGGCCCCCTCCACTACCGGGGCGGACATCTTGAGTAGAATCCAGTCCGCCTTCCCGAAAGGCAGAGCATCCCATGCCTCGCGTTCGTCTCGGAAGCCCATGCCCCCCTCGGAGAGCACAATCACACTGGGCGCTCTTGGGGCTGACGTGTTGGCTTTCGACATCCAGTCCGGCGCCGGGACTCCGGCCTCTCCGGCACCGAATCCCATTGCCTCGCTGACCCGCCAGTATTGCTCGCCGCGCGGGCTCCCGTGTGGAAACGGTCGCCAGAACGCGTATGCCTCTACCCCGGCGCGTCCGGGAGCCGCCAGGCTGGCGGCAACGTCCGGCTTCTTGATCGCAAGGTGCGATGGCATTTCCGGATCACCGACCCCGCGGAGGATACTGTCGACCGCGCCCAGAATGTTGTGAATCAAGGCAGCGCCGCCCAGTTCGGAGCGAACGTGCACTCCGTTGCCTGGAGTTTCGCGGAAGAAGTGCCGCCTGCCTTCGTAGATATGCTGATCGATGACGAAGTCACCCGCGACCAGAATGCCTGCCGGCTTCTCTTTCGCCATGCGTTCCTCCGTTTCAGGAGCTTTTTGGCACCGAGTGTACTATTCTTGAACTCGTGGGCGATTTGACTCTCGTCTAGAACTGGGATAACACTCGAAATCGTATCTTAGTGTGAGCGGGCTGTCCATAGCTGGTCTTGTCTCGAGACAATGACCTCTCGTGGCGTGGCTGATGTCCTCTATAGAAGATAGCCCAAGGCAGGTGGAGGTGATCGTGGGAGCTCCTGCGAACGGTTCTGAACACAATGGTCCTCCGCGGCGCGAGACACCCGGGACGGACGCATCCTGGCAGTGGTGGCTCATTCTCTTTCTGAGCGTGGCGACGCTGGGGATCGGCTGGTTCGGTTTCTCGCGCTACTACGTCATTCACGGTCAGCCGACCACCGTGTGGCACAATCTCTATGTCGCGCTCCAGCTCTTCGCTCTTGAATCAGGTCCCGTCCCCGCGCCGATTCCGCTCGAGCTCAACATTGTCCGATTCCTTGCGCCCCTTGTGGCGGCATGGGCTCTCTTCAAGACGTTCATTCTCGTCTTCGGAGAGCGGATTCGCATGCTGCAGCTTCATCGCCTCCGGGACCATGTTGTCATCTGCGGACTCGGTCGTCGCGGTATGCAGCTCGCGCGCGACTTCAAGGAGTGTGGTGATTGTGTTGTCGCCATCGAGAATGACCCCGACGATCCGTACGCGAGACAAGCGGAGAGTCTGGGCATCCGTGTGGTCGAGGGAGACGCTACGGACGCTGACACTCTGAAGCGTGCGAGTGTCGTGCGTGCGGCACATGTGGTTGCAGTCACAGGTGACGACGGAACAAATGCGAGCGTGGCTGTTCAGACCTATCGTCTTGTCCGCGAACGCAGTTCGAGAATCAGCGGGATCGTTCGATGCTCGATCCAGATTGCGGACCTCCGTCTCGCAACGCTTCTCCAGGAACATCGCATTCTCTCGCGCAGCAATGGCAGCTTCGTAGCAGCGATCTTCAACACGTACAACACAAGTGCGCGGCAGCTCTTCCACGCGCATCCCCTTGACTACGAGGCGATATCACCGACGGATGCAAGCGACGTTCATCTCATCATCATCGGCTTCGGAGGGATGGGCGAGAGTCTCGCGCTTCAGGCTGCGAGAGTCGGATGCTTCGCGAACGGGCGGAAGCTCCGAGTCACAGCCATCGACCGCGCGGCCGACATCAGGGAGCGCGACTT
>CAZNHF010000013.1:0-27151 GCA_964572375.1 uncultured bacterium | reverse complement strand
GCGACTGTCTCCGGGTTTGAGATCTACCAGAATGTGTCGCATACATACATCGGTGATCTCATCGTCAGAATCACGTCCCCCGAGGGAACGTCCGTGACGCTGCACAACCGCTCGGGCGGCAGTGCCGACGACATCGTCGGTTGGTACCCGGGCGGACTTACAGTCAACGGCCCCGGGTCTCTCGACGACCTCATCGGCGAGAACGCCATGGGCGAGTGGGAGATCTGGGTAAGCGACAATGCCGGCTCCGACCTTGGTACGCTCCATGACTGGTGCGTGAAGGTCCTGGCCAGCTCGCCATGGACCGGCGTCGACCATGAGTTCGACGCGCCGAGGTCGTATGTGCTCGGCAGCGCCACGCCGAATCCGTTCAACCCGGTGACGACAGTGACCTACGGTGCGCCGAAGCCGGGTGATGTGGAGCTTGCCATCTACAACATCGCCGGCCAGCGTGTCGCCACGCTCGTCAACGGCCACGTCGAGCCGGGCTTCCACACGGCGATCTGGCAGGGCCGCGATGATGCGGGTCACCAGGTGGCCAGCGGCGTCTACTTCTGCCGCATGGCGGCCGAGGGCTTCGACGATGCGATCAAGATGGTGCTTCTGAAGTAACCGGCGTCGAGTAGCGCGATGCCGCGATCGAAGCGGCGGTCTGCCGTCGCGGTGAGAGAACAGCAGACGGCCCCCGGTGTTTGCCGGGGGCCGTTCTCATGGATGCCATGCCCGATGAGGTCTCGACGGACTTCCTGCAGGGCGGGGCCGAGGGACGGGGCTCCGCGGGACGACTGAGCTCTGGTCAACTTGTCCAGACGGTGGTATGCTCGGTTCGATACTTATGTGCACCCACAGGCGGTTGCGGCAACCCGCAGGCATGAACCGGGTGAGGACGCACACCACCGCACCATGCGGCCCTGCCGGGCCGCGCACCCCAGGAGGAGAGGATGCGACCTGTGCTCGCGAGGCGGACGTCCGCCACCGCGCTGGCCATGAGCCTGCTCACTGCGCTTCTCGTCCCGTCAGCGGTACTCGCTGCCGAGACCATCATCTTCGATGAGAACATCGGGCACGACGAGATCACGCTCGCGGCGTCGACCCCGGCGTTTGCCGAGTTCGACTTCCGCATGGAGTCGCTCGCGCTCGGCGACGTCGAGTTTGGAGGCGAGGTCTTTACGTCGCTCTCGCTCTCCGGCGTCGTGCTGCCGAACGACGAGGGAGCGCCGAACCTCCCGGGCATCAGCCGGATGATCGCCATCCCTTCGGGCGCCGTCCCCAGGCTTGAGATCGTCACGAGAGGGACACACGTCATCCGGGACATCGACGTGCTTCCAGCTCCCGACATCCCGCTCGAGTCCAGCGACGAGCCGCTCGCCTACGTCCGGAACCCGGCCATCTACGAGACGGACGCGCCATATCCGGCGGAGCCCATCCGCCTCTCGGAGCCCATGAAGATGCGCGGCGTCGACGTCGTGACTCTCGGCATCACGCCCTTCCAGTACAACCCGGTCACACGGGAGCTCACGGTCTACACGGACGTGTCGGTGCGGGTCACGTTCGACGGGGGGAGCGGCGTCTTCGGAGACGAGCGCCTCAGGAGCCGTCACTGGGAGCCGATCCTCCAGGCGAACCTCGCGAACTACGACATGCTTTCCGAGCCTGTCTTCTCAGCGCCGGACACTCGAGACACAGAGTACGAGTACGTCATCATCTGTCCGGACAACGCGACCTACACCGCCTGGGCCGACAGCCTCGTCCAGTGGCGGACGCTCCAGGGGATCGACACGGGCCTCGTGACGCTCACGGAGACCGGAGCCACATCGGCCGAGATCGAGGCCTGGATCAACAACGCGTACAACACCTGGTCGACACCCCCGGCTGCCATCCTTCTTCTCGCAGACTACGCAGTGAACGGCGGCACGAGCGGTATCACATCGCCCGTCTACAACAGCTACTGCATCTCGGACAACATCTACGCGGACGTCGACAGTGACCATCTGCCCGACATCGTGATGGCACGGATGACCGCATCGACCGCGCTCGAACTCGAGCAGCTGGTTCTCAAGGCGATCGAGTATGAACGTAATCCTACGACGAGCCCGGCCTTCTACCAGAATCCGATCATGGCGTGCGGCTGGCAGGATGAACGCTGGTTTACCATCTGTACTGAGGTCATCTACGGGTTCCTCGCCAACGAGCAGGGCAAGACCCCCGTGCGGGAATACGCCATCTACTCCGGCGCACCCGAGACGGTCTGGTCGACCAGCGAGAACACCGATATGCTCGTCGACTACTTCGGACCGAACGGGCTCGGGTACATTCCCCTGACGCCGGAGCACCTCACCGACTGGGGCGGGAGCGCCGCCCGTCTGAACGCCGACATCAACGCGGGCGCCTTCATCCTCCAGCACCGTGACCACGGCAACACGAGCGGCTGGGGCGAACCGTCGTACGGCATCAGCGACCTCGCCGGACTTTCGAACGACGATCATACGTTCGTCTTCTCCGTCAACTGCCTGACGGGTCAGTTCAATACCGGAGGCGAGTGCTTCGCGGAGGCGTTCCACCGTCAGGACCACGGTGCGCTCGGACTCATCGCGGCGACCGAGTCGTCGTACTCCTTCGTGAACGACGCGTACGTGTTCGGCATGTACGACAGCATGTGGCCGGAGTTCGATCCCGGCTACCCCGCGAAGAACCGCGCGACCGGCCCGCCCGACCTGAGGCCAGCCTTCGCCAACGCCTCCGGCAAGTACTACCTGCAGACCTCGAGCTGGCCGTGGAACACGGGTGACAAGGAGGTGACCTACTACCTCTTCCACATGCACGGCGACGCGTTCACGACGCTCTTTTCCGAGGTCCCGCAGACGCTCACCGTGAGCCACGACGCCTCGATGATGATCGGTGTTCCGAGCTTCACTGTCACGGCCGATGACGGTTCGGTCATCGCGCTGACGGTCGATGGTGAGATCCTCGGTACGGCCGACGGCACCGGCTCGCCAATCAGCGTGCCGGTTACGCCGGCGACCCTGGCGGGCACCATGCGTGTGACGGTTACCCTGGCGAACCACTACCGCTACTCGGCTGACGTGCCCATCATCCCGCCCGCGGGGGCGTACTGCATCCACGAGAGCGTGGACCTCGACGACGACGCGGTCGGCGGCAGCAGCGGCAACGAGGATGGCGTCGCCGGCGCCGGGGAGACGCTTGAACTGGTCGTACATCTCGAGAATGTCGGAGTCGATACCGCCTACGGTGTGACCGGTGTGCTCCGGAGCATGGGCGACTACGCGACAGTTGCGGACAGCGTGAGCTCGTTCGGTGATATCCCCGATGGCGGGACCGTCGCGAGCGAGCGCAGCTACGTCGTGAGCGTTGACCCGCTCTGCCCGGATGGCACCGTGCTCAACTTCGAGGTCGCAGCCGACGATGGCGTCGATACGTGGGTGAGCTACTTCTCGCTCTCCGTGGTCGCCCCGGTCCTTCTGGTCTACGACATCGCGGCCGACGACTCGCCGGGTGGCGGGAATGGGAACAGCTGCATCGAAGCGGGGGAGACGATCGCGATCACGGTCGAACTCGAGAACGCGGGCAGCGTTCGCTCGTCACTCGTGAGCGCCGTGCTCAGCACGAGCGACCCATACGTCATCGTGCACGAGGCGAGTGCGGGACTTCCGTTCCTGAACGCAGGAATGCACGCGTCGCTCGGCAGCGATTTCGTCATTGCCATTCTGCCGGACTGCCCGGACTACCACGAGATCCCGTTCCAGCTCGACGTAACGGACACGTGGGGCTACGCGGTCACCGACGGATTCGCGATCATGACCGGCGGCAGCGCTTTCTCGGATGACGTCGAGAGCGGGGAGGGGAGCTGGACCCACGGCAACATCACCGGAGGGTTCATCGACCAGTGGCACATCGAGACGTACCGCTATCACTCGGCCGGTCACAGCTGGAAGTTCGGTGGGGCGGGCTCGGCTGTCTACGGCAACACCGCCGACGGCGCGCTCGTCATGCCGACCGTCTGCGTCGGAGCGGATGCGGAGCTTTCGTTCTGGCACTGGCTCGCGGCCGAGGAAGAGGATGCGACGTACGCCTGGGACTGCTGTCTCACGGAGTACTCGCTTGACGGCGGGGCGACCTGGGATGTGCTCGCACCCGACGGCGGCTATACCCACCTCAAGAATGACAACACCGCGAACCCGCTTCCCGAGGGGACGCCCTGCTGGTCCGGCTCCTTCGACTGGACACAGGAGACGTTCGATCTCTCGGCGTACGTCGGGCAGTCGATCGGCATCCGGTTCCGGTTCGTCGCCGACGGATACGTTGCGGAGGAGGGCTGGTACGTCGACGATATCCAGTTCACAAGCTCCGGTGGCGCCGGGACGGTGGTGGACGATCCCGATGCGCTGCCGGTCAGGTTCGCTCTGAGGCAGAACGTTCCAAACCCGTTCAACCCGGTCACCGTCGTGAGCTACGCGGTGCCCGAGCGCGTGCATGTGCTCGTCGAGGTCTATAACGTCGCGGGCCGACGCGTCAGAACACTCGTCGACGGCGAGCAGGATCCCGGCGTGTTCTCCGCCGTGTGGGACGGCACCGATGACTTCGGTCGGCAGACTGCCTCGGGCGTCTACTTCTGCCGGATGCGGTCCGCAGGTTTCGACGACGCGGTGAAGATGGTGCTGCTGAAATAGTCGTGCCGGGCCGCAGCGGACGGGGATGGTTGCCCCGGAGAGCCGCGTCCCGACCGGCAGACTGCTGTGAACAGATGACAACGATGATGTCGCGCTCCTGGCCGTGTGTGGCCGGGGGCGCGGCGTTGTTTGTGCGGCAATGCATACCGCGCTGGCGTAGTTCCGCTATGCGTGCTATAATTGTCAAGAATATGGGTTCGTTTGCGCTCTCTGGTTATTCCCCCACCAGGAGGTTGTCGATGTTCGCAAGTGATCGCAGCCGTGCCGGGCTCGTGTCCGCTACGCTTCTCATCGCGATGCTCTGTCTGGGCGTCGACTGGACGATGGCCGGTGCAGCGGATGCCATCCCCACGGCGTTCGTCGAGGACGTGCTTCCCCTGAACTCCGTCCAGCAGCTCCGCGCCCCGGTGGTCGACAGGGCGGCGCTGGTTCTGGATGACGAAGTCCGAGAGGCTGACGGGCTTCCTCCACGCTACGCCGTTCCGAATGAGGTGGCTGTCTCACCGCTCACCTCGGGGACCTGGGAAGATCTGGACTACTCGACGCAGCTCTGGCGACTCAGGATCTCCTCGCCGGGCGCGTCATCGATCAACCTCGGCTTTGGCACGTACTCGATGCCGGTAGGGGCGAGTCTTCTCGTCTACGCCGCGGACGGTTCGTACGTCGTCGGTCCGTTCACGGCGGATGACAACGAAGAGCACGGCGAACTGTGGACACCGGTCGTGTCCGGCGATGATGTGGTCATCGAACTCACGATCGCTTCCAAGGCCGTCTCCGACCTCGATCTCGAGCTCACGTCAGTGAACGTTGGCTACCGCGGTTTCGGAGAAATCCTTGACAGGGCTCCCGGCTACTGCAACATCGACGTCGTCTGTCCCGAGGGCGACGGCTGGAGGGACGATATCGCGTCGGTCGCTGCAATATCGACGGGCGGGTCGACGTTCTGCACCGGCTTCATGGTCAACAACACTGCGCAGGATGGGACCCCGTACTTCATGACGGCGAACCACTGCGGCATCAACACCGGGAATGCGGCCTCGCTGGTTGTCTATTGGAACTACGAGAGCCAGAACTGCGGCGACCTTGGTGGTGGCTCCCTCAGCGACTACCAGACGGGATCGTACTTCCGTTCGACCTACGCGACGTCCGACTTCACGCTCGTCGAGCTGGACGAGGATCCGGATCCCGCACACGGCGTCACGTTCGCCGGTTGGGACCACGGCTCTCAGGATCCGACAAGTGCGACCGCGATCCACCAGCCCGACGCGACGGAGAAGTGCATCAGCTTCGAGTACGACGCATGCCAGACGACCAGCTACCTCAACACGAGCGTGCCGGGCGACGGTTCGCACGTTCGCGTGGTCGACTGGGACGTCGGCACGACGGAGCCGGGCTCGTCCGGTTCTCCGCTCTTCGATCAGAACCACCACATCGTTGGTCAGCTCCACGGCGGGTACGCCGCGTGCGGCAACGATGACTCCGACTGGTACGGTCGCTTCTTCATGTCCTGGACGGGCGGTGGCTCAAGCAGCACGCGGCTGAGCGACTGGCTCGATCCGGCGTCGACCGGTGCAACGTCGGTCGACCTCTACTCGCCCTTCGCAGCAGGACTCAGGGTGACTCCGTCGTCGGCTGCAATCTCGGAAGGCAGCTCGGGCGGTCCGTTCACGCCGAGCCAGTTTATCTATACGCTCGAGAACCAGAACGACACGGGCATCAGCTACTCCATGTCCAATACCGAGTCGTGGATCACGCTCGGGAACTCGAGCGGCTACCTCAACGCTCACGCGACGACCGACGTCACGGTGACAATCAATTCCGCTGCTAACGCACTCGGCAATGGCGTCTACACTGACGAAATCGAATTCGAGAATGAGACCGACCACGTTGGCGACACATCGCGTGGCGTCACGCTGACGATCGGCCTGCCCGAGCTGGCGTACAGCTTCCCGATGGACACGAACCCCGGTTGGACGACCCAGGGGCTGTGGGCGTTCGGTCAGCCGACCGGCGGAGGCGGCGCATACGGCGGACCCGATCCGTCCTCGGGACACACGGGTTCGAACGTCTACGGCTACAACCTGAGCGGCGACTACGAGAACTCGCTCGTCGAGCGTCATCTGACGAGCAGCGGCATAGACTGCTCGGATCTTGGAACCGTGACAGTCAAGTTCTGGCGCTGGCTGGGCGTCGAGAGGAGCTCGTACGACCACGCCTATGTTCGCGTGAGCAACGACGGCACGACGTGGGAGACCGTCTGGGCAAACCCCGACAGCCACACGGAGGATTCGTCCTGGGTTCAGTACGAGTACGACATCTCCGCCGTCGCCGCTGAAGAATCGATCGTCTATCTGAGGTGGACGATGGGCACAACCGATTCGAGCTGGCAGTACTGCGGCTGGAACATCGATGACGTCGAGATCTGGGGTGTCTCCACGGGTGGAACCGGCGTGACCGACCCGAGCGAACTCGGCAGACTGTCGCTCTCACCGGCCTATCCGAATCCGTTCGGTCCCGCCGCGACCGTGCGGTTCTCACTTCCCGAGCGTGCGCATGTCGCGCTCAACGTTTACGACGCTGCCGGCCGACTCGTGAGGCAGCTCGAGAACGACGTGATGGGAGCGGGCTCCCACCTGTCCGTCTGGGACGGACGCGACGATCGAGGTGAGCAGGTCGCAGCGGGTGTCTACTTCGCCCGGATGCAGTCCGCGGGCTTCGACGACGCGGTGAAGATGGTGCTCGTGAAGTAGCTCTGCGACGGTCGATCCCGGTTCTTCGCGGGACGGTCGAATGCAGTACAGGAGATGAACGAAAGACCGCCCCCGGGGCTTGCCCCGGGGGCGGTTCTTTGTGGTCTGATGGTCTCACAGTTCGCGAAGGACGGCGCTACCGGACCAGGACGACCTTCGCCGTGGCCGACGCATTGTTGTGGCGGAGTGCGGCGAAGTAGACGCCTGAAGCGGCCTGGACACCCGCATCGTCGGTCCCATCCCAGGCGGCCTCGTGCGCGCCGCCGGGCAGCCCCTCTCTCACCAGCGTCCGGACGAGACGCCCGCGGACATCGTACAGGTCAAGTTCGACGTGCCCGGCCGACGGGAGCGTGAAGCTCATGCTCACCGAGCCCGGTGACGGGGTCGCGCGTGCGGCGAGCGCCAGTGCTCCCGCCGTCTCGTCGTGCGCCACGTTCGTGGCGTCGAACTCCACCCACACGGGATTCGCGTACGCGCGGTAATCGTCACCCGAGGTTCCCGTCGCGCACTCCACGCGGAAAGCGCGCGTCCCGTCAAAGCTCTCGGGTGGGAACTCGATGACGGTCGTCCCGCCGAATCCCTGCCCTGTCGCGCGCGGGTCGAACTGCGCGAGTGTGCTCGTCCCCCCAGCGTCGGATCCAACCAGCTTCACCTCGGCGATGCGTCCGAACTCCGTCGTGGATGCCCAGGTCAGAATGATGGGCAGCGCGTTGTTCGCGTCCCACGTTCCGTCCTCACCCACGATGAGATCATCCGGGTCGTCGAGGTCGAGGTCGCCCGTCGCATCCACGCCGAGCGAGACGAACGGACCGTCCGTAACGACGGTGCGGCCGGCTCTGTACGCAGCGAGGATGTCGATCACCGGCGGCAGTGTGCCGGGTGCATACGGGCCCGGAACGTATACGACTGTCTGGACCTTGCCGATGGCGTTGTCGGTCGCGTAGCTGTCGAGCGACAGTGTGGGGGCGTAGTTGAAATCGCCGTGCGCGTCGCTGCCACCGGCGAGGAACGTCTTCTGGAGCGGGTCGAGATGCGCGACGATGAGACCGTCCCACGCTGTGATGCCCTGGAGCAGTTCCTGCGGATACGCGCCGTTCGGCGTGACTCCCGCGTCGAAGTCGGCCCACGGGTTCATCTGGTCGCTGGAGAACCTGGTCGGACGCGTGTTGAACGCCTCGAGACCGCTGAACCGCGCGTGGCCGACCGCGTAGTCAAGGTCCTCATCATCCCAGACCGCTCCGTTGACCGTCCAGTCGATGCCCCCCCACTCGGCGCCCAGGTCCGACATGGGATGCGCGGCGTACGCAAACCCGTTGCCCGCAAGCTGCGCGAGTCCGTCGGGCAGGCTCGGACTCACCGGGCGCTCGCCAAGCGCGCCGGAGAGCGGGGATGAGATGTAGGCGTCGTTGTAGAACAGGCAGTGCAGCGTCTTGTCGTAGCTGTCACCGTCGATCGACGCAAGATTGATCTCGACCCCACGATACATCCGGAACTCCGGCGAGTCCGCCAGAGCCACGTCGTCACCGAGCGCGTTCCAGGAGGAACCGAACGACGTGTTGTCGCGGTACGTCGTCTGACTGCCGTTCTCGTTCTGGGTCGTGTACTCCCAGTGCGTGGTCGCGTAAGAGAACGAGCCGTCGCCGGTCTCGTCCATGTCACAGGAGTGATCCGTCGTCGTGAGCCACGAGAGTCCCATCGCCTTGCCCGTTGCTGCGACGGCCGGGACCGGCGCACCGTACTCCGCGATGTTGTTCGTGTACATCGTGTGGTAGTGCGTATCGCCGCCGTACCAGCCTGCGGGCCACGGGTATGCTGCGGGCGCGACCTGCACCCGGAGGTGGCGCGTCTCGGTGTAGTTGAACCAGTCGTCCTTGTAGTAGACGCTGACCTTGAGCTGGATGGCGTCACCCGCCGCGTATCCGAGGTTCGAAGGAGTGAGGAGCGTGCCGTCGGGCAGCGTCGGGTGCCCCTCAGTCACGGTGGTGATATAGGTCCAGAAGTTGTCCTCGTACGCGTCGTCGCCAAGCTGCTCGTCGTCGAAGTCGTGGTTCCAGAGCATGACCTCTCCGCCGTCCGTCACGTCCCAGCACCGGATCCAATGGAGTTCCCTGATGTCGTCCGCATCACAGTCCTTGAGGATGATCGTCAGCGGGATGGCCGTGACGGCGTCCTTGACGCGCCATGGGGCGTCCATCATGAAGTCCTTCATCCACGTGTTGTCATAGCGGTTCTGGGCGTCTGCCGCGGAGGGGAGGAGTGCCGCGGCGATGCCGGCGGCAAGGATGATGATCAGCGCGAGCGCTCGAGCTCTTCCGGACATCGCGTTCTCCTTGGTGACTGCGTGTTGCGTCGCTCAGTGTGAGCCTTCGTGCATATGCGGTGGCGGTGTCGGCCGATCGCCGCCCGGTCCCCGGAGGACGTGCGAACTCCGTGCCTGACACGGAGCGAACTCCGTGCCTGACGCGGAATGCCCCAGCGCCAGTACACATACCGCGCCCTGGCTGCTGGGGCTGTCAATCCGGTTGACGCTGTCGCGCCACGTCAAAGGCGCGATCCTTCTGTAGCGCTGTCCTGCTACTTCAGAAGCACGGCCTTCCTGTTCATGCTTTCGCCGTCGCGCGTGAGCCTGAAGAAGTAGATGCCGCTCGCGACCGCCTCGCCGCCGGCGTTCTTGCCGTTCCAGGTCGCGGTGTGGCGACCGGCTTCGAGCACGCCGGACTCGAGCGTGACGACGCGTCGACCGGCCGCGTTGTAGACAGCGAGCTCAGTCTGGCCGCGCATCGGAAGCTCGAAAGCGATGGTCGTGGTCGGGTTGAACGGATTCGGTCTGTTCTGCTCGAGCGTGAATGCCCGAACATCGGATGGACCGTCAACGCCTGTGTCGATGAGCCCGAAGAAGTCCAGGATCTCCGTGAGGAGGTCCGCCTTCGTCGACGGCGCGCTGCCGTCGACGAGTCCGCCGAACTCGAACGAGCATCCGATCGTCCGGTAGCTCGTCTCATCGTTGGCGACGCCGCAGCCCTGGAGGTCGGCCGGGTTGCGGAAGATCACCACGCCGCCGCCGGTCGGCGCGATGTGGTCGATGTAGCTGTTTCCGCCGGCGTAGCTGAAGCTCATACCCTCGCACATCGTCCCTGCAACGCCATTGACCGTCGAGAGGTCGCCGGCCCCGTCGCTGGTTCCGTCGATGCCGAAGTACCCGTTGTACACGGTGCGGGCCGAATCGTATGCCCAGCAGTCGCCGCCCTCCATGTAGACCTGTCCGCCGGCATTGAGATAAGCGACCAGTTCGTTGGCCTGCGTCGTTGAGAGCGAGTAGTTCTGCGAGTAGACGCCCAGCAGGATGAAGACGGCCTCGTAGCCGCTCATGTCTGCGGGCCAGCTCGTCGTGTAGTAGTAGCTGATGTCCTTGCTGTCGAGGATCGTCATTATGGCGCTGCCCGAGATGGGCGAGCCGTCGAGCTCAACAATCAGGACTGGGATGGCGTCGACGATGTCGAAGCTGTGGTAGCCGGTCTCCGGCTCGTACGTGACGTTTGCCGGCGAGGCTGCGTCCTCTGCGCGGATGCGGTACTCGACCAGGTCGCCCTCCACAACGCTGCCCGGGAACGCGCCCTCGTATGTGAACGTCCCTCCGATGTTCGCCATCGTTACGTCGACCTGACGCACGCTGTTGATCCACGATTCGAGGATGACCGTGCCCACCTGGATGTTGTCGGTCACGGTCGCGCTCGCCGTCGGCGGCCAGGCGATGGTCGGCGTGTCCGTCAGCGGAGCGTGCGCGATGGCCGGAGCTTCGGTGTCGACGAGCACCTCGAACATGTGCGCGTCGCCCGGAGCGATGTACGGGTGGGCCTCGCGCCTGCCGGAATTATCGACGGCGTAGACATAGTAGGAGACCTCGCTCCCGACCGACTGCGCAGGGATGTCCGCGTAGTACGTGCCGGCGCGGGCCGACGGCGTCATCGCGACGGATGAGTAGCTCCCCATCCCATCGTTCTTCCAGTAGACGAGGAGCGAGTCGGTCTTAAGACCGGCGTCGCTGTAGTCGTGGATGTACGCCTCGACGCGATAGTCCTCGGAGGAGCTCGCCGTGTCGAGAAGCGGGATGTGGTCGATGTAGAGCATGTAGCGGTCGGTGACGCCCATCGCGCGGCAGTGAATGGCGTCATCGGTGAGCCACGCGCCCGAGTAGCCGAGGACCTCGTACCCGGGCATCGCCACCTGGTAGGTCGCGATGGCGTCCGCGTCGTTCGCGGTGCCGTACATCGGGACGTAGACCTTGTCGTTGACGATGAGCGAGTTCGTATACGGCTCGTCGTTCGGCGTGTAGACGCGGATGATCTCGTAAGGCGTCCCGTACGAGCTCTGGATCTGCGAGAGGTACGTGACGTTCGCCTCGATCCTCGCGTAGTCGGAGTGGCCGGGGTCGACCTGCTTGTAGAGGATCTTGTCGGGAGCAAGGAGCTTGGCCGAGCAGTCGATGTGGTGGATGCCGCCGGTCTGGACGTACCCGAGCTTCTCGTACCGCGTCACCCCCAGGTAGTCTTCGACCATATCGTCGATCTGCTGCTCGGTCATGCCAGAGTTCTCGTCGAGCGTCAGCTCGGAGCACATCGCGACGCCGCGGCCGTCCGACATGTAGTTGCCGCCGGCTGTCTCGAGGTCCATGACGTACGCGGGGACGCCCCAGGAGGAGGCGAGCAGGCTCGGGATGAGGTCGTCGTTCGGGCGCGGGCGGTTGTAGTCGTGGTCGACGATACCCTGCTCGTCGTTCCCGTTGATGATGAACCAGGGGCCGTAGTCGCGGGTCCAGTAGCTGTCGGTCGTCGCGTTGAAGAAGTGGACGTTCGCCATGTTGGCGCCCGCGCTCGAGAGCGCGCTCGACGCCGAACTCTGGCTCGCGCTCGTGACGATGACCCAGAGTTCGGTGTCCTGCGAGTATTCGGCCAGGAGGTTGGTCGGATTGCCGAACGGGTACCGAACGAGCACACCCGTCATCGGTTCGAACTCACCCGGGTTCCTTGCCGGTCCAGGCGGGGCTGCCGTCGGCTGCTGGTACGTGCCGATCTCGTGCACCCGCGCCTGCTCATCGGGCGTCATCCAGATCGGGAGCGAGTCCTCGTAGGGATTCTCCCGCTCGGACCCCTTGGCGAAGGCTGCGGGTACGGCGAGAAGAAGGACAAGGAGAGTGAGCAAGGCCGCCGTCAGCAGGCCGCGTCTGGAGCGCTGGATCATGGCGAGTCCTCCGTGGATACACATCGGCATTATAGATTCTCGAATATCATTATCATTATAACATGGCAAGAGGTGCAAAGATAGGGGCAATGGCCGGGCGTTCAGAAGCGCCCTTGCGGTGGGGGTTCTCGAAAGACCGTAGCGAGTCTGTCCGCGGCCCCGACCGGCGCCTCAGAACAGCGCGGGTCCGGCGTCGAGGATGAAGCGAACCCCGAAGAAGAGCAGCAGAGCACCGCAGAGGAGACGGATCCCGATGAGGAACCGGTCGCCCAGGAGTTTCGTGCCGCGGTACGAAGCGGACGAGAGGAAGAAGTACCAGACGAGGTCCATCGACCAGTGGATGACCCCGAACAGTGCGAACTGCCAGATGCCGTACTCCCACGCGCGGAAGACGAGCGTGGCCCCGACAGTGGCCCACCAGACCAGGAAGTAGGGGTTCCCGGCCGACATGAGCATCCCCGCCACGAGCGGGGATGTTCCGCGGTGGCTCTCCTCCTCGGCGCCGGCGCGGAGCGAGCGGAGGAGGCCGTAGGCCATCCAGAGGAGCACCAGCCCGCCCACCAGCCCGATCACGGCGGCTGCGGTGGCATGCTGGAGGACCGGCCCCAGCCCGACCAGAATGAACACCATGAGAGGGAACTCGACGACCCCGTGACCGAGCGCAATGAGCGCGCCGGCGTGCGGGGAGCGCGAGCCCTTGCCCACGACGACCACGGTGAGAGGTCCCGGGGCGATGACGCCCGAGAGCGAGATGAGGACGGCCTGGAGAAGGAATGCTGCGTAGGACATGGGGACCAGTGTAGACGAGGCGGCGCGGGCAGGCAAACGCGCGTTCGCGGGGGTGAGTCACCGCTCAGTGCTTGAGAAACTCATAAGATTGTGCTACAATGGAGTTTGGAGGCATACATTTCCCGCGAGGAGGACCCCGAGATGAAGAACCGACCCCTGAAGAAGGTGTCACTGCTGGCGCTGGCGCTCCTGGCCGTGGTCCTTGTGGCCGCACCACCGGCGCAGGCCATCCGTGTCGTGACGTACAACATCCTCAACTGGCCCAGCTTCGACATCGCCGGGCGATACGACGACCACCAGATTCTGATGGACGAACTCGACCCGGACATCATCTTTGTCCAGGAGATCGAGAGCCAGAACGGCGTCAACAACTACCTCACGTACTGCCTCAACGCGACCGTCCCGGGCAAGTACGCCGCCGACCTCTTCGTCAACGGACCTGACACCGACAACGCCATCTTCTACAAGGTCGGGGTCGTCGATACGGTGAGCCACGAGGTCATCTACACAGACGTGCGGTGGACGATGGACTACACGGTCCAGCTGTCGGGGTACGACGGGGACGCGGGGCAGCTTCACATCCTGTCGACGCATCTGAAGGCGGGGAGCGCGTCCGGTGACGAGGCGATCCGTGAGGACCAGTGCCTGGACATCAGGGCGCACATGAACGCGTATCCCTCTGGGACGAACTTCATCTTCGGCGGAGACCTCAATGTGTACGCGAGCACCGACGCCGGCTACCAGGTCCTCATCAGCTCGGCGGCAGACAACGATGGCCGCTGCTTCGATCCAATCAACCAGCCGGGCAGCTGGCACGACAGCTATACATTCCGGCACATCCACACGCAGTCGCCCCGCGAGGTCTCGGTCAGCAGCTACACGGGTGGCGGCATGGACGACCGCTTCGACCAGATGCTCATCTCTGCGTCGCTCCAGGACGGGAGCGGGCTCGACTACGTGACGGGCAGCCACACGGCGTACGGCAACGACGGGTATCGTCTCAACGGTGACATCAACGATCCGACCAACCAGATCGTGAGCGCGACCATCGCGGACGCGCTCTTCTACGCGAGTGACCACATTCCGGTCTACATGGAGCTTCAGGTGCCCGCGATCCTCGAGGTGGCCTCAACGCTCGACTTCGGTCGCGCCATCGTCGCCTCGGCGGCAAACGAGTATCTTACGGTTGAGAACGCGGCCTTCGACCCGGCCGAGCAGCTTGCGTACTCGTTCACGGCGCCGGCCGGGTTCGATAGACCGGGCGGCACGTTCTACCTCGACGGCGAGCAGACCGCCGACCACGTGATCTCGATGGTGACGGCCACCGTCGGCGTCAAGTCCGGCGACCTCACGGTGAGTTCGAACGCGCCCGAGAACGCGACACAGTACGTGGCACTCACGGGTACCGTCGTCGACCACGCCGTTCCGAGCCTTGACGGCGGGGCCGCCGTACTCCTCGACACGCTCGACTTCGGTGTGCACGAGGTCGGAGGGTTCGTGGACATGGGCGTCCTCGTTCACAATCTGGGCTATGACAGCCTGCAGGCGATGCTCGAAGTGTACGATGCTGAGATCGTCGGCGGAGACGGGCGGTTCGCGATCGCCGGCGGGTTCAATCCTGCCATCATCGCCGGGACCGAGGCGCAGTTTGATGTTCATTTCGATGACAGCGGCAGTCCTGCCGCCATGACCTACGAAGCCGACCTGACCTTCAGCACGCGTGACGAGTCCAGCATCCACGGCGGCGGCGGTGCTCTCGCCGATCTCGTCGTGCACCTCGCGGCGACCGTCGATGACGGGAACAGCGTGGGTGACCTGGTCGGGACGCTCGCTCTCGGTCGTGGTGCGCCGAACCCGTTCACCGACATGACAACGCTTCACCTCTCGCTGCCGCAGTCGCAGCAGGCGCGGGTCGACATATTCGATATCGCCGGGCGTCTCGTTACGGGTATCCTCAATGGTCCGATGGACGCGGGCGTCCACGAGATCGTCTGGGATGGTCGGGACGCGCACGGGCGGTCCGTGGCCTCGGGCATCTACTTCTGCCGCGCCGAGGTCGGGGAGTGGAGTCAGATTCAGAGAATGGTGCTGCTGAAGTAGCAGCTCGAACGACATGACACCCGTCGGGTGCCGAAAGGCCGTCAGGGAAAACCGGTTCGATGCCGGTGCTGTCCCGCAGCTGTGACCGGGGGTATTGCCCCGGGAGCCAGAACGCCTGACGACGGGTCGTCCCTGGTCCGTGGAGAGACCACGATGGGCGAACGAACCGTGCGCGCGCGGGATCGCCTCGCGCGCGTTCTCATTGCCTGCCTTGCAGGCCGCCATTCCTGCCGCGCTGCGCGCGTTCCTCTTCATGCGCTCTGTTTCTGCATCGCGTGCGTCTATGCGCTCACGCCGTCGGCCGCTGCCGCGGACGAGCCGGTCAACCGGGTCCCCGAGCCGGCAGTGCGCACCTACACGATCGCTGACACCCTCGAGGTGACGGCCGAGCGCCCGTCGCGCGCCGATGTTCTGGCGCTTCGCACCGGCTTCGCCACCGTCCACGAACTCACCGCCGACGCATCCCGTCCCGTCACGGTCCCCGACATCATCGAACGAGGCGCCGGTGTCCACGTCCGCCGGTACGGCGGGCTTGGCTCCTACAGTGTTGCGTCGGTGCGTGGTTCAACGCCCGGCCAGGTCGAGGTCTATCTGGATGGCGTTCCGCTGCGCTCGGGGCAGTGGGGTGTGACTGATCTGTCCGAGCTCCCCATCGCCGGCATCGAGCGCGTCGAAGTCTTTCGCGGTTCGTCGCCGGTCGAGTTCGGCGCATCGCCGATCGGTGGTGTCGTTCATCTCGTGACCCGGCCTCCTGACCGAGCGTCGATCTCCGTGAGCCAGACGGGCGGGAGCTTCGAGACGTGGAGGACGAGTCTCTCGGCGGCTGGGCGTATCGGTCCCATCGCCGGCGGGCTCTCCGTGAGCAGGCTCACCAGCCGCGGTGACTTCGAGTATCTCAACCGGAACGGCACATCGGAGAACGCGGGTGACGACGCCGTCGCGCTGAGGCGGAACAACGATCTCGAACAGACCAACGCGCTTCTGAGACTCACGGGCGCTTCGCTCGGGAGATGGACGTTCGGGCTGACCGACGAGCTGCTCCTCAAGGCGAACGGCATCCCGGGAGTGGAGAACGTCCCCATCCTCCACGCGCACGCCGACGCCGTGAGCAACCTCCTCCGTGTCACCGCGAACGCCCCGGAGTGGCCCGTGAGCGGGCAGCTCGGCGCGTGGTACGCAGCGCGCCGTGACCGGTTCTACAACCCGAAGAACGAGGTCGGGCTTCACAGGTCGGACACGACCGATCGGACGACTTCGTTCGGGATCGACGGACGCGCGTCCACGCACTGGCGAAGCGGTCGGCAGACCGTGACGGTCTTCGCGTCGCTCCGCGGCGAGCGCTATGTACCCGAGGATGCGGACCCGCGTGTCGGGACCGGGTTCACGCGGAGGCGGACGACCGTGACGGTTGCGCTCGAGGACCGGCTGCGTTTCGCCGATGGCCGTGTCGAACTGGCCGCCGCGCTCCGCCACGTCCTCGCGAGCGACAACTACACGGGGCCGCTCCCGTTCGGTGTCCCGCCGGAGCCGCTCGACGAGCTCCACCGCACAGAGATCGCGAGTCCGAGCCTCGGACTCCGCGTCACGCCCCGGGACTGGATGACTGTCAAAGCCGGCATCGCACGGAGCGGGCGGCTCCCGACGATGCTCGAGACGTTCGGCGCGGGCGGGACTGTCGACGGGAACACGGAGCTCGGACCCGAGACGGCGCGGAGCATTGATGGCGGCATCGTCCTGAGTCCGTGGCGCGGGCGCCTGTTCATCGAGGCATCGGTGTTCCGGGTCGAGAGCGACGACCTCATCGTGTTCCTCCAGAACTCACAGCGGACCGTGAAGGCGTTCAACCTCGAGTCCGCGCGGACCGACGGACTCGAGCTCTCCGCGCGCGCAGAGCTCGGCGGCGGATGGGGACTCTCCGGGGCGTATACGAGGTTGGAAGCGGTCAACACGGGACCGTCGCCCGTCTACAACGGCAAGGCGCTCCCGTCGACGCCTGAACACGAGCTCTTCGGGCGCATAGCCTGGAGCGATGAGACGGCGACCTTCTGGTACGAGCACCGCTGGATGAGCGAGAGCTGGCGCGACCGGGCGAACCTGCCGGAGAACATCTCCCCGGCGAGGCATCTGGCAAACGCAGGATTCCGGTTCGAACTGGTTCCCGGACGCCTAGCGCTCGCCGGCGAGATCGCGAACGCGGACAACGAGCGGACCGCCGACGTGGAGGGATTCCCTCTGCCGGGCCGGTCGGCATATGTGACACTCGAATACACATGGATGGGGGAGGCACGATGATGAGGGGATGTGGATGGATGGCCGGGAGGTCACCCGGGGGACTGCAAGCGGCGATGACGCTCGGACGACCGGCGGCCGCGGCAGTCATGTTGGCCGCACTCTGCTGTCTGCCATCGCTGGCCGCGGCGCAGGGAGCGGAGAACGATCTCATCTTCGCCATCACATCCGACTACTCGGTGAGCGGTTCGTGCGCGAGCATCGGCGTGCTCCCGCCCAGACCGGTCGAGACCGGACTCGCGTCGGTCCACAGCGATGCCATCGCTCGCGTGTACGACGGGCTCGTCTATGTCGTGAACCGTCTCTATGCCGACAACGTTCAGGTGCTCGATCCCGCGCAGGACTTCGCGACACTCAGGCAGTTCTCGGTCGGTCCCGGGACGAATCCGAAGGACATCGCGTTCGTCAGTTCGACCCGCGCCTACGTTTCGCGGTACGAGACTCCATGGCTGCTCGAGGTCGACCCGACCACGGGCGCTGTCGTCGACTCGGTCGACCTCTCGGTCTTCGCCGACGGTGACGGGCTTCCCGAGTCCGCAGCGATGGTCGTCGTCGGAGAGCGTCTCTTCGTCGCCATCCAGCGGATCGACCGCGACTACTACTGGCAGCCGGTCGCCCCCTCGTGGCTGGCAGTTGTCGACACGGAGACAAACACGCTTGTCGATGTGGATCCAGGGACGGCCGGCACGCAGGGCATTGAGTTGACGTCGACCAATCCATACACCGACATCCTCATCGGCGAAGACGGAACCACACTCTACGTCGGTGAGAGCGGTGGGTGGACGTCGCTCGATGGCGGGATCGAAGCCGTCGATACGACGACGCTGACCGCGCTCGGGCACGTCATCACCGAAGCAGAACTCGGGGGCGATCTCGAGGACTTCACACTTCCGTTCGAGGGACGCGGCCACGCGGCGATCAGCGTGTCGTCGCCGTCGTGGGAGTCGTTCTGCGTTGCGTTCGACTGGGACGCGGGCGAGCTCATCGGGACCGTCTGGCGCACGGGGGAGTGGAGTGTCCCCGATGTGGAACTCCACCCGGGGACAGGGCAGCTGTTCGTCGCCGACCGGACGTACGCGGCGCCCGGCGTGCGTGTCTTCGACGCGGCGACCGGGACGCAGCTCGCGGGTCTTCTGGGCGTCGGGCTTCCGCCTCACGACCTCGTGCTCCTCGGCGATGTGGTGACCGGTGTGTCGGAAGAGGTCGGGGGCGACGCCGGCGACCAAGGTGACGGGGAGGACGGCTCGACCGCATGGCGGCGCCTCGTCGCCGCGCCGAACCCGAGCCGTGGCGACGTGACGCTGGCGCTCACGGGGGCGTCCGCAGTCGCGCCGCCAGGAGCGCCGACCGAGTGCCCCGTCGTTGTGATCCACGACATCGCCGGGCGGCTCGTCCGCAAGTTGAGCGTCGACCGCGGGGGGACGGCCGCTTGGGACGGACGGGACTCTGCAGGGCGGCCGGTCGCCAGCGGGGTCTACTTCGCCCGCGCGACCTTACGCGACGGGGCCGTAACAGCCCGCATCGCGCTCGTCCGCTAGGATAGCGTCCTCGTGGCTTGCGGGTCTGCGCTCCGGGGGCTAGAATAGCGCCTGTGTCCGGCGGCACCGGAAACGCTGGTATTTTAGTGACTATGCACTCATAATATAGATGTCGCGCGGCCATCAGAACATGGTGAGACCGCGCTCTATCTTGTGACGGAGGTCGGATTGAACAGCCTGCTAGCGCTGGCCGCAACGGCAGCGACGCTCGGTCTCGTACACACGGCTCTCGGGCCGGACCACTATCTGCCGTTCGTCGCGCTCTCCCGCGCGCGCGGGTGGAGCGCGGGAAGGACAGCGCTCGTCACGACGCTCTGCGGCATCGGTCACGTTCTGAGCTCGGTCGTGCTCGGACTTGTCGGCATCACGTTCGGCATCGCGCTGTTCAAGCTCGAGGTGATCGAAGCGTTCCGCGGCGACATCGCCGCGTGGCTCCTCATCATCTTCGGGTTCACGTACTTCGTCTGGGGGCTCTGGCGCTCTCTGAGGAACCGCCCGCACGTGCACGAGCATATCCACGACGGCGTCGTCGAGCACAGTCACGTTCACAACCACGGCGGCCGCCACGCGCACGTGCACGAGGCTGACGGGCGCCGGGTGACGCCCTGGATCCTGTTTCTCATCTTCGTGTTCGGGCCGTGCGAGCCGCTCATACCGCTCGTCATGTTCCCGGCCGCGGAGGGCAACATGCTGCACGTAGTCATCGTGGCAGCCGTATTTGCCGTAGCGACCATCGGGACGATGCTCACGATCGTCATGGGAGTGCGGTATGGACTGGTTGCTGCGGGTCGGAGCGAGCGGATCACCGCGGTCTTCGGCCGCGCCGGACGCTTCTCGCACGCGGCGGCGGGTCTCATCGTGATGGCATGCGGCGGGGCGATCACATTCCTGGGGCTCTGATGCGCATGTGGGCGTCGAGCGCGATCGACGCGAGACATGCAGAGATCGGAGGAAAGCTGTCGTGGCTGATTCGAGTGACAGCGCAGCGCTGATCAAGCACAAGGCCGGATTTGCCGGCGGCATCCTGGTGTTTCTCTTCTTCGTTCTGGTTCCGCTCGGTCTCGATCCGATGATCCAGCGGATGCTCGGCGTACTCGCGCTCTGCGCCATCTGGTGGGGAACCGAGGCGATCTCCATCTACGCGACCGCGCTTCTGCCGGCCGTGCTTCTGCCGCTCCTCGGCATCCTCCCGCTCCAGGACGCTCTCTCGCCCTATGCGAACCGTCTCATCTTTCTCTTCCTCGGCGGATTTCTCATCGCGCGCGCGATGATGAAGTGGGGCGTCGACCGGAGACTGGCGCTTGCCATCCTCGGACGCGTAGGTTCGAGTTCGAAGATGCTCGTGCTCTACTTCATGGGTCTCACCGCGTTCCTCTCCGCGTTCCTCTCGAACACGGCGACGACCGCGATGATGCTCCCCATCGGTCTCGCCATCCTCACGAACTCGAAGCTCAAGGCCGAGTCTCGGTACGGCACGGTGCTCCTGCTTGGCATCGCGTACGCCTCGACCATCGGCGGCGTCGCGACGCTCGTCGGAACGCCGCCCAACGTACTCCTCGCCGGTTTCTCGCAGCAGCTCCTCGGGCACGAGATCAGCTTCTTCGATTGGCTCAAGGTTGGACTCCCGTACGCTCTCATCATGCTGCCACTGACGTGGTGGTTCCTCTGGACCGTCCACAAACCGAAGGTGTTGACGATCGAGAGCGGCGGCGCCATCGAGGAGGAGAGGAAGCAGCTCGGGCCGCTCGAGCGTGGCGGCAAGTATACGATCGGCGCGTTCGTTCTCGTGGCGACGCTCTGGCTGACACGCCCGTTCTGGGACATCATCCCGCATCCGGTCGTGCCGATTCTTCAGTCACGGTTCGACGATGCGCTCATCGCGATGTTCTGCGCGCTACTGCTGTTCGTCGTCCCGACGAGCGTGAAGAAGTGGGAGTTTCCGCTGGTGTGGGCCGACACGCGCGCGATCTCGTTCGGCATTCTCTATCTCTTCGGGGGTGGGCTGGCCCTTGGAAGGGGACTCTTCGAATCGGGAGCGGCGCAGTGGATAGCCGAGTCGCTGCCGTTGTCGGCGTCGCTCCACCCGTTCGTCCTCATTCTCATCGTCACCATCATCGCGTCGTTCGTCAGCGAGGTGGCCTCGAACACCGCAGTGGCGAACATGATGATCCCGCTCCTGATCGCGGTTGCGACCGCGATCAACGTCTCGCCGTTCCTGCTCGCCATCCCGGCGACGCTCGCGTGCTCGAACGTCTTCATGCTGCCGATCTCGACGCCGCCGAACGCCATCGTCTACGGCTCTGGCAAGCTCGGGATCTCGGACATGATGAGGACCGGGTTCTGGCTGCATCTGATAGGACTTCTGGTGATGGCGCTTACGGTCTATCTCTTGAGCGGGAAGCTCTTCGGGATGTTCCCGGTCTAGGGGCGGCCTTCCGCCGCAGGGCGGCAGGTGCCGCCTGGGCGCAACTTTCGGTTGCGCCGGTCCGGGGTGACTACTCAGCTCGTTGCGCGCGGGACCGTGATGCTGGCGGATGGAAGGACGACGGCCCTCGTCTCCGGATCGGCGGCGAGGGCTTCGTCGACTGCGGCCTGCAGGTCGTGGACGGGGCGGAAGAAGACTCCGGTGATGACATCGTCGGGAAGCTCGGTCATCGCCCAGACGTTCCAGCGCGTGACCGCCTCGACGAGCCGGGCGACCTTGTGGAGTCCGAACCGGTACGGCCCCTCGATGGACTTGAGTGCGTCGGCCGGTGTGGCCGCCGCCGTGAGCGTATTGACGAAGTTCTCCTCGCCGACACCCTCGGGGCACGCGGCGACGAGCAGAAGCACGCCGCCTTCGGCGACCGCCAGCTTCGCGTGCTCGATGGCCTTGTGCGCCTGATAGAGGTTGATGTCGAGAGGCGGGGGCGCGACCGCGATGACGAGACCGGCCCGCTTGCCCGTATCGACGACGAAGACGTGCTCGGCGTGGCGAACGGCGGCGCGGAACGAGGCGTCGAGCTCTCCCGCGGTGACGGCATAGATGCGGTCGCTCCGGTCGAGAACCGCCTGGATGGAGTAGAACCGCTCGTCGACAACGAGTTCCACCGCGTCCATCATGTCGTCGTGGATGGGATTGCCCTCGAGCGCGGTCGGAAGCGATGCCGGCGACAACGAGTGAGAGTGATTCGCGACGATGGTCTCGAACCCGCAGACGCCGGGCAGGATCGACTTCCGCCCGCCGGTCCAGCCCGCGAAGTAGTGCGGCTCGACCGACCCGATGATGAGTACGCGCTCCGCCTCGCGAACGAGCCGGTTCACGTGGACCGGGGTCCCGCGGGGAGTGGTTCCCACGTATGTAAGCGCGCCTTCGTCGCGGGCGTCATGGACGATGAGGCGGGACCTAAGTTTCCCGGTGAGTCCGCCGAGGATCTCGCGCGTCTCTTCGTCGGTCGGCGCGCGGTGTGTGCCGGTCGCGACGAGGACCGTCACGTTGAGTCCTTCAAGGAGCGGTTCGATCTCGCGGAGGATGGCGGGCGTAGGCGTGGTCCTGGTTCGGTCGTTGACGATGATGAGGAGCTTCGACGCTCCCGCGAGGAATCTCGAGAGGTCGGGTGCGTCGAGAGGCGCCGAGAGGGCGGCCGCTATGGCCGTCGACGGAGCCGGGAGCGAGACGTCGTTCGGCTCGAACACGCCGGCAAGGCGCTCATCGGGGATCTCGATCTTGATCCTGCTTCCGGCGTAGGGGATCTCGACGAGCATCGCGTCGCTCCTTGGGAGTGGCGTGAGCGGAAGACCCGCGCGTCGCGCGGCACAATCACAGCATAGCACCGGCGCCGGGCGCGCCGAAGAGGAATAGCCCGCGTTATGGGCACGGGGACATCCCGGCGGCGTCACACGCCCCGGGCGGGAATCGAGATACCCCCGAGGGGGGATGGGATCACCCACACGGAGGCAACGATGAAGGTCGTACTGGACGGAGTGAGCCTGACCATCGAGCAGGTGCACGCAGTCGCCCGGGAGGGAGCGCAGGTCGCCCTCGCCCCGGCGGCGCGGAAGGCCGTCGTGCGGTGCAGGAAGGTCGCGACGGAGCTCAGGGAGAGCGGACAGCTCATCTATGGGGTGACGACGGGGATCGGGGAGCTGGCGCGCGTGACGGTCTCGCCCGAGCACGGCGAGGAGCTTCAGCGCCGCATCGTCAGAAGCCACGCGGCCGGCGTCGGCGAGCACTTCAAGGAGGACGAGGTCCGCGCGGCGATGCTGCTTCGCGCCAACGTCCTCGCGCGCGGCTATTCGGCCGTTCGCATCGAACTCCTCGAGACGCTCATCGACATGCTCAACAAGGGTGTAGCGCCCGCGGTCCCGGAGAAGGGTTCGGTCGGCACCAGCGGCGACCTCTGCTCGCTCGCGCACATCGCGCTCGTCGTGATGGGTGAGGGGGAGGCGTACCACAAGGGCCGTCTGATGAAGGGCGCGACCGCGATGCGCCGCGCCGGTGTGACGCCCGTGACGCTCTCGTTCAAGGAGGGGCTTGCGCTCATCAACGGCTCGCAGTTCTTCACGGCGTGCGGCGCGCTCCGCGTCTACGACGGCGAGCGTCTTGTGAAGACGGCCATCATCGCGAGCGCGATGTCGGCCGACGCTCTGAGGACCCCGATGACGCCGTTCGACGCGCGCATCCACGAGCTCCGCCCGTTCAACGGGCAGAACGCCGTGGCCGACAACATGAGGAAGCTCCTCAAGAGCAGCGGCTTCATCAAGCGCGGCTCCGGCAAGGTCCAGGACGCCTACAGCATCCGCTGCATCCCGCAGGTCTACAGCCCGTCGATCGACACTCTCAACTACACGCGGAGCCAGATCGAGATCGAGATGAACTCGGTCACGGATAACCCGCTCTTCTTTCCCGACGAGGGCGAGCAGCTCTCGTGCGGCAACTTCCACGGCCAGCCGATCGCGATGCCGCTCGACTTCCTCGGGATCGCGATGAGCGAGATCGGCTCTCTCTCCGAGCGGCACATCAACCGGCTCGTCAACCCGCACCTCAATGGCGGTCTCCCGGCGTTCCTCGTTGTGAGCGAGGGTCTCAACTCGGGCTATATGCTCGCGCACTACACGGCGACCGCGCTCTGCTCGGAGAATAAGGTGCTCTCGCACCCGGCGGTCGTCGACAACTTTTCCATGGCGGCCGACCAAGAGGACACGGTCTCGATGGGACCGATCGCGGCGCGGAAGCTCAAGGAGATCATGAGCAACGTACTCAACGTCGTCGCCATCGAGATGATGTGCGCGGCGCAGGCGTTCGATCTTCTGGAGGGGAAGCCGGGGAAGGGGACGGCGGTCGCGCACAAGCAGATCCGCTCGGTCGTGCCGACCTACCTTCAGGACCGCGTCGTCGCGCCGGACATCAAGAAGATCGCAGACCTCATCGCAAGCTGGGAACTCCTGAACGCGGTCGAGAAGGCCGTCGGTCCTGTGCGGCTCAGGTCGACATCACGGAAGGTGCAGGCGGTGCGGAAGCACTGGTCTGCGTAGGCCTGGGCTTGCCGTTGAATGACTGGATATGGCAAGCAGCTCCGAGCAGGTACGCCGGAGCATGCGAGTCAGATAGTTGCGGATGGCTAGCGGTAGAGGCCCTTGCTGCGGCCACAACGGACACTCTACAGCTCAAGCGTTTCCATCGCCTCGTCCACCTGGCGATCCGTGTCCTCGTCGTAGCGCCTTATCATCTCCGCGAGGTCATCCTTCGACATCACCTTGCCATAGATGAGGTTATTGCCGACGATCCCATGAACCGTGAGTCCCGTCGTGCTCTTGTACGTCGCATCCATCAGTCCCGACTCGATGCGGCAGTCGAACCTCATCGGGAAGCCCGGGTCCTGCGGAACACGCCAGGGGGTTTCGCGCTCCAGCGTCTCCAGGATGTGTGGGACGTCCCAGGGTACGTAGTGCGTCAGGTCGACTCGTTCCACGGACGCCGGCGGGCGGAATCCTCTGAGGAGATTGCTCGGCGGGCCCACATAGAAATCGAGCTTCACCCGCAACAGGTAGTACCGCGCGACCGCGAGGTGGTACAGCGTCCTGAGCGTGGCGAGCGGTCCCTGCCTTCGAAGCGCCTGCTTCATCTGGCGGAGCCGGAACTCCCTCGTAACGTGGAGGCTCTTCTCGTAGGGATTGGACGATCCCATGATGTAGCCGACGTTCTCCTCAAGTGCGACCCTGTACGAGACAGCCGAGCAGACGTAGTGGCAGAACGTGCAGACGCTCCAGTAGAGACCGGTGGCGCGAAGAGCCTGAACGGTGTGCCTGATGAACTTCCAGTCGTTGCGCTTCGGGCTCGTGAGCCGGCGAAGATCGACGCCGAGGTCCTCGCACATGCGGTTGAGGTTCGCTGTCGCGCCAGCGAACGTAAACCCGTGGTCGTAGTTCACGACGAGCGGATTCAGCCCGAGCACGACTTTTGTGAGATAGATGTTGTACGAGCTGTCGAACCCGCCGGAGGCACCGACCACGCAGTCGTACTTGCCGGTGCGGTTCCGTTTCATCTTCTCGGCAAGACGCCGGAGTTCGTCCAGATCGGACGTGGTCCTTGACTTCGCGTACGACACCAGGTCGTAGCCGTTGCAGAGGGTACAGCTGCCGTTCTTCTCGATGCTCACGCCGGGGAAATCCTCGGTCACAAAGCAGGTCGCGCACTCTCTGGAACGGTTCGTCTCCATGGCTCACCTCACATCCTTCACAGAGCGGCCGATGGCCCGCGGGCGTTGGCCCTTGCCGGAGGAAGACCATCGGGGTGTGGCTAGACGATTCGAAACGTCATCTCGAGCTTGTCCCCGAGCCATGCACGGATCTCATCGCCGCGCTCGACCGGGCCGACGCCGGACGGCGTGCCCGTGAGGATGATGTCGCCGCGTTCGAGCGTGAAGTGCTGCGAAAGCATGGCGACGAGTTCGACCGGTCCCCAGAGCATGTCGTTCGTGTTGCTCTTCTGACGAAGCTCACCGTTGACCTCAAGACCTAGTTCCAGATCCGAGAGCGCCGTGACGTCCGTCACCGGGAGCGCATTCGACAGGGGACAGGCGCCGTCGAATCCCTTGGCCGTGTCCCACGGCCACCCGCGCTTCATCGCATCGAGCTGGACGTCACGAAGCGTCATGTCGAGCGCCAGACAGTACGCCTGGATCATCCCGCCGGCTTCACCCACCGGGACGCCCTTGCACGTCTCGCCGACGACGAGCCCGAGCTCGACCTCGTGGTGCAGCATGCCGCCCGTGTTCGGGAACACGATCGGCTCGCCCTCGTGGATGATGGCCGTCGAGGGCTTGAGGAAGATCATCGGGGCCTCGGGCATGTCGTGGCCCATCTCGATGACGTGCGCCTTGTAGTTGGCTCCGACCGCCACGATCTTGCCGACGCGGAGCTTCTCTCCGGTGTTTGCGAGCCTGATGTGCACCATCTCAGCTCCTCCATCGAATGGCCTTATAGCACAATGCTAGGGTGCTCTGGAGCCGGAGTCAAGGAGGAGGCCCAAGCCGGGGGCGGGGCGGGCGCGTCCGTCGGGAGTGCCCGCAGTCGGTAGTGTCCACAGTCTGCCATCTTGATTCCGGGTTCACTCTCGCGGTATCCTTGTCGGACCGCTGCGCACGACCAAGGTACAAACGAAAGGGAAGCGGCCCCCGAGCCGCTCAATCCACACGGAAGGAGTCGCCCATGCGGCGAGTCTCACTCGTGTCCGTAGCGCTCGTTCTGGTCCTGGCATTCGCCGGGGCCGCGTTCGCAC
>CAZNHF010000012.1:0-27372 GCA_964572375.1 uncultured bacterium | reverse complement strand
CTTGACGACACGCGGGAACTGCTTGACATCATGAAGGAAGTCGGTTACGAAGGGGCTTGGATAGAGAGGCTCCATGAGCCTGCGCCACCTCAGGTGGAGGCGGTTTCCGACACCACTGACAGATGGATCAACGGTGGCGGAGCACCCGAATAGTGCGATCCAGGATAGCGCGACACGAGTGGCGCGATGCGGATGGCGCGCACGAGTAGAGATGGCCCGGCAGGAGAAGCGTCGCCCGGGGATGACCGGAGGCGGCGCCCGTCGAAAGCTGGTCTGAGGAGTCAGGGGGAGCAGTGTACCTCGATAAGATCGAGATCTTCGGTTTCAAATCGTTCGCGCACAAGCTGACGCTTGAGTTCGGTCCCGGCATCACCGGGGTCGTAGGACCGAACGGGTGCGGGAAGACGAACGTCGCTGACGCCATCCGGTGGGTTCTTGGCGAGCAAAGCGCGGCCGAACTCAGAGGGGCGAGCATGGCGGACGTCGTCTTCAACGGTACGAAGAAGCGGCGGCGTCTCGGTCGGGCGGAAGTGAACCTGACGATCGATAACAGCGGTGGATATCTTCCCACCGACTACTCCCAGGTTGTCATCGGCCGCAAGGTGTATCGCTCAGGCGAGAGCGAGTATCTGATCAACAAGACGCCGTGCCGTCTGCGCGACGTGAAGGACCTGTTCCTCGATACGGGCATCGGGACGCGGACATACTCGCTCATCGAGCGAAAGATGGTCGACTCGGTGCTGTCGGATTCCGCGGGCCACCGACGCTTCATGTTCGAGGAGGCCGCAGGCATCATGAAGTACAAGGTCCGCAAGCGGTCGACTCTGAACAAGCTCGAGGCGACCGAGACCGACATGCAGCGGGTTGCCGACATCATCAGCGAGGTCGAAAAGCAGGTCCGGTCGCTGAAGCGCCAGCTTGCGCAGGCCAGGCGTCATCGTCGCTACACGGACGAACTGAGCATGCTCGAGGTCGGTCTCGCCCGGCGCGACTTCGGCGAGTGGCGGGAGAGCCGCACGGTTTCGCTCGAGCGAGCGACCGAACTGAAGTCACGCATCGCGGCTTTCGGTGAGCTCCTGGAGCGCGACGACAGCGCGACGCGCGAAGCGCGTTCTGCGCTCTCATCGCACGAGGAGACGCTGGCCGGTCTGGACGAAGAGGTCGGCGTGATCGACGCGGAGGCGCGGAATCTGGCCGACGGGCTGCTGGTCGCGCGAGAGCGAAGACGCGCTGCCGAACGGCGCGTCGAAGAACTCGCGCCCGAGATCACGGACCTCAAGGCTGAACTCGAGCAGGCTCGCGAGCAGATTCGAAAGATCGAAGAGTCGCTCGCCGGGGCCTCGACATCCGCCGAGGAACGCGACGCCGGCCTGACCGAGAAGCGCGTGACGCTCAAGCAGATCGACCAGGAGTACTGGGACGTCAAGAAGGCCCTGGCGGGGGAGAAGCAGACCCGGCTCGAGGGGCTTGAGAGCTCGGCGGGACTGAAGGGGGAACTCGAGAGCTATCGGTCGCGTCTCGATGATCTCATTGGAGAGCATACGGAGATCGAAACTGCGCTCGCCGATGCGAGGAGGGACCTTTCGGAACGCGAATCCGGGATCCTCGATGCGCTTTCAGAGGAGAAACGCTTCATGACCGCGGCGCAGGGCACACGCGCCATGGAGAAGGCAACAGAGAGCGACCTCGATATCGCGCGTGAAGCGTTGCTGACGTCGCGAGAGGGGAAAACACGCGCGGAGGGCGAGAGGGAGTCGGCACGGCACAAGCTCGGTCTTCTCAAGGAGATGCGCGACGGGTACGGTGGCTTCGCGGAGGGCGTGAGGGCACTGCTCACGGACCGCTCGCATGAGCTGCCGGGCCTGAGGGGCACGGTCGCTGACGTCATTCAGGTCGACCCCAGCGCGGCGGCTGCCATAGAGTCGGCGCTCGCCGGCGCGGCGCAGTACGTCGTCGCCGAGAGCAGGACGGATGCCCGGAGAGCGCTGGAGCACCTGGGAGCGAGCGCCCGTGGCCGCGCCACGTTCGTCCCGCTCGACGAGGTGACGCTCGTCCACATCCGCCCGACGCCCGACGCAATTCTCACTTCCCCCAAGGTTCTCGGGAGCGCGTCTTCGTTCGTTCAGTGCGAAGATGATCTCAGACCGGTCGTCGAGCTTCTGCTCGAGGGCGCCGTCGTGGTGCGCGACCTGGACACGGCCGTGGAACTCGCGGCGCGACACCGTGACCGTGGCGTGACCTTCGTGACAAGCGCGGGTGACGCCGTGAGCGCGGAGGGGCTCCTCACGGGCGGCGGCAGCGGCAACGCGGAGGCGGGTCTCCTGCGTCGGAAAGAGCGGGTTGCGGAGGCCGAGCGCGAGGTGGAGAGAATTGAACAGCTGCTGGTGGATACTACACGCCTCGAGGGTGAGGCGAAAGATGCGCTCCAGCGTCTAACGTCGCGCTCGCGGGAATGCGGCGTGCGGACGGAGCAGGCGGAGGCCGATCTCTGGGAGGCCAAACGGCGGCTCACGGAGCTCGAGCTCGCAAAGACGAGCGCCGCGGAACGTGTCGAGGAGATCACGCTGCGACGCGACGCGCTGGGCGAGAGGATGAGTCGGGCGCGGACTGAGATCGAGACGCTGTCCGGTCGACTCGTGCAGCTTTCCAGGGGCGAAGACGAGATTGGAGAACGCCTCGATGACCTCCAGCGCAGATACGGCGAGCTCGAGATGGCGCGGGAGACGGCCATCGAGGCGCAGCGAGTCGCCGAACTCGAGGCGGCGTCGGCTGACGCCGCGCTCAAACATCTCCAGACGGATCACGGACAGCTCTGCGAACGCGCATCAGCCGCCGAATCCGCCATCGAACGAAAGACCGGTGAGAACACCGATCATGCCGAGGCGATCTCGGATCTCGCCGCGAAGCTCACTGATGACGGGCAGCGGCTTGAGGGAGTCGCGGCGCGTCAGACGGGGCTCAAGACCAGAAGGGATGCCGTCCGAGACGCGACCCGCACACTGCGGACGCAGCTTGACGAGGTCGAGAAGACGAGCCGGACGGCGCGTGAGGAGCGTGACGGGATCCAGCGGGAGCTGCATGAGATCGAGCTTCGCGACACGGAGGTGAGAGGCCGTTCTGAGGCGCTGCGCGACAGGATCCTCGAGGACTACTCGGAGGACATCGCCGTGGAGCCCCTGCGCATCACTCCTGCTGACGGAGGGCCACCGACGGTCGGTGTTCATTCCGAAGACGCCGTTGCAGCCGCGACGAGTGGCGAGTCTGTCCCGATGGTGGGGACGGACGCTTCGGCTGAGGACGAGCCCGATGAGAATGACGATGACGATGACGGCGTCCGGCACATGGCGCTCATGCTCGATGAGGACAGCGGTCCGGTGAACTGGGACCAGACGCGGTGTGAGGTCGAGCGCCTCAAGGCCCGTCTGCGTTCGATGGGTCCGGTGAACCTGCTCGCCCTCGATGAGTATGACGAGGAGAGCAAGCGTCTCGAGTTCCTGCAGGCCCAGTTCGAGGATCTGCAGCGCTCAAAGGCGTCACTCATCGAGGCGATCAATCAGATCAACGAGGCCGCCCGACAGATGTTCCTCGACACCTTCGAACTGGTGCGCCAGAACTTCGTCACGACGTTCACGCGCCTCTTCGAGGGTGGCGAAGCCGACCTGAGGCTTGTCGATCCCGACGACCCGCTCGAGTCTCCAATCGAGATTGCTGCGAGTCCTCGCGAGAAGAACCTCGGCCGGCTGAGTCTTCTGTCCGGCGGCGAGCAGGCACTGACGGCGATCGCACTTCTCTTCGCCCTCTACCTTGTGAAGCCCTCGCCGTTCTGCATCCTCGACGAGGTAGACGCCCCGCTCGACGACGCCAACGTGCGCCGCTTCATCAAGATGCTCAAGGAGTTCTCCGCGCGCACGCAGTTCATCATCATCACACACAACAAGGTCACGATGCAGGCTACGGACCGTCTCTACGGTGTTACCATGGAGGAGTCCGGGGTCTCGAAGGTCGTTTCAGTGCGGCTGGACGCCATGGGGAACGAGGTGGAGCGTGAGGAGATCGCTTACGAAGCTGTTTAGCGGTCTGTCCAGGACGCGAGAGGCCATCGTAGACGGAATTCAGCGCGCGCTCCGTGGTGGGCGCGCGCTTGACGATGAGGCGCTGGCGACCATCGAGGAGACGCTGATCGCGGCCGATGTGGGCGTGGACACGTCGCTCTATCTCGTGGGTCGTCTGCGCGATGCCGCGCCGGGTATGGAGGATACGGGCGCGGATGCGATCGTGCGTTTTCTCGCGGACGAGATCCGAAGCCTGTTCGGAAGACGAGACGAGGTTCATCCATCGGAAGACACGGGCCCCGATGGGGTGCGCCCGTATGTGACGCTGGTCGTCGGAGTCAACGGGACCGGAAAGACCACGACCATCGGGAAGCTCGCGGGATTCTATCGGAACGATGGCCAGCGGGTTCTGCTTGCGGCGGCGGATACGTTCCGTGCCGCAGCAGCGGAGCAGCTTCAGATCTGGGCCCAGCGGACCGGCGCGGAATTCGTCTTTGGTCAGCAGGGCGGGGACCCGGCTTCGGTCGCGTATGACGCGGTCGAGGCGGCTGTCTCGCGAGGCCTCGATCATCTGATCATCGATACAGCAGGCCGTCTCCACACCCAGAAGAACCTCATCGCCGAGCTCGCGAAGATCCGGCGCGTCGTCGAAAGACGCCTTCCAGGGGCGCCCGACGAGGTGCTGCTCGTGATCGACGCCAATACGGGACAGAACGCGTTGTCCCAGGCGCGTCTGTTCGATGAGGCGGTGGGGCTCACGGGGATCGTGCTGACGAAACTTGACGGAACGGCGCGGGGCGGGATCGTCGTCGCCATCGCCAGAGAGCTGGCCATCCCGGTGCGGTTCGTCGGGGTGGGCGAGGGACTCGACGACATCGCACGGTTTGACGCTGAGGAGTTCGCGAAAGGGCTCATGCCGGCGGTGGACGCGGAATGAGCGCCACTCGGCGCCGCGCGGTGGTGTGGACGGCGTCGATGGCAGCGGGAGCGGCGGCGGGCGACTTCTTGACAGCGTGGCCCGCGCGTGGTAGATTCTCTTAGTGACAGTCGTTCCTTCGGGGCGGGGTGAGATTCCCCACCGGCGGTGATAGCCCGCGAGCGGAGAGATTCGCAGAGCCTGTGAGATTCAGGCGCCGACAGTGAAAGTCTGGATGGAAGAAGGAACCGCGACCGGGGTGTTCGACGCCCCGTTCCCGTGCGCCCCGAAGACTCGGGGCGTTTTCTTTTGCGCGACCGGGGCGACCGGGTCGGGCCGAAGTGCGGACGAGTCGACGATGAGGTGACGGATGTCTGAGAGAGAGCGGCGTGACATCGAGTCGATGCGGGAGGCCATGGTCATGGCCGAACTCGGACGTGGTCGTACAAGTCCGAACCCGCGCGTCGGAGCCGTGCTCGTGAAGAACGGCGCGATCGTCGGACGCGGCTACCACCGAGCGTATGGCGACGCCCACGCGGAGGTCAACGCCATCGCCGATGCGGGTGTGGATGCCGGCGGGGCGGACCTCTATGTCACCCTCGAACCGTGCTGCGTCTGGGGCAATACCCCGCCCTGCACGGACGCCATCATCAAAGCGGGGATCCCGCGTGTCGTCACACCGATGACCGACCCGAACCCGGATGTGTCGGGTCGCGGCGTCGAGATCCTGCGTCAGGCCGGCATCACGGTCGACGTGGGCTGTCTCGAGACCGAGGCCCGGCGTCTCAACGAACCGTACATCCGGTACCGCCTGACCGGACTTCCGCTCGTCTCGCTCAAGCTTGCGGTGACGCTCGACGGTCGCATCACGGCGGGGGCATCGGGCGAGCGCTGGATCTCAGGTGAGGCTTCGCGCGAGAGGGGCCACGCGATGCGCGCGGGAAGCGACGCCGTGCTCGTGGGCATCGGGACTGTGCTGGCTGACGACCCGGAACTTACCGACCGGCGAGGAGGACCAGCAGGACACCAGCCCGTCCGTATCGTCGCGGACTCGCGCCTGCGGACGTCGGATGACGCGCGGCTGGTGAGAACCGCCCGGGATGTCCGCACTGTCATCGCGTGCATCGACGACCCTTCACTTAGGACGAGGGCATGCTCGTTCGAGTCCGAAGGTGTCACGGTGTGGCGACTCCCTGCCGGACCCGACGGCCGTGTGGACGCACGCGCACTTCTGAGACGTGCCGCCAACGAGGGGATGACGGACATCCTCTGCGAGGGTGGGGCGACGCTGGGGACGGTGCTCCTCAATTCGGCCCTCGCTACGCGGCTCGCGGTCTTCGTCGCGCCGAAGCTGGCCGGCAACGATGGCGTGCGCGCGTTCGGAGAGCTTGCGTCGCATGTGACGCTCGAGGACGCAGAGTGGGAAGAGATCGGGAACGACGTTCTCTTCACGGCGCATGTCCGAAGCTCCCCCGATGCAGTGGATGAAACGAGCCGGAGCAGACGACCGGCGGAGGATCTGACGACATGTTCACGGGGCTGATAGAGGACATCGGGCGCGTCCGATCGCTCGCGAGCAGGGGCGACGGAGCGAGGCTGTCTGTGGAGACACGACTATCGTCCGCTCTTTCCCATGGAGAGAGCATAGCCGTCAACGGCGTCTGTCTGACGGTCGTCGCTACCGCCGGTGGACACTTCGAGGCGGACGCGGTCGCCGAGACGCTCCGCGCGTCAACGCTGGGAACGCTTCGGGCGGGCCATCGCGTGAATCTCGAACGGGCCCTTCGGCTCGGGGACCGTCTTGGCGGGCACATCGTGACAGGTCACGTCGACGGCGTGGCCGTCGTGACGGACAGGCGCGAGCGCGGGAGCGGCGTCGAGACGACGCTCGAACTCCGGGGACGTCTGGCCACCGACATCGTCCGCAAAGGCTCGGTCACAGTCGATGGGACGAGCCTCACCGTGGCCGCGATCGACGGGGACAGCCTCACGGTGGCGTTCATCCCCGAGACGCTGGCTGCCACGATATCCGGTGACTATCGGCGCGGTACGAAGGTGAACGTGGAGACGGACATTCTCGCGAAGCACCTCAGGAAGCTGCTCGCGGAGATGTCCGGGCGTGGGGACGAAGCAGGCGGGGACACGGGCGGGCCGGAAACGGGCGGACTCACGCTCGAGAGGCTGCGAGAGTTGGGATTCTGACACAGCGCATGCAAACACGGAGCGAGCGATCATGACGGGACAGAACGTCGAGAGGGCGATCCAGGACATCCGGGATGGACGGATGGTGATCGTCGTCGACGACGAGACACGCGAGAACGAAGGCGATCTCATCATGGCCGCCGAGATGATCACTCCGGAGGCGGTCAACTTCATCGCGAAAGAAGGACGAGGGCTCATCTGTGTCCCGATGACGGGTGAACGCCTCGACGAGCTCGATCTTCATCCCATGGTGGCGGACAACACATCGAGGATGAGCACGGCCTTCGCGGTCTCGGTCGACGCCATCGAGGACACGACGACGGGGATCTCCGCGCACGACCGCGCGAAGACGATCCACGTGCTGGTGGAGGCCGCGACAAGACCCCGCGACCTCGCGAGACCCGGACACATCTTCCCCCTGAGGGCCGCCGATGGGGGAGTGCTCAGACGGGCCGGACACACCGAGGCGGCGGTCGACATGGCCCGGCTTGCCGGTCTGTCTCCTGCGGGAGTCCTCTGTGAGATCATGAGCGATGACGGAAGCATGGCGCTGCTGCCCGAACTCCGTCGGTTTGCGGAGCGTCACGGGCTGACGCTCGTCAGTATCAAGGACCTCATCGCTTACCGGCAGCGCACGGAGCGTCTTGTCCGCCGCGTGGCGGTCACACAACTGCCGACCCGCTGGGGTGAGTTCCGGCTGTATCTGTACGAGAACGACGTGGACGACCAGGAGCACCTTGCCCTGGTCAAGGGTGACCCCGGCCCCGAGGATGACGTCCTCGTGCGCGTGCACTCGGAGTGCCTGACGGGCGACGTCTTCGGTTCCCGCCGCTGCGACTGCGGCAGTCAGCTCGGGCACGCGCTCTCGATGATCGATCGGGAGGGCACCGGCGTCTTCCTGTACATGCGCCAGGAGGGTCGAGGTATCGGCCTCGGGAACAAACTCAGGGCCTACGCCCTCCAGGACAACGGCAGAGACACGGTCCAGGCGAACGAGGATCTTGGCTTCGCTGCCGACCTCAGGGACTACGGGGTGGGGGCGCAGATGCTCGCGGATCTCGGCGTGCGCAGGATCCGGCTCCTGACGAACAACCCGCGAAAGATCGTCGGGCTGGAGGGGCATGGCCTCAAGATCGTCGAGCGTGTTCCCATACAGATCGAGCCGAACGAGCGCAACAAGCACTACCTGACGACAAAGCGTGACAAACTTGGACACTACCTGGATCTCGAACCCGGCGAGTGCGGGGCTGACGCGGCCGCGGATGAGAAGGATCCCACGGCGACCGAGGTATCCAAAACACACGGAGGTCGGAAATGAGCAAGGTGTACGAAGGACACATCACCGGTGAGGGGCGGTCGTTCGGGATCGTGGTCTCGAGGTTCAACGAGTTCATCTCCATCAAGCTTCTCGAGGGAGCGATGGACTGCCTGAGAAGGCACGGCGTGGCCGACGATGACATCACGATAGCATGGGTGCCTGGGGCGTTCGACGTGCCCGCGGTCGCCAAGAGAATGGGTGACTCGGGCTCGCACGATGCGGTACTATGCCTCGGTGCGGTCATCCGGGGTGGAACGCCGCATTTCGATTATGTGGCAGCGGAAGTCGCGAAGGGCGTTGCACATGCGGGCATGCAGACCGGCGTGCCGACCGTCTTTGGCGTCCTGACCGCCGACAGCATCGAACAGGCCATCGAGCGAGCGGGGACCAAGGCCGGAAACCGCGGCTGGGACGCTGCCATGGCAGCCATGGAGCTTGCCGACCTCTACGCGAGGATGGAATAGCTTGCCGCAGGACAGGAAAGGCGGGACCGGCATCCGGCGGGAAGGCAGGGAGCTTGCGCTCAGACTGCTCTACCGTGAGGAAGTGACCGGGATAGACGACGGTCCGATACCGGAGATCGATGAGGCTCGCGACGAGGCGCTTGCGTTCGCGAAGGTCATCGTGGCGGGTGTGCGCGAGCATCACTCCCGCATCGACGGTCTGATATCAGGCGCCAGCGAGCACTGGGACATCTCGCGCATGGGAGCCGTCGACCGGACAGTGCTCCGGATCGGCGCGTTCGAACTCATCTGCGTGCCCGAGAATCCGATAGGCGTCGTGATCAACGAAGCCGTGGAGATAGCGCGGAAGTACTCGTCCAACGAGGGCGCCCGGTTCGTCAACGGGGTCCTCGATCACGTGGCCCGCGACGTCCGCGATGACCCGGAGCCGGGCGAGCCGGTGGCCGGACCGCCGGGGGAACCGGTGGCGGAATCCGAGGAGACCGGCTAAGACCGGTATCCGCTTGGAGACAGTGTGCGCTGCCTCATAGCGAGCGACATCCACAGCAACAGTGAGGCTCTCGAGGCGGTACTCAAGGATGCCTCTGTGTGCGGGTATGATGTGGCCTGGTGTCTGGGCGATGTCGTAGGTTACGGAGCGAGTCCGCGCGAGACGATCGACATGGTGCGCGAGACTTTCGACGCGGTGGTCCGCGGCAATCACGACACGGCTGTGTTCGACGCGGCGGAGAGCTTCCGTTTTAACGAGAGCGCGCGGACTGCCATCGATTGGACGCGTGACCAGCTGGCCGCAGATGACCGGGACTACTTCAGCGCGCTTCCGCTCACGGAACGGGTCGACGGGGTGAGGCTGGTCCATGCCAGCCCCGAGGACCCGCCGGGCTGGCACTACGTCATCGACACGCTGGGCGCTTCGTACCAGTTCGAGGCGTTCGACGAGCAGTTCTGTCTGATCGGCCACACACACGTGCCCCTGGTCGTGTCCCTGGAGGGTGGGACGGTCCGGGCAGAGGCGGGTCCGCACGTCCGGCTTGCGCCGAACGTACGCTACCTCATCAATGTCGGGAGCGTCGGACAGCCGCGTGATGACAACCCCGATGCGGCGTACGGCATCCTCGATCTCGATGCCGGGAGTCTTGAGCTCCGACGCGTGAAGTACAGCGTGAAGCGCGCGCGCCGCAAGATCATCACGGCTGGTCTCCCCGAGTCACTCGGCGAGCGGCTGCTCGACGGCGTCTGACGGACTGTACCGCATACACCCGGAGGAAGGATGATCAAGGTCAGCGTCGGTGTCATGGCCTACAACGAGGAGAAGAACATCGAACGTCTGCTCGATGCTCTCTCCACGCAGTCGCTTCGGACCGTCGAGATCTCCGAGATCATCGTCGTATCGAGCGGCTCGACCGACGGGACCGATGCCATCGTGCGGCGCTGGTCGGCGCGCGATCCGAGGGTGCGTCTGATCCGACAGGAGGAGCGCCGCGGCAAATCGTCAGCGATCAACCTGTTCCTGGCGGAGGCCCGCAAGGGGTTGAGCGTCTTCGTGCTCGAGAGCGGCGATACGGTTCCTCATCCGGACTGCGTGGAGCACATGGTCGCGCCGTTCGCTGACGCGACGGTCGGAATGACGGGCGGACGCCCGACACCGGTGGATGACCCCGATACCTTCATGGGATTCGTCGTTCACATGCTCTGGCGGCTCCATCATCGCCTGGCACTGAAGTCACCGAAGCTGGGGGAGATGGTCGCGTTCGGTTCGTTCGTTACGCGGATCCCGCCCGAGAGCGCGGTGGACGAGGCTTCGATCGAGGCGATCGTGGCCGAGAACGGCAAGCGCCTGATCTACGTCCCCGAGGCCATCGTCTACAACAAGGGGGCCGCGACGGTCAGTGACTTCCTGAAGCAACGGAGACGCATCTACGCCGGACACCTCTGGCTCGAGCGTGAGCAGTCGTACGAGGTGTCAACAAAGAAGGTCGGGGGTATCCTCTCGGTGCTCCGCGAGGACTTCGAGTTTGCGCCGCGAACCGTCATATGGACGGTCGGCGGCGTCTGGCTCGAGTTCCTCGGGCGCATGCTCGGGTTCTTCGACTTTCATCTGTTCGGTCGAAATCCCTTCACGTGGGACGTCTCTGAGTCGACGAAGGACCTCAGGAACGCGCCATCACCGCGCACCGACGGCGGAACATCCGGAGATTCATGATGCTGGGCGTCCTCGCACGCATACCGCTCTACAGGGCGATGCGCACGTTCGGCCGCCCGCGCATGCTCCCGCTCAACCTGACCGTGAGCGTGACCTACCGGTGCAACTCGCGCTGCCGGACGTGCAACGTCTACGAGCGCGAGGCCGACGAGTTCTCTGCGGATGAGTTCGCGCGTGTCTTCCGCTCGCTGGGCCGCGCCCCGTACTGGTACACGATGAGCGGCGGAGAACCCTTCCTGAGGGCCGACCTCCCGGAGATCTGTGCGAGCGCGTGCGAGGCGGGGTCACCGGGCATCATCAATATTCCTACGAACGGCATCCTCTGTGACCGTATTCCGGAGATGGTCGGCCGGATCACGCGGGCTTGCTCCGGCAGCCAGATCATCATCAATCTGTCGATCGACGACATCGGCGAGCGGCATGACGCGATTCGGGGCGTCCCCGGGAACTTCGAACGGGCATTGCGGACCTACGAGGGACTCCGCTCGCTCGATGCGCGCAATCTGACGGTCGGCGTGCACACCGTGGTCTCCGTCCATAACGTCACACGGATACCGGACATCTACCGCTACGTGATGCGAGAACTCGAGCCCGACTCGTTCATCACCGAGATCGCAGAAGAGCGTGTAGAACTCGGCACAGTGGCGGCCGGCGTCACCCCCGAGCCCGGCGACTACGCCGCTGCCGTCGACTTCCTGACGGCTCGACTCCGGGAACAGCAGTTCCGGGGCATCAGTCGCATCACCCAGTCCTTCAGGATCCGCTACTACGACATGGTGAAGCGCTACCTCCAGGAGAGGCGTCAGATCATCCCGTGCTACGCAGGTATCGCGTCGGCGCAGATCGCTCCCGACGGGGACGTCTGGTTCTGCTGTATCGAGGCAAAACCCGTGGGGAACCTGCGCCGGACCGGCTATGACTTCGCCGAGATCTGGTTTGGCGATGAGGCGGCGAAGCTGAGGCGGCGCGTGCGCGACGGCCTCTGCTCGTGCCCGCTCGCGAACGCCGGATACACGAACATGCTGATGCACCCGCCGACCCTGGCATCGGTGGCTGCGAGGCTCGCGGTCCCGCAATGCAAGCGTAGCGGGATGGTCGAGGAAGGCGAAACCGGCGGGCGGGGGGCGCGATGACGGTCGTTCTGAGCGAGGTCCGCGCCTACGACGTGGACGTCATCCGCGGAGAGATCGAGAGAGCGCTCGCGGACCTCGACATGTCGTTCGCCGGAGCCCGAACCGCCATCGTGAAGCCCAACATCGTCACGGGTCGCGGTCCGGAATCCGGCGTCGTGACCCATCCGGCGGTCGTAGAGGCGCTCGTGCGGCTGCTCCGCGACGCGGGCGTCGGTCGCATCACGCTGGCCGACGGTCCCGGTGTCGGGCTCGACAGCGACTGGGTGTTCGAGAAGTCGGGATATCGGGCGCTGGCTGACCGGCTGGGCGTCGAACTCGTGACGTTCAACGGTGTGCCGCGGAGGAAACGCGAGTGGAAGTATGGGGAGGTCGGTGTCCCCGAAATGCTCGAGGACGCCGATCTCTATATCAACGTGCCGAAGATGAAGACGCACGGCTACACAACCGTGACGCTGGCCATCAAGAACCACAAGGGCATGCTGTCGCAGGCCGACAAGAAGCTCGATCACCATCTCGGACTGCACGAGCCGCTGGCCGAGCAGGCGCGGCTTCGGCCGCCCGACCTCGTCGTGCTCGACGGGATCGTGGGACTCGAGGGGGACGGTCCCTTGAACGGGAAGCGCGTCCGTTCGAACCTGCTTGCGGTCGGGACCAACATGCTCGAGGTCGACGCCACAGCAGCGAGACACATGGGAATCGACCCGGCCGAGGTCAAGCATCTCAGACTCGCGGCGGAGAAGGGGGTTGGTTCGCTGAACCCCGAGGTCCTCGGCCACGCGCCGACACGGCAGTTCGCCCGCGCGAACGAGGAATTCGGACGCGTCGCAAACATCTACTCGTGGAGGGACTGCACCGCCTGCTCGATGTGCATCGATTCGTTCGGCGGCGCCGTCTCGCTCGCCCTGCGCGAGCCACGATACTGGTTCACGCTCGTGCCGAAACTGGCCTGGTGGGGGATCGTAGGGGGATTGCATATCGTGCAGGGTCGCGAGGGCCGTCTGCCTCAGCGTCGCGGCAAGGTGATATGTTTCGGGAAGTGCACCGGCCCTCTGGCGGAGCGAGAGGGCCTGACGCACATCTCCGGGTGCCCGCCCACGCCGCGCGAGGTGGCCGAAGCGCTCAGGAAGGGACTCTGAGGGATGGCCGCTGTCGATCGAGATACCGGACTCGGAACGACGTACGAGCGTATCGCTGTGGCGACGATGCTGGAGCGGTTCGCCGGACGTCACGACGTGAAACGGGTGCTCGAGGGTCCTTTGGACGGCATCACCGGCATCGGCGGCCTGAACAGCATCCCGCTCGCCCAGCGTGGCGCGCACGTCGATCTTCTGCTTGCGGAGACGGACCAGGCGGAACTCGCCGGCCGGATCTGGTCAGGCCTCGGGCTCTCGGACAGGGTGAACATCCGCGTGAGCGATGGCGATCTGTTGTCCGCGCCCGGACGGGCGTACGACCTGGTGTGGAACTTCAATGCGCTCCCGCAGTCGCCGGACCCCGCGAAGCTCGTCGAGGAGATGTGCGCTGCGAGCGAACGCTACGTGATGATCTTCGTCTCGAACACCTTGAACTACGGCTTCCCGGTGCACCGGCTCCACCACAGGGCGGCGGGCGAGGAGTGGAGCCACGGTGAGATCTCCTCGATGAATGTCCGTCTGATCGAGAGCCTGCTCGCGGACCACGGGTTCAGCCCGCTCGAGCGTCTCGTCGTCGATACGCCGTGGTGGCCGGACATCGACTCGCCGATAGAGGAGGTCATTGCGACCTTCCTGCCGTTCCTGAAGAGCCGCGTCTCAGGCTCGAAGCGTCTCGAACACTACACCTGGCGGTGGGACGACCTGCCGTACTTCGTCCCGGAGAAGCGTGACCTGCTCCTGCGGGAGATCGGCAAGCACTTCGCGATCGAGCGCTCAGCGCCGGGTCCGCTCAAACTTCTTTTCGCGCACCACAGGGGCGTGCTCGCAGAGAGGACCGTTTCGTGAGTCGACGCACGCGCATAGTGCTGGCTCTTGTGGTCGGCTGTGTCCTCCTCGCCATCGCTCTGAGGGGACTCGACCTCGGGAGCATCGGCGCCCGCATAGGGAGCGCGGACCCGAGGTGGCTGGCGCTTGCGGCCGTGGTCTATCTCTCGGCGTACTTCGTGCGAAGCCTGCGATGGCGACTGATACTCCGCCCGATCGAGCGCGTCACGGTACGCGAGAGCTTCTCCATGATGATGGCAGGCTACTTCCTCAACTACATCATCCCCATCCGCGCCGGAGAGCTCGCGAAGTCGTTCTTCCTCAAGCGCATGAAGGGCGTGCCGATCGCGGCCAGCTTGCCGACCGTGTTCGTCGACAAGCTGCTGGAGCTCTTCTCCATTCTGCTCGTGATCGTCATGGTCCCGGTGCTCTCGGTACGGCTCTCCGGGTCTCTTGCATCTCTGATCGTCGCCGTTCTGGTCATCTTCGTGATGGCCGTGGGGCTTCTGCTCCTTGCCATCAGGAACCGCGACGCCACCGTGCGCCTTGCCTGCCGGACCCTCTCGTGGCTCCCGGCGCGGGTCTACGAGCGCATGTCCTCGTGGCTCGGCCTGTTCATCAACGGTCTGTCCATGTCGGCCTCAACGGCCCGGAGCCTCTGGGCGTTGCTGGCGCTTACCGGGGGCGCGGTCCTGCTCGACGCCGTCTACTTCCGCCTGATGTTCCTGGCGTTCGACATCCCGGTGAGTTTTGCCGTGGTCCTCTTCGGCTATACTCTCATCTCGCTGTCCTATATCCTCCCGACGCCACCTGCGCAGGTAGGGTACAACGAGATGATCATGGGACTCATCTTCGCGGCCGGGCTCGGAATGGCGCGTCCCGACGTCATGGCCGTGATGCTGCTCGCGCACCCGATGACGGGTATCATCATCACGCTCGTCGGGCTGTGGTCGTTCTCGTCGATGAGCATCCGGCTGACCGAGAGCTTCCGGCAGATCGAAGAGGAGGGTGCGCTCGCGAGAACCGGGGCGTCGGAGTGTGCGCCGCCGGGTTCGGCGGCAGGCGAAGAGCGGGAGGCGAACGAGTGAAGCGCTACCTCGTAACAGGCGCGGCCGGGTTCATCGGGTCTCATCTCGCGGAACGGCTGGTCGACGCCGGATCCGACGTCGTGGGCGTCGACAGTTTCGTGGACTACTACCCCAGAAGCATCAAGGAGGGGAACCTCCGGGGGCCGCTCTCTTCGGACGGGTTCACGTTCGTCGAGGCTGACCTCGCCACGGCCGATCTCGAGCCGCTGCTCGACGGCGTCGACGGCGTCTGCCACATGGCTGCTCAGGCCGGCGTGCGCGCCAGCTGGGGCAAGAGCTTCGAGACCTACCTCGACTGCAACGTTCGCGCGACGCAACGTCTGCTCGAAGCCGTCAAGGAGCGCGGACTCGACCGCTTCGTGTATGCGTCATCATCCTCGGTCTACGGCCAGACCGACGACCTCCCGATGCGCGAGAGGGGACTGACGTGTCCCGTCTCGCCGTACGGCGTTACGAAGCTGGCCGGCGAGCATCTGGCGGTGCTCTACCATCGAAACTACGGTGTCCCGACCGTGTCGCTTAGGTTCTTCACGGTATACGGTCCGCGTCAGCGACCGGACATGGCCTTCCATCGTTTCTTCAGGGCCGGGCTTCTGGGTGAGCCGATCGAGATCTACGGTGACGGCAAGCAAACGCGGGACTTCACGTATGTGGATGACATCGTGAGCGGAATCGTCGCGGCGCTTGAGAGCGGGCCTCCGGGGGAGGTCTTCAATCTCGGCGGCGGCAGCAGCGTCACGCTCAACCATGCCCTCGACCTCATCGATGAGGCGCTCGGACGAAGACTCGACAGAAGGTACGTCGGTCCGGAGCGAGGCGACGTCAGCGACACATGCGCGGACAATTCGAAGGCGGGCGAGATCCTGGGGTTCCGGCCCCGGATGTCCCTCAAGACAGGGCTCGAGCGCGAGCTCGAGTGGGTCGCCGATCTCTATCGGGCGTAGCCGAATCGACCAAGGAGTGGCACTGATGAAGGTCACCATACTGATCCCGATCTACAACGAGGCGGAGAGCCTGCGCGAGCTGATAGATACCATCGCGTCGGCGATGACGCCCAGCGGCATGGGTTGGGAGGTGCTGTTCGTCAACGACGGGAGTACCGACGACTCGCTTGGGATCCTGCGAGAGCTCCATGCGTCTCACGACAACGTAGAGGTCATCTCGTTCGGGCGAAACATCGGCAAGTCCGCCGGCCTGGCCGTCGGGTTCGCGGAGGCGCAGGGAGATGTCGTGGTGACGATGGACGGCGATCTCCAGGATGATCCCGCCGAGATTCCGGGAATGGTGAAGATGATAGAGGACGGATACGACCTCGTCTCGGGTTGGAAGAAGGAGCGGCACGACCCGCTGTCGAAACGGATCCCCTCGAAGATCTTCAACGGGGTCACGCGGATGGCGAGCGGGCTGACCATCCACGACATGAACTGCGGTCTGAAGGCCTACCGCAGGGACGTCGTCAAGACCATACGGGTCTACGGCGAGCTGCACCGCTACACACCGGTGCTCGCGCATTTTGCAGGCTTCCGCGTCACCGAGACCGTCGTCAGGCACCACGCAAGGAAGTTCGGTCAGTCGAAGTACGGGATCGAGCGCTTCGCGCGCGGTTTCTTCGACCTCCTCACCGTGGTCTTTCTGAAGCGCTACCTGACCAGGCCGCTCCACCTCTTCGGCATGCTCGGGGCTGTGCTCTTTGCGGGCGGGTTCGGGATCGGCGTCTATCTCACGGTCATCAAGATCATGGGCGAGGCGATCGGCAGGCGGCCCCTCCTGACGCTCGGCATCCTGCTCATGGTCGTCGGCGTCCAGTTCGTCTCGCTCGGGCTTCTCGGCGAGATGATCGCAAACATCAGGAGCACAGGGATGAAGTATCCGATCCTCGAACACCTCAAGCCGCGCGGAGGGAACAGTGGCTGAGGTCTCGATGCCGGTGACCCGCGCCCTCGCAGGTGAGATCGCTCGCATCGCGATCGTTGGACCGGCGTATCCGCTTCGCGGCGGCAACGCGCTCTTCGTTGCGCATCTTCTGGACGCGCTCAGACAGGATCACGACGTCTACGTCGTCTCGTACAGCCGCCTCTATCCGAAGCTCCTGTTTCCCGGCAAGACGCAGTTGAACGTCAGCCGCGACCCGGTGAAGACGACGCCCTCCCGTCAGCTCGTCGATTCCATCAACCCGGCAAGCTGGTTCAGAGCGGCCGCGTGGATCGCGGCGCCGAAGCGTCGCCCCGACCTGGTCGTCTTCACCTGGTGGAATCCGTTCTTCGGGCCGGCGCTGGGCACGATAGCGCGGCTCGTCAAGAGACGGAGCGGGGCCGGGATCGTGTTCGTCGCGGAGAACGTGGTCTCGCACGAAAACCGTTTCGTCGATCGCTTTCTCACGCGGTTCGCTCTTGGCACAGCCGACTACTTCCTCGTGCTTTCGGGCGTCGTTGCCCGCCGCATCCAGTCGCTCTTTCCGGGCGTGCCGGTGCGGCAGGCCGCGCTGCCCATCTACGATTGCTACAGACCCGATGGGATAGACCGCGATGCGGTCCGGGCGAGGATCGGTCTTACGAAGCGGACGGTACTGTTCTTCGGATATGTCCGTGCCTACAAGGGGCTCCGCTATCTGCTCGAGGCGATGCCCGCCGTTCTGGCGAAGCACGACGTGCAGCTTCTGGTCGTCGGTGAGTTCTATGACGAGCGACAGCGGTACGAGCGGCTGATCGACTCCCTTGGGATTCGCGATGCAGTGAAGGTCGTCGCAGAGCACGTGCCGGACGAGGCGGTCGGGGAGTACTTCATCGCTTCGGACCTTGTGGCGCTGCCATATCTCTCCGCGACGCAGAGCGGGATCACTCAGATAGCGTATGCATTCGGGCTTCCCGTCGTCAGCACGAATGTCGGGGGACTTCCGGAGGTGGTCAAGGACGGTGAAACGGGCTATGTTGTAGAGTCTGAGAGCGCTGAGGCGCTCTCGCGAGCCATCATCCGGTACTTCGATGGAGACGAGGAGGCGAAGCTCAGACAGGGCGTCGCCACCGAGGCGAAACGCGACCAGGCGGGCGAGTTGATGCGCCGGTCGATCGCGGACTTCGTTGAACTCCACAGGGGGTAGCGTGGCGCTCCCAGCGGTCACGGCGGTAGTGGTCAACTGGAACGGAGCCTCAGTGCTCGAACCATGCCTGAGGACGCTCCTCGCGTCGTCGTATGAGAACCTGACGGTCTTGATGGTCGACAACGCGTCTGTCGACGCGTCTGTCGAACTCGTTCGCAGCGGGTTCCCCTCGGTGCGCATCGAGGAGACAGGGCGGAATCTCGGATACGCGGGCGGCGCGAACCACGGTCTGCGCGCGGCACGCGAGGGGGGCGCCGACTACATTCTGCTTCTGAACAACGACGTTGAGATCGCTCCGGACGCGGTGAACGAGCTGGTGCGAGCGGCGCTCGAGAACCCCGAGGCGCTCCTCCTCGGCCCGAAGATCTACTACCACGATCAGCCCGATGTCATCTGGTCGGCCGGGGGAGCGGTCTCCTTCTGGAGCGGCCACATCCGGCATGTCGGTATACACCGGCGGGACGCAGGGCAGTTCGATGACGAGCGGGCGGTCGATTACCTTACGGGTTGCGCTCTGATGCTGCCGGTGCGCACGCTCGAGACGGTCGGTTACATCGACGAGACGTACTACATGTACAACGAGGACACCGACTGGTCGACACGCGCACTGCGCTCGGGTGGCGGCGTTCTCTACGTACCGGCCGCGCGTCTCTGGCACAAGGTGTCCACGAGTTCGGGCGGCGGGCTGACTCGCTACAAGATCTACCACCGGATACGGAGCACGCTGGCCTACTACAGACGCTACGCCGCGTGGTATCACTGGTTCGGCATTCTTCCGGCGACCGCCGTGAGGGCGATCGGCTTCGCGATCGCCCAGACCGCGAGCGGGGAGGGAGGCCGGGTGTCTGCCCTGATCCGGGGCGTTGTCGACGGTGTGACCGGAAGGCGGAGGGCATACATTAATGAGTGAACGAATTCGAGGATTCCTGCTGAGGGCATACATCAATGAGTGAACGAACTCGGAGACTGTTGCGGCGATCATCGTGGTTCGTGGCCGCGGTCGGCGTCATCGCTGCTGTGGCGGGGGGCTGCTCGACGGGCGGCTCCGCGCCGGGTCGACCGCGCGTGATCATCATCGGCGTGGACTCGGCAAACTGGAACGTCCTTACGCCCATGCTCGAAGCAGGCGAGCTCCCGAGCATAGCGCGTCTCGTTCGCGGCGGTTCCTACGGCATCCTCAAGAGCGGCGAACCGATCCAGTCGCCGCAGATGTGGACGTCGATCGCGACGGGTGTCGTCCCGGAACGCCACGGCATAACGGGGTTCGTGGCCGAGCTCCCGGGGTCGGACAACGAGGTCCCGGTGACGAACAACATGCGCCGCGTGAAGGCTTTCTGGAACGTGCTGACGGATGAAGGGGTGTCGGTGGGCATCGTCGGGTGGTGGCCGAGCTGGCCGGTCGACGAGGTGAAGGGCTTCATGATCGCCCAGCGCGCCTGGCCGGTGAACTGGTCGGTGCACGGGGTCCCCTTCGGGGCGGCCCGGGACAGGAACGGCCGGCTCAACGTGCAGGACTTCCCCGGGCGGACGTATCCCGAGGGGCTCTATGACGACTTCGAGCGGTTCGTCATAACCGAGGAGGACGTCACGCTGCAGGAACTCGACCGGTTCTTCGCGGACTCCCGGTTCACCGACATGCAGCGTCAGTTTCACGCGCGCTGGGTCTACGCGAAGGATAGAACGTTCGCGGACGCCGGCCTTCATTACTACATCCAGGAGACTCCGGACGTGTTCGCGGTCTATCTTCAGGGCACGGACGTCGTCTCACACTACTACTGGGGATATCAGACCGAGGAAGGCTTCGACGTGTCGCCCGAGGACGCCCGCATGTATGGGCGCGTCGTGCGCAACTACTACGCCTTCGTCGACGAGGTCGTCGGGAAGTTCCTCGATGCGGCTCCGCCTGAGACCGCCGTGCTTCTTGTGTCGGATCACGGATTCGAAACGAAGCGTGACCTCAAGGTCCGCTGGGAGCGCGGCGAGACCATCCGGACGGTCGAGGGCGGTAAGGACGTCCCGTGGGATCACGGGATCGAAGGCGCCATCATCTTCGCGGGGCCCGGCATCAAGGGCGGCCGCACGACCGGGGAGCTGTCTGTCGTCGATGTGATGCCGACGCTCATGGCCTACCTGGGTCTGCCGGTCGCGGAGGATCTGGACGGACGCCCAGCGGTGGAGCTCTTCGAGGACGAATACATGGCCGCGCACCCGCTTGAGTGGGTCGCAACCTACGAGACAGGGGAGACCCGGGGCGACGGCTCCCCGATGGCCTCACCGATGGACGAAGGCATCAAGGAGAAACTGCGGTCCCTGGGATACATCGAGTGACCGCGCCCGAACACGGGAGAGACATGGACACGACCGTGCGGTTCGACTGCAGATTCTATCTCGGCGACCGTCCCTGTGAGTGGAGCGGCCGCTGCGAGGGGTGCACCCGCTACAGCCCGATGGGGACGCGAATCCTCATCATCAAGCTCGCGGCGGCGGGCGATGTCCTGCGCACGACCGCAGTTCTTCCGCCGCTGAAGCGTAAGTATCCCGCGTCCCACATCACATGGGTGACCGACGGAAACGCGGTCCCGTTCCTGCGTCTGAACCCGTACGTGGACAGGGTGATGCCCTTCGGGTTCAGCTCATACGTGGAGCTCTGCGGACAGTCGTTCGACGAGATCATATGTCTCGACAAGGAACCTCGTGCCGCCGCGCTCGCGGGAGCGATCGACGCGAAGCGCCGGCTTGGATACGGACTCACAGAGTGGGGAACGATCAAGCCGCTCGGCCGGGAAGCCCGGTACGACTTCGAGCTGGGGTTGGCGAACGAGCGGAAGTTCACGGAGAACACGCGGAGCGCACCGGACATCTACTGCGAGGTGGCGGGAGTCGAGTACGTGGCGGACCCGTACTTTCTGGTTCTCACCGATGAATCTCTCGCGCACGCACGGCGTTTCCTCGGCGCAGCGGAGGTCCGTGAGCCTCTCATCGGGCTCAACGTAGGCGCCGGCGGGGTCTTCGCGAACAAGGCGTGGACGCCGGAGAACTACGCGGAACTCGCGAGGCGAACGGCGTCGGAACTTGGCGGGAGCGCCCTCGTACTCGGCGGACCGGACGACCGGGATCGAATGCTCCGTGTGCTCGAACTCGCCGGCGGCTGCGCGATTGACGGAGAGACTCACGAACTCATGGACTTCGCCGCGATCGTGGCGCACACAGACGTGCTCGTGACAGGGGACACGATGGCGCTCCACATCGCCGTTGCCGTCGGGGTGCCGGTCGTGGCCCTTTTCGGCCCGACGGTCGAGCAGGAGATCGAACTTTACGGAAGAGGGCGCAAGATCGTCTCGACGGCCGCCTGCTCGCCGTGCTATCGCAGAAAGTGCGACGTGAGCCCCACCTGCATGGATCAGATCCCCGTTAGCCAGGTGATGGATGCACTGCGCGAGGCGCTGGCAAAGGTCGAGTGATCGGCGTCTCGATGCGAGAAGGAAGCCAATGGACAGCGCGGTGACCAGACAGTGGACCGGACGATGGAACGCACTCAGGCGGGTATTCGTCTTCGCCGCGGCGTTCTCGCTGGTTCTGGCGGCGGTGCTGGGCGCGTTCGGCCTGAGGACGAGCGGCTTCGCATTCACGCTGGCATGGCGGCAGCTCGTGCCGCTTGTGTTCCTGAGCTTCCTCGCGTACGTCGTTCTCGGAGCCGTGACGCTCACTCCCTTAATACTGCGGCGCTCAAGCGGAGCGGTCGCTCGCCTGGAAGCACGGCTCGTGTTCGTCATGACCGCCGTGACGGCCTGGCTCTTCCTCACGCTGAGCTTTCTGCCGGTGAAGGGTTCGGAGACGTTCGTGCGGGCTGGCACGCTGACGACCATCCAGCTAAACGTGTTGGGATTGGCCGCGGTGTTCGTCGTCGGTCTCTTCGCCGGCGGGCTCGTCTCGTTCCTCATCGTCAGACTCGGTCGGGCTCTCGGTGCCGGTCTCACGGTTCGTGGCGGTCGCAAACTCGGGGTCGGGCTGGCCGTGGCGGCCATCGTCGTTCTGCTCGCCGGCCCGTCGCTCCGGGCGCGCGGGTTCAAGCACCTGGCGCTGCCGGACGGTGCGACATGGTCTGAACGGCCGAGTCTCGCCCTCGTGGGCGTCGATGGATGCGACTGGGAGATGCTTGGACCGCTCGTCGAGGCTGGTGAACTTCCCAACTTCGCGCGGCTGACGGAGAATGGGTCATACGGTCCGCTTCTCTCCATGGATCCGATGATCTCCCCCAGGATCTGGACGACGATCGCCACCGGCGATCTCCCGGAGGAGCACGGGATCATCGGCTTCACCAACGCCGCGGGCGTCCCGGTCAACGCGCGCATGCGGCGTTCGCCCGCGCTGTGGGAGATCGTCTCCGCATACGGCGGCGTCTCTGCCGTGAACGGATGGTACGTGACGTGGCCGGCCGACGACGTGCGCGGGTACGTCGTATCGGACAGGGTCCACAGTCTCCTCCGTGGCGCCACACAGATCTGGCATTCGATCGAGGGCGAACCGACGAACGACCGGCTCGCCGCCTTCGGGGATTTCAAGTTCGACGCCGGGTACAAGAGCTATGACAAAACCGAGCTTCGATACCAGCAGAACCGCATCATCGACGAGCCGCTGCGGTGGGGCTACCTTCGCGACGCGATCTACGGACGTCTCTCGCACGAATTCATACCGCGATACAAGCCTGACTTCGCGGCGGTCTACTTCCGCGGCGTCGATTTCGTGCAGCACTTCTTCTGGCAGTACACGAAACGCGCGGAGTTTCCTGGGGTCACGGACGAAGATGCTCGGGAGTACGGTGAGGTGATAGCGAACTACTATCGCTACCAGGACGGTCTCCTCGGACGCCTCCTCGACGATCTCGGAGAGGATACGAACGTCCTTCTGGTATCCGATCACGGTTTTTCGGCGCGCCTCCTCCTGGACCCGAACATGCCGGAACTCACCGGAATGCACGACCTGCAGGGCGTCATTATCGCTTCGGGGCCGGCCTTCAGAGACATAGGTCTCATCGATGGGGCGACCATACTCGATATCGCCCCCACGTGTCTGGCCACCCTCGGGCTGCCCGTCGCGGGAACAATGGACGGACGGCCCCTCGAAGAGCTGTTCACGGCGGCGCATCTGGAACGCTATCCGCTGGTCCGCGTCGGTGACTACGGAGCCGAACTTGGTCGGCCGGTGGATGCAGAGGTCGGCTCGAGCATGGACGAGTCCATCAAGGAACAGCTCCGATCGCTCGGCTACATCCAGTAGCACCCTGGCGGCGTCACGGAGGCTCACTCCCGGAGGGAGATTGGAATCACGCGGAGCACTGCACATGTCGCGAATGCACGTCCGCGTCGGCAACGTATTCGCGGTCATCGTCGTCGGTGCGCTGCTGCAGGTGCTCACTCAGGCCGTGCTGGCGCGCAGCCTGCCGAAGGCGGACGTGGGGCTCATCTCGCTGATCCTCGGCGCGCTGCCGCTCTTCTCCACGCTGACGCTGCTCGGGCAGGACACGGCCATCGTCAGATATCTGTCGCGTCATGAAGCATCGGGCTTTGATCTGAAAGCACACGCCGCGCGCGTCCTCGCCGTCGTCGTTCCTATCGGCGGGGCGCTCGGTCTTGCGGGGGGCATCTACTACGCTTTCCCGAGGCTCCCGCTCGCAACCATCATCACACTCGTTGCCGCGCAGAACCTCATCTTGGTGCTGACGGCGTTTCTGAGAGCCCGGCATCGATATGAGGCTGCCATCGTGGCGCGCCATCTCCCGGTTATCGGGAGCGCCGTTACGCTCGCAGTGCTCTTCTGGTCCGGCACACTCGATCTCACGTCCGCGCTCGTCACGCTTCTCGCGGCCTACGCGGTTTCGGCGGTCGTGACGGCGCTCCTTCCGTGGAATCGTGCTCCGGGGACCGCAGCGTCGACCGGGTCCGTTCGCATACCGTCGCGTGTGATCAGGGAGGGATTCCTGTTTCTGGGGTTGGGCGTGTCTCTCTCCGTGATGGTCAGCATCGACAGGCTTGTCATCAGCCGTTTGATGACGATGTCGGACCTCGCGGTCTACTCAACTATCTTTGCGGTCACCAAGGGGTTCGATTTCCTGTTCTACGCGGTGGGCTATGTCCTGATGCCGGCCATCGGTCGCGCGGGCAACATGAGCCTGCGCAAACCCGCAGCAGCCGTCGCGGGAGTGGCAATCCTCTCGGCTGCGGCCTACCTCATGTTCGGAGACGAGGTCGTACACCTGCTTTTTGCCGGTCGCTACGACACGGGGAGCTACCTGATACCCGCTTTCGTCTTGTCCGGTGTGCTCAAGCTGTTCTACTCTATTCCTTCGAGCTACATCAGCGGGGGGGCCCCGACACGGGCCGTCCGGCAGTTCATGGTGACCAACCTGTTCACGATGGCGCTGAACGTCGTTCTTGACATCATCCTCATAGGGAGGATGGGACTCATGGGCGCGGCCCTGGCAACCGCTCTCGCCTGGTTGCTGCGCCTCGGTTCCGGGCTCGTCATCATGCAGATACACAAGGGGAGGGCGGGGTCGGAGCCGATGCCCGACGAACTGCCTGAACCCTGATGTGCCGCCCCACAACCCAATTCTGAGAGAGGACCCCATGGTGCCAGCCCGAGCCCGCGGTTCAAAGAAGCCCGCATCCCCCGTGGAGCAGACGCGGCATCCTGCGGGTGAACCCGTATCGATCCTCGGCCCTCACGGAACGCTGATCGCCGTGCTGGTGATCGTGGCCGTCGCCGTCGTGTTCTTCTACCGTGTTCTCTTCGCGGGTGAGATACTCGCGGGTGGCGATGTGCTTGCCGCCGCCGCTATCTTCGATGACTACGCGCAGGGCCAGGTCGCCGCGGGTTCGCTTCCGCTGTGGAACCCGTACATATTTTCGGGCATGCCGCTCTTCGAGAGCATGACGTGGAACGGCATCGTCTACCCGAGCTACTGGATCCGCCGGATCATCGAGACCGTGCCGGGTGTCGAGCTTCCGCGACTCACCTTCATCGTTCTGCACTACATCCTCGCCGGCGTGGGCACGTTCTTCTACCTCCGGTCACGGCGCGTCGGCCACATCGGCGCCCTTGCCGGCGGACTCGCGTTCATGGTGACGCCGCACCTCATCGGGCTGGCCGGTATCGGCCACGGCGGCAAGGTGCTCACCGGAGCTTACATCCCGCTCGTGCTCATGGCGGCGCACCGCGTCCTCGAGACAGGGGAGCGGCGCTGGCTTGGACTTCTGGGACTCTTCGGGGGGCTGCAGTTCCTTGCTCGCCACGTCCAGGTGAGTTACTACACCTGGCTGGCGGTCGGGGTGCTCATCCTCTACTTCGCGATATCGGCCGCGCGGGACAGGTACGGCTGGAAGCTGATCCTCAGCCGGGCCGCGATGGTCATCGGGGGCGGCGTTCTCGCTGCCACGATCGCGGCGATCCTGCTGATCCCTCTGCAGAGCTATTCGCTGCTCTCGACGCGTGTGGCCGATGCCGGCGGCATGGGATTCGAGCAGGCCACAATGTGGTCGTTCCACCCGAAGGAGCTTCTGACCTTCCTGGTTCCATCGGCGTTCGGCCTGGCCGACCAGAGCTACTGGGGACCGATGCCGTTCAACCAGGTCTCGCACTACGCCGGGTACGTGGCGCTCGCCCTCGCGGCTCTGGCTCTTGGGACGCGGCGCACTCGAGGCGTGCGCTACCTGGGGATTCTGGCGGCGGTCTGCATCGTGCTCAGTTTCGGCAAGTATGTGACACCCCTCTACAGAGTTCTCTACGCGGTACTCCCTGGCTTCAGCCGGTTCCGTGTGCCGGCTCTCTTTCTGTTGTTCGCGCAGTTCGCCATTGCGGGGCTGGCGGGCCACGGAGTCTCGGTCCTTCTTGGTGAAACGCGCCAGAGGGTGCTGAGGTGGAAGGCGTGGGCGGCAGGTCTCGCGGGTGCGGGGATCATCGTGGGACTCATCGTCATGGCCTCCCGCTCGGGCATCGAGCAGAACGCGACGGCTGCGCTGCTGTCCAAGCACGCCGGCGTTCCGCCGAACGCACTCCGTCCGATCGCGGCCCAGGCGGCCAGAATGGCGTTTGCGGACGCGGGCATTCTCATCGCCTTCGCGGCTGCCACGGGAGTGGCCATCTTCGTCGCCTCGACCAGGAAGGTCGCTGCCTGGATAGTGGCGGCTCTCCTCATCGGTATCCTCGTCTGGGACGTGTGGATCGTCGATGCGCGGTTCATGAGACCGGAGCGGATGCAACCGCTCGGCAACTACTATCCGCAGACGACCGCGGTGAGGTACCTCAAGGCGCAGGATGGGCTGTTCCGTGTCGCGCCCCTCGGGAGTGATTTCGGTTCGAACGCGCTGATGTATCACCGCATCCAGTCGTTGGGGGGATATCATCCCGCGAAGCTTGCCACATATGACCGGCTCCTCCAGGTCATCGGTATCGGCGATCTCAGGTTCCTCGCGCTCGCCAACGTCAAGTACGTCCTGGGCCCCGAGGAGGAACTTGGTCACCCGGCCTTCAGAATGGTCGCGCCGGGCGTTCACGAGTTTCTCGGAGTGCTGCCACGGGCGTTTCTCCTCGGCGACGCGCGCGAGGTGGCGACGGATGGCCTCGTCCTTGGGGAGATGAGAACCGACAGTTTCAATCCCTCGGTCTACGCCATCGTTCAGGGCGAACTCCCTGGACCCGTGCAGTCCGCGGAGGGCGGGGTGGCCCGGATTATCTCGTACGAGCCCGAGCGCATCGTCATCGAGGCGGGCGCGCCGCGACCTTGTCTTCTCTACCTCTCGGAGGTATACTATCCGAACGGCTGGAAAGCCTACGTAGATGGTGAGGAGACCACCATTTACCGGACCAACTTCGCATTCCGGTCCGTCTATCTCGCGTCGGGCGAGCATACGGTGGAGTTCGTCTATGAGCCGCCCTCGGTCAG
>CAZNHF010000011.1:24318-27608 GCA_964572375.1 uncultured bacterium | reverse complement strand
CGGTCGCTCTTCCGGGCGGAGCGGAGCTGCCGCACGAGCGTCTCCGAGCCGATCGACTCGCCACCCTGGATCGGATCGTGGTCGCCTTCGCCGGTGTCGATGGTTCCGTAGGCGCCGATGACGGCGATCATCGGGCCGTAGTTCCACTCGTACTCCTTGTCGTCCCAATCGGAGACGCTCACAAGCGCGATGTCGCTCGGATCTTCCGGCGCGTCGTGGCCGGCGAGTTCGATCGCCACGCGCTTGGCGTCAGCGTAGAGCCCGGCTTCGTCAATGAGACCGGCTTCGATGGCGTCGGGCGTCATGTAGATGCGACCGTCGGCGAGAGCCTCCATCTCGGCGAACGAGAGCCCGCGACCGCTTGCCATCGAGTGCACCGTCTCCTCGTAGTTGGCGTCGACCATCGCCTGGATCTCGACACGCTGTTCATCCGTCAGCGGTCCGGCCCCAATCGAGTGGAACGAACTCTTGTACGCGCCGGCGGTCAGATAGTCGAACTCAATGCCGAGCTTCTCGGCCGTGCCGGTGTAGCGCGCGATATCGATGAACTGGCCGAGACCGTCGATCGCGCCGATGCGGGGCATGACGATCTTGTCGCACGCGCTCGCGAGATAGTACTCGGCTGTTCCGGCCGTCCCGTTCATGTAGGCGACGAACTGCGTTCCGTGCTCTGTGCGCGCGCTGACGACGGCCTCACGGATCTCCTGGACGAGCGCGGACGGCGCGCCGAGGAAGGAGGAACCGAGCGGTTCGATACGAAGCAGCACGACATCGACCGAGCCGCTCCCGGCCGCGCGGTCGATGTCGCGGATGATGCGACGCACGCCCCTGCGCGGGGTTCCGAACAGGCTCCAGCGCGAGTCCTCATCGGCGATCGGTCCGTTGATCTCGATCTCGGCGACCTGTCCCGAGGTCTGGACGGCCGAACGCATCCGCTGCTCGCTGCTCGCGAGCCAGAACGTGTACGGGTCGTTCGCCGCACCCTCGAGCGACCGGTAGGCGCCGCCGCCCCCGTCATGCGTCATCGTGAAGAACACGCCGAAGCTCATCTCGCCCTGTCGGTCGTCGCCGTCGGGAGAGCTCTGGTACGAGCCGCGGAGCATCAGGCCATCGATCGGTTCGGCCTCGAGGCCGGCCGTATAGACGATGTTCTCGAAGTCCTCATCCTCTTCGAGGAAGCTCGCATCAGCCATGACCGTCAGGCGATCGCCCAGCGGGCGGACCGCCAGACCTGCCGTGTACGTGATCGGGAGCTTCATCCCATCGCCGAACACGTCCGGCTCGGAGAGGTTCTTCGCTGTGCCGCCGAGCGAGAGCCAATTGGTCGGCCGGTAGATCGCGCCGGCGTCCCACGTTCCGGACCTCACCTCATCGCCGAACTGGGGGCGGAACCAGCGGTAGTCGAATCCGACCGAGAACCTCCGCGGCTCGCCGAGCGCGAGACCCAGCGTGTATGTGTCGAACGCGTCATCGCCGGGAACCAGCTTGCCTGCATCGTTCGGCTCCCACGCGTATGCGCGGTCGAAGGCGAATCCGAGCGGTCCGGCCTTCAGGGCGAACGTGTGGTTCGATGTCTTCTCACCGGACATGGTCTCCGCCCAGTAGTACCCCGATTCATCAAGGTACATTCCGAGACCGGCCGGGTTGATCAGCACGGCCGTCGCATCGTCGTTGAGCGCGACCGAGCTTGCTCCGCGGATCCATCCATCAGACAGAAAGTTGGCACTGGCGACTGTCGCGAACACCGCGACAAGGCACAGGCCGAGAACCAGAGTGCGCATTCCACCCTCCCTTTGTAGCCGCGCTGGTTATGTGGCTGTGGTGCTCGCTGCCGCGTGAGCGCGCACCCGATAAGACCTCTTGACGCCGTCTTCCGCAAAGGTGGGCCGCGGAGACCGCAACGCTCCCGGAGCCCTTGCCGGGCTCCGCTCCCATGGGCGCCTGCCTAGAAGACCGTCTCGATCCGGAGGATGGTCTTGATGTCGGCTTCCTCCGTCGTGGTCGGTCTGGCCACGTCGATCCTGATGTTGCCGGCCCCCGGCGCGTCCAGCTGGAAGCCGATACCGATATCGTACTTCATCTCTTCGGAGTCGAACCCGCTCGTTCCGAACCAGGTCTCGCCGCCTTCGAGGAAGTAGATCGTCGCCAGCTCGTCGGATACCCAGACGCCGTACTCGATCGAGAAGAACATGAGGTTCTTCCCGACGAACTCGTTGTAGTCGTAGCCGCGAAGATTCGAAATGCCACCGAGGTGGAAGAGTTTGTGCGAAGGGAAGTCCGTACCGCTCGCGATACCCCACGCGCCGCGGAGATGGAGCGTCTGAGTCGGAGAGATGATGGAGAGATGCGACGCGTCCACCCTGTGCTTGCGGTAGTCGTAGTCACCGCCGAGGCTTCGGCCCGCGAACTCGGTGACGAGACCGAACTGCCATCCGCCGCCCGTGAGCTCATCCGTCGCGTCGTAGTCCACCTCGGTGACCGTGCCCTTGAGCATTCCCTCGTATTCCTCGGCGCCGTCGAGAATCCCGCGCATGAGCGGCGGGTTCTCCTGCCAGTCAACGCCCCTGCGGAACGCCGTCCAGACGTGTTGCTGTTCGGTCATCGAGGAGAGCTCGTCGTTGGAGTACTCGATGCGGACATGCGCCCGCGGCGAGAAGCGATGGTGCGCGAAGATCGTGAACCCGTCACGGCGATAGTAGTTCCGGTACTCCTCGCGGAAGAACAGCGCGAGGAGCGTGTTCTCAGAGTCCGAGATCATCTTCTCGTCCTCACGGTTCCATGACGTCCGGTCGTAGAACGAAACGCCGAGCGAGAACCCGTCGTTGGAGAAGAGCGGCTGCTCCACGGTGATCTGGTAGTAGTTGTCGGCGCGGGCGGAGGGCCAGCCCCGCAGGGCCAGGAGGCGCGGGTGCATGCTCGAATCGCGCGTATACTCGACGCCCCCGAGGAACAGCAGCCCGTCGACGCGGTTGTAGTAGATCTCGGCGGCGGGCCGGAAGCCCTCGTCCTTGTTCCACGGAATGAAATCGGACATGTCTGCGGTGATGAACGACTCCTGCTTCTCCGCAAACGCCGCGGAGGGGAGGAGCAGTGCGGCGATCATTAGGAGCGTGAAGGCTCCGGCAAGGCGTCCTGCGTTTGTACTCGATCCGAGTGAGAACATCGGCATCTCCGGGCGTGACGACGCCCCGCGGGTGGCCCCTGCGGGTGGTCGAGTCCATGAGAACGGGAGGTCCGTCAGTCTCTTGCGACGATGGTATCAGTGAAGGTGTCGCTCCTGCAACGGCGAA
>CAZNHF010000011.1:14333-24218 GCA_964572375.1 uncultured bacterium | reverse complement strand
CGTCAGTCTCTTGCGACGATGGTATCAGTGAAGGTGTCGCTCCTGCAACGGCGAAGGTAGAGCGACTCGACCTCGGGGAACGCGACGAACACGTTCTCCGAGAGCAGTTCGGTGAGGTTTGCGAGGTCGGTCGCGGTCTCCTCTTCATCTTCGGCGTCGCCCGTGAAGATGTACTCGAGGTAGAGGTTCGACCCGGCGCCGGCGAGACCGATGATGCGCTGAGGGCTGAGCACGAGCTTCGAACCGTCACCGTCCATCGACGCGAGGCTTGCCTTGAGACGCTCCTCGAACTCCATGTCGACGACCCGGCGTGTGAGGTTCGTGAAGCAGATCTGCTCGAGGCCGAGAGCGCCGCAGAGCGCCCGGGGGCCTTCTTCCCAGACGTTCCCGCCGGCCGTGTGGAACAATGCCGAGAATGCGTCGCTCACACCGAGGAGGCTTGCGGGGACGCTGTCGGACGTGTAGGCGGTCATCCGCATCTCGCCCTCCCAATCGGTCGGGAGCAGCCAGACACGGTAGAACGAGTAGTAGTGGAAGCCGTTGGGATGGAAGAACCGCGTGCTCGTGTCTTCGAGCATCACATAGAGGCCCTCGCCCGGGCCCGACCAGCCGATCGGAATTCGAGCGGAGTCGGCCTCGACGATGCGCCACGTTTCGGGGATCGTCTGTTCCAGCCGGCTGACGAGGTTGTCGAGCGTCGTCCCGCCGACGTCGCTGACGGGGCCTGCCGATGCGCTCATGGTCGCTGAGGCCAGAGCGAGCGCGGTGATGGCCAGAAGCGTTCTCTTCATGATGGTCCGGTGGTGGCCCGGTTCGTTAGCGCGCCCCTCGCGACCGCGTGTGAAGCTGTCCGCATGCCGCCGAGATATCGTTCCCGCGGCTGACCCTGCGGACCACCGTGGGGCAACGTTGATTCAGCGCCGTCATGAAGCGACGGACCGTATCGCTGGTGGGAGATTCGTACGCCACACCCGCTACCTCATTGTAGCAGATGAGATTCACCCTGCAAAACAGCTCCGCCGCGATGTCGCCAAGCAAACTGGCCATTTCCGGGGAATCGTTGACGCCGCGGAGGAGTACGTACTCAAGGGTGATGAGACGCCCCACGGAACTCACGTACTCGCGCAGTGCATCCATGAGCCTGTCGAGCGGGTACTTCACCGCGATCGGCATCAGGTGCGCGCGGAGTTCCTGGACTGGAGCGTTGAGTGACACGGCGAGGTTGATCTGAAGTCCCTCACCGGCGAGTCTGCGAATGCCGGGTGCGACGCCCGACGTCGAGATCGTCATCCGGCGTGCGCCGATGCCAAGGCCCCAGCTGGCGTTGGCGATGCGGACCGAGCGCATGACCTCATCGTAGCTGTCGAGCGGCTCGCCCATCCCCATATAGACGAGGTTGTTGAGACGGTCGGGGGCGACATGGCGTCTGAGCGCGAGGACCTGTTCAACGATCTCTCCCGCGGTGAGCGAGCGGATGAATCCCATCGCGCCCGTGGCGCAGAATCGGCATCCGAAACGGCATCCGATCTGGCTCGAGATGCAACCGGTCGTGCGCTCCTTGTCGCGGAGGATGACCGATTCGATGCGGTCCCCGGTCTTGGGGAATTCGAGGAGGAGCTTCTCGGTATCGTCTATGACGGAGCGCTCGTGCGCGACCACGGTCGAACTCGTGATCCGCCCGGCGCTCTCAAGACGCTCTCGAAGCGAACTCGAGAGGTTGGACATCTCGCCAAAACTGCTTACCCCGCGCTCGAAGATCCACGAGGCGACCTGGTCGGCGCGGTATCGCGGCTCGCCGATCCCGGCGAAGAACGTCTCGAGTTCGGGAAGCGTCATCCCCTTGAGGTCGGGGAGGGGGTTCTGTGTGTTGGACGGCACTCGTCTCTCCCGGGGTATCACGGTCGTTGGGTGATGCTGCACCTCGCGCTGACGTCGCGTTGGAGGACTCGACCACTGCGCCATTGTACACCGGGAGAGCGACCGGGGGGAGTGCGAAGCGTCGGGGGGCGCAGCTCTGCCTTGACGAATCCACCGTCATTGATGCAAGCTCTCGGGCAGGCAGGGGCCGCCCGCTGACGGCGGTCGAGAGCAGCGCGGTCGAGGAGGCGTTATGCCGGCACCACAGGACGTTCTTCACGAACTCGGAGACCCCACGAGGCTGCGTGTACTCGGCGCCATCCTTGCGGGGAGGAAGAACGTGACCCAGATCGTCAGGGAACTCGGCCTCGCCCAGCCTCAGGTCTCCTATCACCTTCGGCGGCTCAAGGACGTCGGTCTCGCGGTCGAGGAGAAGCAGGGTCGCTGGGTCTATTACGAGGCGAGCCGGGAGTCGGATGACGCGGCCGTTCGATCACTCCTCTCGCTCCTCGGGCGATGGCTCGAGGGCGCGCCGCCTCCCGCCGCACCGGAGCAGCGGACCGCCGCGAAGTCCGAGCCGAAGCAGGACGATATGGAGGACTTTCTGCTCTGAGCAGCCGCCTGTCGAAGTCGAGCCTATGGATGTCCGTCGGCTGCAGGCTGGAACAGCGTATAACTCCTCACCTCACAGTTGGATAGCCCCCGCCGAACCGACCCGACCCGTCCGGGTTTGACCTTGACAATCGAGCCGCCTCAGGTCTATAATGACATTAGACCTTCACGGGTCGACCGGACATCCCCCTATGAAGCGTCATCCCGCCGCCGGCGGGGCTTGCCGACGCGTATCCTCCGGCGACGGATTGCTGGAAGAGTTTTAAGCTGCCCCTCAGAAACCACAAGAAGGAGGGACCATGTACAAGAGGCGGTTTCTCGTGTCGCTTGTGGTCCTCGCGTTGAGTTCGCTGTTCCTCTCGGGGATCGCGGATTCAGCGGTTCGGACGATGGATTCGTGCGGATCGGACGAAGTGCCAGGCGGTGTCGTGCTCAAAGAGGGTGGTGGGACGGATGGCGGTGACGATGACCGCTGGGGTGACTTGAGTCCGACCATTCCCACTGAGGAAGACCCTGGTCTGAGTCCTGGGACTCCCTGGAACGATCCGAACGAAGCCATGCAGATGATGTTCACCGGTGGTGAACTGTGGAGCTTGCAGGCGCGGTTCCTCGTCAGCAGGATGCTGATGCGGTTCTGAGTCTACCAGCTCATCCGAACCCCTGGGCTTAGCGCGGGGCAGGACCATGAGCGACGAGAGGTATGACAAGAGGCCGGAACGCGAGGCGCTGAGAGCGTTCGAGCGGGCCATCGAATCGCGAAGCGGCCATGAGGCTGCAGTCGCGGCGGTGCGCCTCGGCCGCGTCTACCTCGAATCAGACAGCTACTCTGATGCGCTGAGCTATCTGAAGCAGGCCGAGGTCGGTGAGCTCCGTGAGGCGCTCACCGACCCTGAGGCCGCTGCTCTGCTCGTGAGCATCGCAAAGTGTCACCTCGGACTTGGTGACTACAACGCCGCCAGGCGCTATTGCGAAAAGCTCGACGATCTCGATCTGGCCGAGGACGAAAGCAACTCGTGGGCGGAAGCCAACGTGGTCCTCGCACGCGTCGAGATCGAGAGCGGTCGCTACAACGAGGCTCTGCGGGCGGCGCAGAAGGCCTACGATGTGTTGAGGTCGCTGCCGGACAGTCCTGTGCTCGCCGAGGCGGGCAAGGCGCTCGGCATCGCGAATGCCGAACTCGGCAATATCGACGCGGCCCGGGACTACTTCACGGACTACCTTGTCACGCAGAAGCGTCTCGGCGACAAGGCGGGACTCGCGTCGGCGTACAACAACCTCGGCGTCCTCGCCAAGCGTTCGGGCGACCTCCACGGCGCCCTCGAGTACATCGAGAGCGCGCTGGAGCTCGACCGCCAGCACGGCGGCGCGATGGCGATCGCCGACAGACTCACCAACCTGGGCATCATCCTCTACAAGCTCTCGCGCTGGTCCGAGTCGGAGGAACGGCTGAACGAGGCGCGCGAGCTCTACTCGCGTATCGGTGCGACCCGTGGCCTCGTGGCCGCGGAGAGCGCGCTCGGCAACGTCTACCGCATCCGTCGCGAGTGGGGCGAGGCGCGCGAGCTGTTCGAACGCGCGCTGGCCACCAGCCAGGAGAACGGCTATCTCCGCGCCGAAGCTCTGGCGCTCGAATTCATCGGTCATCTCGAAATGGACCAGGGGCACGCCGAGACCGCGCTCAGGACTCTCAACCGCGCTCTCGGGTGCGCATATCGACTGGCCTCGAACAGCGACGTCGTCAGCGAGGTTCTCAGAAGGCGCGCCGAGACATTCCAAACGCTTGGTCGTCTCGACGAAGCGGAACGGGATTGCTCGGACGGTCTCAAGCTCACACGTGAGATCGGCGACAGCCTTGAGGAGGGAGCCACCCTTCGCGTCCTGGCCGGCATCTGCTACGCCAAGGGCGAGAAGGCGGCTGCCGAGGTGCTCATCAACCGCGCGGAGGAGATCCTTCGACGGATGGGCGAGTCCTACGAGCTTGCACGGACGCAGCTCACGGACGGCATCGGTCTCAGAGAGGCTTCCGCAGGTGAGGAGATCCCCGTTGATATCATCGAGGCGAGGCTTTCGTCTGCGGCGGCGCAGTTCGCCCGACTCGGTCTTCCCGAGTGGGTGGCGCGCTGCGAACTCGAGCGAGCGAAGGCGCTCAAGATCGGCGGCCAGCCCGACAGGGCACGGCGCTGGTTCGAGAGCGCGCGGCTCAAGTTCGAGCAGGCGCACGACGCGGCCGGCCTGGCCGAGATCGATGCGGCGCTCCGCGAGCTCGACGTTGCGCTGGCCGACGCCGGCATCGCACGGCGCGGGCGGTACGCGCTCATCGCGGAGGGCTACCGATTCCTCGAGACCACCGAGCCTGTTCCCGATGATCTCCACCGGTTCGCGGTCGATATCGCCGACGGGCTCTCGGTCGGCAGACTTGTGGTGTTCCATCTGCTCGAGGGTGGGTCGCCTCTGGTCGCGACATCGGTCGACCGCTCCGGCGGCGGGGTGGTGGAGGTCTCGCGCTATGTGAAGACGACGATCTCGCGGCGCGGCCATTCGCGCCCGCTCGTTGTCACCACCGGTCATTCGGACGATGCTTCCATCCCCGGTGGGGTCGGCGCGCTCGCACTCATCCCGGCAGAGATCGGACTCGAGGGCGGACGCACCTACCTCGTCTACGCGGATCGATCCACGACCGACCGCTCCGTCGCATTCACGCAGAGCGATGTCGAATTTATCGGTGCAGCCGGGCGCCTGCTGGGCCTGACGCACTCGCGCATCGGCGAGGCGCTGGCGTGGCAGACCTCAGGCGATGAGGTCGACAAGCTCGTCGACTCGGCGTCAGAGGTCGGGATGATCACCCGCAGCGCGCAGATGATCGGCATCCTCGCGACGGTTGATCAGCTCAAGAACAGCCAGGTCCCGGTGCTCATCCGCGGTGAATCGGGCGTCGGCAAGGAACTCATTGCGCGTGCCATCCACGCGGGCGGGCGTTCGGGCAGCGGGCGGTTCGTCGCTCTGAACGCGGGCGCCATCGCGCCACACCTCCAGGAGAGCGAGCTCTTCGGTCACGTCAAGGGTGCCTACACCGACGCGGACCGTGACCGCGAGGGCGTCATCGAGGCGGCCGCAGACGGCACGCTGTTCCTCGACGAGATCGGCGAGATGAGCAAGGAGCTTCAGGTCAAGCTTCTCAGGTTCCTCCAGAGTGGCGAGTACCGCCGGGTTGGGGAAAGCCTCGCGCGGAAGAGTAACGCGCGCGTCATCTCGGCGACGAACAAGGACCTCCTGGCGGAGATGCGACAGGGCGAGTTCCGTCGTGACCTCTTCTACAGGCTCTGCACCGTCACCGTCGAGATCCCGCCGCTCCGCGACAGACCCGAGGACGTGCCGGCGCTCATGGAGCACTTCCTCAAGCAGTACGCGAAGCGTGAGGGGAAGCGGATCACCGGATTCAGTCGCGAGGTGAAGGAGTTCTTCGTCCGCTACGACTGGCACGACAACAACGTGCGCGAACTCGAGAACGAAGTCCGCCGTGGCGTAGCGCTTACGAAGGACGGCGAGATCATCGGGATCGACAAGCTCAGGCCCGAGCTCCGCAGTCGGGCGGATGTCGGCTTGACGCCGGAGGGCGACGAGCCACGGCTGCGCTCGCTCAAGGATGAGGTCGGCGCGCTCGAGCGGAGTCGGATACTCGAGGCGCTCGAGCGGACCGGATGGAACAAACAGCAGGCGGCCGATCATCTTGGACTCTCGCGGACCGGTCTGATCGCGAAGATGAAGAAGTACGGGATCGGATAGGATTCAGAACGGCGCCTGTGACCGCAATGTCCCGGGCGTCGGAGACAGCTGGCAGGCAGCCGAGCCGGGTCATCTGATGACCCGGCTTTCTCATGCCCGGGCGGAGCCCCGGCGACCCTCGACCGAGGCCATACGGACCGTCAAAACTCTGACAAGCCGTCGTAAACGTGACAGTCGACTAACTAGCCGTGCAGCAGCGAGTTAGCATCTTGGCAGCCCTCATTCGTCCATTGCGCGTCATCCACCGCTCACATCTCGCTTCGCTGACCGACCGTCGATAATAACGACATCGCCGTAACATGCGTGTGTGTAATGGGTTAGTAGCCTGCAGTTTTCCATTTTTCGCCTCGCCCGACTCCGCTTTCTGGCACACCCCATGCCCTTATAGAGGTCAGTGCTTTGACAACGGGAATTGGAAGAGGATCGTGGTCATGAGTGGAAATAACAGGGGGGCGAGTCCGGTCGCTCTTTGACCCTTTCCTCTTCCATCTAAGACAGGCTCTCCGAGCGTTCGGGGAGATGACATAGCAGAGGAGTAGCCATGCCGAGGACGGCGAGCATAAGGGTAATCGTTGTGATCCTGCTCATCGGAATAGCCTCACCGTTTCTCGGCTGATGAGTCAACAGCTCCGATACTCCTGGCACCTCCGGAGCTGTCCGAAATAGAGAGCAGCAGGCTGGCAGCAGCAAGGAGCAGCGAGCGCAGCAAAGCGACAGGTTCTCTCCACCCGACCTCATCCAGTCCGGCAACCGTGGTCAGTTGTAGGCATCTCTCCTCCCACGGATGGGGTCAGCCCACGAAAGGCCGGCAGGTCACGATCTCTCTTCCACGATCCGACCTGTCGGCCGCTCCGCGTTCTGGAGCCGTGACTGATCACCCCGCGACCCGATTCCCGTAGCACATCCGAAGCCATGAGTCAGCTCAGGGGCTGTCAGCGGAGTTGACAGCCTCTCCCCAGGGAGGGCGTCGCTCGCGCGGCGCCCTCCCTGTATGCGCCCGACTCGTGGGGCCGTCCGCGCGCTCCTCAACTCGCGAGAGCGTATGGCCAGGCGCTTGCTTCACTCGGAGGCGTTGTTGCGACATGCGGCCCCGATGCTCACCCCGACGAGACCACACGACGTGACCCACATTACATCACGCGGCGCGCGAGCGCCCGCCGCATCCGCTGGATTCGCTGTGGCGTGCGACCAGATGACGCTCCGGGAGGAACTCAGGGTCGTGGCATCGGGGTTCTCGGACCGTCTTGCCCGGGCGGGGGTCCGCACCGGGCTCTCGCCCGACAGGGGAGCCGGTCCCGCCAACCTTGCGCTCACGCTGCCCTACTATCTGGCCGAGGCAGTTCCTCTGCCGGACGCCCGGACAGCATGCCGGACGATGGCGCTCGCCAACGCATTCGGTGCGGCGCACTTCCTTGCGCAGGACGACGTCATCGATGCGGAGTCCGCGTTGACGCCTGCCGTTTGCAGACTCTCAGACACGTGCCTGTCGATCTTCACGCGCGAGTACGCGCGGCTCGTTGGTGACAGACGCATCTTCTGGGAGCACTTCGATCGATACATGGATGAGTACTTCTCGAGTCTCGAGAGGGAGCGTGGAGAGCTCGCCCTCGAGGACGTCGTTGCGATGGCAGGGAGGAAGCTCTCGCCGCTGAAGGTCACGGCAGCAGCGGTCTGTCTCCTCGGCGGCAGCGACGAGCTGCTCTCGGAGATGGAGCGGACGATCGAGGAGTACCACGCGGGCTATCAGCTCTCGGATGACCTCACGGACCTCAGAGGCGACATCGAACATGGGCGTCCGTCCGCGGCGGCCCGGATCATCGCTGCCGCGGCCGGGCGCAGCGGCACCTGCGACATCGAAGGCTGGGACGAGCTTCTCTCGCTCGCCGTCCAGCACGGCGGCCTCAGGCTGGTCATCGACGAGATGATCGCGCGATACAGGTCCGCGGCAGCGTCGGCCGAGAGGTACGGAGCGGATACTCTGGCCGCGTATCTCGGCGAGCTTGCTGAGCGCGCATGTTCGGAGAACGCCTGGGTGATGCGTCGGCTCCGGGCGTGCGTCGGGCTCGCGCCCGAGCCGGGCCGGGCGACCGTTGTCCGCGCCGCCCGGGCGTCGCGGCGGCTGCATCGTTTCCGTGTTCACGGGGACGCGTTCGTCTTCGATCCCGGGTCGGGGCTGTTCTTCGAGGCGGACACGGCCGCGTACGAGACGATCGCGTGGCTGGGTGATGGCGCCGGAAACGCCGGCAGGGCAGTTCTCGAGATGAACCACGGTGCGGCCGTGGTCGAGACGGCGGTGGTTGAACTCGCCGCTCTCGAGTCGGCAGGTGAGGAGAGCGAACTCACGGAACCACAGTCGGTGACCGCAGGTGCGCCGCGGCCGGGCGACGCCGTCGCGCTGACGTCGCTCGCACTGAACATCAGCGCCGAGTGCAACCTCGCGTGCGACTACTGCTATCTGTCGGGCGGGCGGTCCGGGCACGTGCCCCGGGCCGTGGGGCGTCCGTTGCGTGAAGGTGAGCGTACGATGTCAGAGGCCGTGGCACGTCGGGCGATTGACCTGCTTCTCCATGAGGCTTTCGGAGAGAAACAGGTGTCGCTCGTGCTCTTCGGAGGCGAGCCGCTGCTGGCGCGCGAGCTCGTCGGCCCGATCGTCGAGTACGCGCAGGGCCGCGCGGGGGAACGCGGGATGCGGTTGAGCACGCACATGACGACCAACGGGACGCTCCTCGATCGATCGACCGCATCGGAGCTCGGACGTCTCGGTGTCTCGCTCCTTGTGAGTCTGGACGGCAGGAGAGAGGAACAGGACGCCCACAGGTGTTATCCCGACGGTCGCGGATCGTACGACGACGTGGCGCGCAATCTCAGTCACCTGCCGGAGGAGACGCGAACAGGGGTGCGAGTGACGGTAACGGAGGACTCGGGTCCGCTCCTCGAGATCGTCGAGCACCTCGCGGGTCTCGGAGCTTCCGTGGTCCATCTGGCGCCGGAGAGTGGGAGCGGGATGACGGACGCGTTCGCGGAGCGACTCGGGCGTGAGTTCGCGGAGATCGCCGCGGCGGAGCGGGACAGGATGCTTGCGGGAGGGGCGCCGCTCGTGGGGAATTTCGTTGACCCGATGGTGACGCTCGAGACGGGAAGGCGGCGGACACTGCCGTGCGGAGCGGGTACTCGCTACCTCTGCGTGACGGCTGACGGGACGCTCTCGTTCTGTCACCGGTTTGCAGGTGATCCCGCGTTCGACGTGGGACACGTCGCCAACGGCATCGACCGCGCCAGGCTCTTCAGAGTGCGCGAGCGGTTCGCCGCCGCGACGAAGGACTGCGAAGCCTGCTGGGCGTTTCCGCTTTGCGGAGGTCCCTGCTATCACGACGTCAGTCTGGGAGGGGAGCCGGTCGGCCCGGAGTCGCCTCGGTGTTCTCTCAGACGGCGCTGTCTTGAGATCGCGATGTGGCTCTACGCGTCGCTGCCCGAGCCGGTGCGCGCGAGACTGAGGAAGATCGGTCCGCGGTCGGGCACGGGGGACCCATCCGGTGAACCGGACGTGGAGGATGATGCGGTGGGCGCGGCGGAGGCCGCCGGAATTGGTCATGCGGCGGAGGCCGCCGGAATTGGTCATGCGGCGGAGGCCGC
>CAZNHF010000011.1:0-14233 GCA_964572375.1 uncultured bacterium | reverse complement strand
CCGGAATTGGTCATGCGGCGGAGGCCGCCGGAATTGGTCATGCGGCGGAGGCCGCCGGAATTGGTCATGCGGCGGAGGCCGCGGAGGAAGGGGGGAGAGCGACGTGACGCATCTCAGGTTGGCGAACGGCGGTGGCGAGCGTTCGCGCAAGACGGAGGACACCGAGGCGTGCTTCATTGACTACTCGCAGTGTCCGACTGCAGATCTGTGCTGGTTGATCGACATGGCCTGCGGGTGTCAGAACAGGGACAACTGCATTATCGACACGAGCTAGTTCGTGGGGGCACAAGACGCGGCGATCTGGAGTGGTTGGGTTGGCGGGCGCCGGACGGGCGCGGAAGGGAGAACGCATGAAGCATCTCAGGGTGGCCAACGGGACGACTGAAACGGCGAGTGCGATGCCCGCATCGCTCCTCTGTTACATCTTCATCGACTGGGGCCACTGCGGGTCGGTCGATCAGTGCGGCTTCGACATCGGTGACTGCACTACGAAGGACGTCTGTCTTGTCGACTACTAGTCGAGAGGGCGTTCGGTCCCGGGGGTGGTACGGCGGCAGGTTGGTTGCCGCGCTGGCGTGTGTGGTGATGGCCGTGGCCTTGGGGCGCGCGGTCGCCGGGACCGGAGTCGGCGGTATGGGCAAGACGGCGCATGTGCTTCATCGTGATGGCGACGATGGTGGCGTGCATGAACTGCTCTGGAGCGCGCAGCTTGCCGCCGGAGACATTCGGACCGTTGGTCTTGAGGTCGCGCGTTTCGGCAATGACGGCCATGCGGACCTCCTCGTGACCGTGGAGCCCCGCACGGGGGGGCCCCACATCGAACTCCGGTGCGGTCGCACCGGGGACCTGTACTGGCGCCGCCTTCCCGGCGGCGCCATGGGGGGCACTGCGTTCGCGACGGCTTTCGCGGCGCGCGACGCTGACTTCATTGTCGCGGCCGGGGCGCTGGTCACGGCGGTTGGACGGGACGGGCAGGCGGTCTCGTCGGCCCGTCTCCCTGGGACCATCCGGTCGGCGTCCGCGTCCGCCGGTCGTGTCTGCGTCTGCACAGGCGACCCCGGGGGCGGGTTCGCCGACACTCTGGTCTGCCTCGAGGCCACAGACGACAGAGCGAAACCGGATGGATGGAACCACGTGTGGTCCCGCGAGCTTGCGGGACGCGGGGAGTCGTTCGACAACGGTTTCTCACGTCCGGTATTCGGTGATGTCGACGGCGACGGCGGCCATGAGCTGCTCGTGATCGAGCGGATGAACGAACTCGTCTGTCTGACCAACACTGGAGCCGAGCGATGGCGAATCGTGCTGGGTGAGAAGAACCGATTGAGTCCAACAGGTGTCGCCAGCGCGGATCCCGTCATCGCGGAGGCGACCGGCGACGGTCTGCCGGACGTCGTCGTCGGGTGCTTCGCGGGCGCCGTCGTGGTCGTGGACGGTGAGACGGGGGAGGAACTCACTCGGCTCCAGTTCGGAACGGAGTCCCACGAGGAACACATCAAAGGCCGACGTCTCTCCGGATTCCTCCGCGATGCGCTCGCGCGCACGGGGGAACCCATCGGCGAGATGCTCGCCGTAGACCTCGATGGGATCGGTGGAGCGGAACTCGTGTTCGGATGCAGCGACGGGTTCGTCTATGCGGTGAGTCCGAGGAACGGCGGGACGCTCTGGCGGTTCAGGCCCGAGCGCGACGTGTACGATCGGCCGGTGATCGATCCCGAGCGCGACGCGTGCGACGGGCCCGGTATTGACCTCGATCGTGACACACGCGATCCACCGGTCATCGACCCCGCGCGTTGCCGGCGGCTGGTGCTGTGGGACGAGCGGTGCCTCTATGTCCTTGACGCTCAGACCGGCACGGAGCTGGCGAGACTCGCGGGTTCATGTATCTGCACGGCGGCCGTGACCGGCTGGCGCGAGGACGCCGTCGACGTCGTGATCGCCGATGGACCATCCGGCCGGCTCGAGGCTCGACGTGTGCGGACCTCACCGTCGCGGATCGCACCGTGAGCTACACACCCGGTGGATCGGCATCGCTTCTGGAGTTCGACGGCGTCTCTTGTGAGTTCGGGCGGGGGGCTCGCCGGCGGGTTGTGCTCGAGAAACTGGATCTGCACGTGGCAGCGGGCTCGTGCGTCGTGCTCGTCGGGCCGAACGGCTCAGGGAAGAGCACCGCACTGAGGATCGCGGCCGGGGTGCTCGAACCGACATCCGGGTGCGTCGCGCCGGCGACGAGACACCCCGGTGTCGTGCTCGGGTCGGAGCGCTCCTTCTACCTCCGGCTCAGCGCGAGACGGAATCTCGAGTTCTTTGCGCGGGTCGCGGGCGTCTCGCTGAGGGGCTCACGCGAAGTGGTCAGCGGCGTGGCCCGGGAACTCGGCATCGAACGCTGGCTGAACGCGCCGGTCGCCGAGCTTTCGCGGGGCATGCGCTCGCTCCTTGCGCTGGCGCGGTCGTTTCTGACCGAGCCCGCGCTTCTCATCCTCGACGAGCCGCTGGCCGGCATCGACGCGTTCGGCTGTGTGCGTGCGCGTGCCGCCCTCGACCGGAGGACGTCGAGGGGTGTCGGTGTCTTGATGAGCGGTCACAGCGCAGAGGAGGCAACCGCGTGGGGAGGTGTTCTCATGTACTCACGTCGGGCGTCGGGTGGCTGGAGCTTCCTGCCGCCTTCCTGACACGATCGGTCGCGCACCACGCGAGCTATCGGGCGAAGCTCGTGCTCGGTCTGCTGTCGGCCGGGGTCTCAATCGTGATGCTGGTTCTCGTCGGCCGCGTCGTCGCGCTGGCCGGCCCGGGGTTCGAGGAGCGCGTCGGGATGAGCTATACGATGTATGCGCTCACGGGCGTGCTCGTGCATGGGTTCGGAACGGCCGCGCTCGGAGCGTTTCGCCGCGTTGTTCGAAGGGAGCAACTTCAGGGGACCTTCGAACAGCTCCTCGCGTCGGGTCGTGACCCGCTCGTCGTGGTGACGGTCGCCGGGGGAGTGGAGCTTGCGCTCCAGACCGCCGGCTACGCCGGGCTGGCGCTGGGCGCCGCGGTCGTCGTCGGTGTCATCGGGCCACCACCACCTCTGGCCCTGGCCGCCGCGGCCTTGTACGCGCTGGCGATGGCGGGCCTCGGGTTGGCGTCTGCCGGGGTCATCGTCGTCTCCAAGGAGGGGGAGCCGATCGCGTGGGCGTTCGGGATTCTCTCTGGCGCGCTCGGGGGCGTCTGCTTCCCGCAGTTCCTGCTCCCGCGCTGGCTTGCCGCCACCGCGCGCGCGCTTCCCACGACTCACGCGCTCGAGATCGTCCGCGCCGCTCTGAACGGAGCCGAGCCGGCCTCCGGCTCGTTCACCATGCTCATCGCCTTCGCGCTGTCGGCCGTCGCTCTCGGCGTTCTGACCCTCCGCTGGGGTCTCTCTCACGCTCGTCGCGCCGGGACGCTCTCCCGATATTGACCGACGCCACACCGCGTTTCGCCTGGGCGCGTGCTCCTGCTCAAGCACCCGCTCGAAGTTGCGCATGGGGACCGGCCCGGCGCGCCGCACGGCTGCGCCCGCGCGTGGGTTAGCCCTTGCCCGACTTGCGCGCGTGGTGTCTAATGGACAATGTAGAAGCAGGATGTGGGAAGTCCTGTCTCCAAGCGTGCCGTCACAGGCACGCCGCGTGCCGTCACAGGCACGCCGCGCCCGGTCGGGCGCTTCGTCGGTGAGCCGCGCGAAAACCCTCGGAGCAGCGCACGCTACCGGAAAGGCATCCCTGTCGATCCGGGGTGGGGGCGTGTTCTCCGATTCGGAAGGGTACATCCATGAGCGCGCCCAACGGCATCAAGCGAACTCACAGGGCGGCCTACCTGCCCGTTGCCTCCATTGTCGTCGCGATCTGTGTCCTCGCGGCGGTCCTCATCGTCATGACGCTCAGAGACGTCGAGCGCGGACGAGCTCACGTCCTCGATTCGCTCGACCGCAAGGCGATGGGGATGCTCACCTTCCTGCGATTCGACATGCGTACTGAAGTCGTGTCTCCTATGTGGCGCCCGGAGCGGCTCCAGATGTTTGCGCAGGAGGTGGCGAACCGCGAGAACCTCACCTACGTGGCACTGGTCGCGGAGGATGGGAGGATTCTCGTTCACAGCGACCCGGCCGCTGTCGGCACAGTCCTCGACGAGTGGGAGACGATGGGCGGCGAGGATCCGAGGCCGCATATCGACCGGAGACGGATGACCGTCGAACTGCCGGACGAGAGCATTGCCGAAGTCCAGGAATATGTCGCGAGGGTTGATGTGAACCCCGTGAGATTGTGCAGTCCGTCGCCGGTCAGGCTCGGGCGGCGCGGCAGGATAATGCCGCCGGTGGGTTGCAGCCCGACAATCGTCGCCCAACGTCTCTCCCATCTTCTGGGAGAGCCTGTCAGCGAGGAGAGCGAACTCGCGGTCTACGCCGTCGTCGCGCTCGACCCCACAGAACTCGAATCCGTGTTCCTCGCGTCGCGCGACCGGGCCTTCGTGCTCGCGGGCGCGCTCCTCGTGATTGGTGCCGCCGCCATCTACTTCCTCTTTGTCGCAACGTCCTACAGGTCGACACAGACCGCGTTGACGAACATGCGGTCCTACACGAACAATGTCATCGAGAGCATGGCGAGCGGACTGATATCGGTCGATCCGGACTCCCGAGTGGTCCGCGTCAATTCTCGCGCCCGTGAGCTCTTCGGTCTTGGCGAGCGTGACGTGCGCGGGGCGTCCATCGGGGATGTCGTCGTGTTCGAGGAGGGCGGTGCCCGCAGTGACATTGAGGCCGTGCTCGCCGGCCGCCGGCGTGTGGCTGAGACGGAGATCGGCGTCGAGACCGGCGAGGGACGTATACCTGTCGACGTGAGCGCGTCCCTTCTCCGCGACGAGGTCGGGAACCGGAGCGGCGCGGTGCTGCTCTTCCAGGATCTCCGTGAGATCGAGGCGCTCAAAGAAGAAGTCGAGCGGGAGCGTCATCTGGCAGCGCTCGGTCGTCTCGCCGCCGGTGTCGCGCACGAGGTCAGGAATCCACTCAGTTCGCTCAAAGGCTTCGCGCAGTTCCTCAGGAGCAAGTTCGACCCCGGCTCCAAGGAGGAGCGGTACTCCGACATCATGATCGAGGAGGTCGAGCGGCTCGACCGGGTCGTGCAGGAGCTGCTGGACTTCGCGAAGCCGGTGACCGCAGAGCGGAAGGCAAGCGACGTCAACGCCATCGTCGAGGACGCTCTCTCTCTTGTGGCCGAGGACGCGGCGTTCCGTGATGTCGAGGTCGCGAGGGATCTCGGGGCGGAACTCCCCGAGGTCCTGGTCGATGCGCGTCAGCTCCGCCAGGCGCTCCTCAACGTTCTTCTCAACGGTATCGAGGCGATGCGCGAAGGTGGAAAGCTGACCATTCGCACGGCCCTCAGACCGGGCGATCAGCCGTTCGTCGCTGTCGAGGTCACCGACACGGGCGTCGGGATGGACGGGGATGAGATGGACAAGCTCTTCGAACCGTTCTACACGACGAAGCCGGAGGGCACCGGGCTCGGGCTTACGATCGTCTCGCGGCTCATCGAGCAGAACCGCGGTCGGCTCGGCGTACAGAGTGCCCGCGGCGAAGGGACCACGTTCACGATCAGCCTCCCCGCGGCAGGTGGTTCGGGCGCCGCGGATGACCAGCCAGGAGGCGAGGGCGCGCAGACCCTCGGATCAGAGGAGTAGCGATGGAATCGGACGGACTCAGAATCCTCGTCGTCGATGACCAGTCGAGCGTGCGGGAGCTTCTCAAGGCGGTGCTCGAGAGCGATGGGCACACAATTGAGACGGCCGCGGACGGTGCGAAGGGCGTTGCCGCGCTCGAAGCCGGGTTCCACGATCTCGTCGTGATGGATATCCGGATGCCGGAACTCGACGGCGTCGCTGCTCTCGAACTGATGAAAAGTGTGAGCCCTGACACCGGCGTCATCATGATGACGGCGTATGCGTCGGTCGAGACGGCGGTTCGGACGATGAAGCTCGGGGCGTTCGACTATGTGACCAAACCGATAGACATCGACGAGGTCCGCGCTGTCATCGCGCGGTTCGTCGACGAATCATCGCCGGAGCCCGAGGAGGAGGCCGGCGACTACGAGCCGTCGGCGGAGATCATCGGGGCCAGCGCGGCGATTCGCGATGTCGTCGAGATGGCACGGCGCGTGGCGGACAGCGACGCGACCGTGCTCGTGCTCGGCGAGAGCGGGACCGGGAAGGAACTCGTCGCTCACGAGGTGCACCGGGCGAGCCCGCGGGCGCGCAAGCCGTTCGTCGCCGTCAACTGCTCCGCCATTCCGGAGGGGCTCCTCGAGAGCGAGCTCTTCGGGCACGAGAAGGGCGCGTTCACAGGCGCCGGACGGCAGAAGCGGGGGAGATTTGAGCTCGCCTCGAGCGGGACGATATTCCTCGATGAGATCGGAGACATGTCTCCGCAGCTTCAGGCGAAGCTCCTGAGGTTCCTCCAGGATCACACATTCAACCGAGTCGGTGGCTCCGTGGAGATCACGGTCGACGTGCGTGTGGTCGCGGCGACGAACCGCGACCTCGAAGCGGCGGTCGCGGATGGTAGCTTCCGCGGGGACCTCTTCTTCCGTCTGAACGTCGTGAACATCGAGATCCCGCCGCTCCGCGACCGGAAGGAGGATATCCCGCTTCTGGTCGATCACTTCCTCAGGCTGCGCGCCGAGAAGGGCTCAAAGCCGAAGAAGATGTCACCGAAGACCATGCATGCGGTGATGAACCACGACTGGCCCGGCAATGTGCGCGAGCTCGAGAACGCCATCCACAGAGCCGTTGTGCTGTCGCGCGGGGAGACCATCTTCCCCGAGCATCTGCCTGCGAAGCTGCGCCCCGAGGGCGCGACCGACGGTGAGGACGAGTCGACCGGCAAGACCATCCGCGAGATGGAGCGCGACATCATTGTCAAGACGCTGGCGCAGACCGACGGCAACCGCACACACGCAGCGAAGATTCTCGGCATCTCCCGTCGCACCCTCCAGAACAAGATCAAGGAGTACAACATTCAGGCGTAGGCGCGTCGCTCTCGGGCGGCTCACCACCGGTGGATGCGGCCGGTTCCTGCGCCGTCATGGCCGGGCTCGGCTTCGGTGCGAAGATTCTGCGCAGCTGAGCAGGGTTGACCACCCCTCGTTGGGCAAGTCTTGCCCGCCTCGGAGTCCACTGGAGCGTCCTGCGGTGGTCATTGGGCGTTTCTCTGTGCCCCGACAGGTCTCACACGCTGGGCGTTTCCACGATTTCTCGTGAGTCTGGCACACTGGGGACGCAGGCTGGCCCCTCGGTTGCTCTGTAAGGGTCCAGAAGCGTCCGCCGGCCGGCGCACCCCGTGAGCTCCCAGGCAACGGTCTGCGCTGGCCGGACGGACAGAACACAGAAGGCGATTCGTGCATCAGAATGAGAACGAGAAGGAAGCGAGACCCAGGAAATCTGATTCAAAGACGGGACGGGCGGCCCAACAAACCAGCCCAGACCCGGGAAGGAGCAAGACGATGAGCAGGAAGACCATCATCACAGGAGCGCTCGTGGCGATCGTGGCCCTCGCGCTTCTGAGCAGTGTGGCGCTGGCAGGGCGTGGGAGCGGTTCGGGCTCCGGGATGGCCGGCCGAATGGACCGCTCCAGTTGCCGGATGAACGAACGCGGCATGCGTCCGAGCTTCACCAGCGAGCAGACGGAAGAGATGAAGGAGATTCGCGCTGGCTTCGAGAAGGAGCGGGTCGAGCTTGCGAACAGGCTGAAGGTCCTCCACCTCGAGATGAAGGATGTCGTAGAAGCCGAGAATCCCGACTTCGGCAAGATCGAGGGGATGATCGACGACGCGGCCGAGATGCAGGCTCAGATGATGAAGCTCAGACTCAAGCAGCACCGCGCGATCCGCGCAATCCTTGACGACGACCAGCGCGTCCTCTTTGACAGAGGCATCGCGCGGATGCTGGACCACGGTGGCCGCGGCGGCATGCGCGGCAACATGGGTGGCAAGATGGACTGCGGTCCGATGGGTGGACCCGGTAACATGATGAGCGGACCCGGCTGCACGATGGGTGGACCTGGCGCGATGCGCGGTGGTCCCATGAGTGCGGACAAGTGCGTGATCATGATGAAGGGTGACCCCGGCGAGATGGACGGGCGCGTGATGCGCTGGCAGACCGACGACGGCGAGGAAGTCATCGAAATCATCAAGGTGCCGGGCGGCGGCGATGTCGAGCGGCGCGTCATCATCGAGAAGATCGAAGGCGAATAGTCTCTGCCGGAGAACGAGGGCAGAGACTAACGGCACCGGTGACGGCAAGCGCGGTGCGAACCAGCGACGGAACCACCAGAGGCTGACGCAGTAGCACATGGCACGACCAGCAGAAGTACGTAGGACCACTCTCTCTCCAAAGGCTGTTCCGGCGCGGACCGGGCTTCACTAACCTGAGTCGCCGCGCGGCTCTACCGACAACCGGTCCGTTCCCCCCGGCGGGCGGTCCCGAAAGGGATCGCCCGCTTCCCCCTTGTAGGCCCTGTGCCCCCGGTCATATACTGCCGTCCCAATGACCATGAGTGCTGAGGGCCGTGGGCACGGGGGGGGAGATACGGTCGCGAGGCGCACCGGTTGGTCTGCGGGCTTGCCGGGCCCCCCAAGCTGCGGTATATATACTTATGGGGCCATTTCTTAGCGTGTGGCCTCCGTGGGCGCATCCGCCGGGTGTGCCCGCTCGCCCCGTCATCTTCCGGCGCTGGTGGCGTGTCCAACGGGTGCGTGCAGCCTCTCGCTGACGACGTTCCGGAGACCGTGACCACAGGGGTACATCATGTATCGAAAAGCTACGCTGGCGGTCGCGCTGTTGATTGTTCTCATCACCGCCGACGCCGCACCGGCGAAGCTCCGTGGGTTCATCCCGCGGTCGCGTCGCGGAGCCGAGGTATCGGTCGAAATCCCGAGGTACACATTCCCGCTCGGCGACGGGTACGTCGGCGACTACGCCATCGACGAGGGATGGGGATTCGGTTTCGGACTGATGTTAGGGTTCGCGGACAATCTCGGACTCGAGGCGCGCACCGTTCAGTCGAACCACCGTGTTGAGGCGGGGGAGTGGGATCTGGACCAGACCTTCGTGGGCATCAAGTACTGTTTCGTGGGCGACAGCGCGTTCCAACCATTCATCAGCGGTGGCTACTGCCGACAGCTCATGGAGACCGACTCGCTTGACGCGCCGCTCGATGAGTTCACGCGCCTGTCGGGTCACGGCGCGTATATGTCGGCGGGTATCGACTACTTCCGGAACTCGAAGTTCCTGTTCTCGATCCGGGCGGACTACGTCCTGGTGGACTTCACGCGCGGCGCCTTCGGTATCGACGAAGGCGACCTGGAGGACGCGATCGACGCAGACGGGATCGCCGTCTCCGTGTCCGTCGGGTACCGCGCGCCGATCTGGTAGTGGGGCGTTCGCGCCCATGCGGCAATGGCGCGTTCGCGCGCCATTCTGGTAGTGGAGGAGTGCACATGTCTCACAGACGAATCGCGGACCGACGAGCTGTGACTCCCGGCATCATCTTCCGGCGCACGGCATGCATATGGAAGGGGATCGCGCTCCTGATCTCCCTCGTGGTCCTCGCGTGGCTCGTCTCCGAAAATCCATTCCTCGTCGACAGCGTCTGGCTCGGCCTCCTCTTTTTTGTCATCATCCCCGGCGTCATCGGTGGCGTTGTCGGCATGGCCATCGGCGGTGTCGCGGCGGCGGTTGCGTCGAGGGGCCGGCCGACGCGCAGCCGCGCGCGGCTCAGGGGACTGTGGCTCTTCGACGACCTCGCCGAGGGGCGCTACTCGTTCTGTCTCATCGCGGGCGTCGTCGTCATCGTGGCAGTGCTCGTAGCGTTCGGTATCCAGGTCACCGTGGAGCGTGGTCCGTCGGAGCCTCCGCTCAAGCTCCTCGTCGTCGGGCTCGACGGGATGACGTGGCGCGTGGCGAACCCGCTTCTCGAACAGGGCGGGCTTCCAACGATCGCGGCCGCCATGTCCGAGGGGACGGGGGGGACGCTCGAATCGCTCAAGCCGATGTACTCGACGCGCATCTTCACGTCGGTCGCATCAGGGAAGACGGCCGATAAGCACGGCATTCGCGGTCTCTCGGATACGCGTTCCGACCAGGTGCTCGTGAAGCGCGTCTGGGAGATCCTCGAAGAGCAGCTCGGTTGGGACTACGGCCTCGTCGAATGGTATCTGACGTGGCCGCCCGCAGCGAGCGATGGTGGGTTCTGCGTTCCCGGCATCCTGGCGATGACGGACGAGACGATCCCGCCGAATCTCTCGTTCATCAAGAAACTGCGGCGTCAGGGGAAGGACGTCCGCGCGCGGGGTGCTGCGTACTACGTCGGTATCGGGCTCGATGCGGCGCGGAACGGCGCGCGGCTGTCGACGCTGACGGACCTGGCTTCGATCGCGGTGGCGCAGCAGCGCCCGGGCGCGACGCAGCTCGAGCTCTATCATCGGCAACAGAAGGCGCTCGTCAGGGTCGTGAGCGATGCGACCTGCCATCGCCTCCGCAGTGCAAGGCCTGAGATGCTCGCCATGGTCTACAAGGCGACCGACTCGGTGTCTCACAAGTACTGGAAGTTCTTCGATCCGGAGCCATTCGGGGAGATCGCGGCGGCCGACGTTGAGGCGTACGGCCGCGTCATCGAGGACGTCTACCGCCTGGCCGACAGCGAGCTCGCGCGCATCCGGCGATACGTCGCCGATGACGGCGTCGAGGTCATCCTGTCGGACCACGGGTTCCAGGCGAACACCGGGTTCGGGATGCAGATGGTCTCGTTCCGCACACAGGTCCTCCTTGAAGCGCTCGGCTACTCGCTGTCAGACGTGAGCTACATTAATCTCGGCGGGAGCTTCTATATCCAGCCGCTCTCACTTGATACAGCGGAGAACGCGCGCGTTCGCGGCGACCTCGCACGCACGTTCGAGTCACTCACGATCGCGGACGGCGACTCGCCGGCGTTCTATGTCAGGGACGTCGACGAAGAGGGCGTCGGTGACGACTACGTGGAGGTGACGGTGACGCCGGAGCTTCAGCTGGCGGCGCCCGAGGATCCGCTGCTCCTGACGGCTGACGGGCGTTCCGTGCGCATCTCGGAGTTCCTGAGCGTGCTCGATATCTCGGGTGCGCACGACGTCCACGGGATCGGCGTGTTCGTCGGGCCGCAGTTCCGGCGTGGCGCACAGCTGACCAACGCGTCGGTGCTCGACATCACACCGACGGTGCTTGCGGCGCTTGGACTTCCGGTGGCCGACGACATGGACGGTCGCGTGCTTGCAGAGGCGTTCACGGAGGAGTTCAAGGCGCGGACGCACTTCGCGACGATTGCGACATATGAGACGGAGGTTCGCGTGCCGCGCGAGAGTACGGCCATGGACGACATGCCGGAGGAGACCAGGGAGCGGCTCAGGTCGCTCGGGTACATGCAGTAGGGAGCGATCGTGCCAGGGGAGCGCGCCTGCGTTCACCGGGTTGCGCGCAGCCACGCAAGGAGACGCCGATGCTCGAAGTGACAGCCAAGTGGGTGAGCGATTTCAAGTTCGTGGGTACCGACAGCGACGGTCGCGAACTGAAGATGGACGCCAGCGTTGAGGGTGGTGGAGAGGGTGAGGGGTTCCGTCCGGCGGAGCTGCCGCTCATGGGGTTGGCGGGGTGTACGGGTATCGACACCATCGAGATCCTCCAGAAGATGCGCCAGCAGGTTGACAGTCTCGAACTGCGCATCACGGCCGAGAAGAAGAAGGATGGGCCGGCCGGGTACGCCGGCGTGAAGGTCGAGTACGTCATCCGTGGGAAGGGCCTCTCACCGGAGAAGGTCGAGAAGGCCGTCCGGCTCTCCGAGGAGAAGTACTGCACTGTGGGCGGCGCGTTCACCCAGCATACACCGATCACACACGAGATCACGATCGAGGAGACCTCATGAAGAATCGCATATCGGAGGTCGTCGGGAAATTCGCCGACCGCTGCGACTACATCGAGGTGCACGTCGAGGAGACGGAGGAGTCGCGCGTCGGCTTCACCGGGGATCGCTTGTCGGACCTCGGACGCCGCACCGATCTTGGCGGGAATGTCCGAGCCCTTCACAAGGGTGGATGGGGGTTCGCGTCGTTCAACAGCATGGACCGCATCGAGGAGTTCGCGGGTCACGCAGTCGACCAGGCGCGCCTCGTTGGGCGCGGCGCGAGCCAGCTGGCGGATGTCGAGCCGGTCGTCGCCGACGTCGCACTCGACGTCAGGAACGACCCGCGCGACGTCTCGCTCGCCGATAAGGTCACGCTTCTGAGGGCGTACAACAAGCAGGTCCTCGCGTTCCACGACGAGATCATCACAAGCTCGATCGTCTACTTCGACCGCTATCGCCGCTTCTGGTTTGGCAACAGCGAGGGCGCCATGGTCTACCAGGAGCGGGCGGACATCGGCGGGCGCGTGACGCCGGTCGCGTCGCGCGGCGAGGGATCGCAGACGTACAGCGTGTCCTTTGGAGGAAGCGACGACTTCGACGTGGCCAGGGGACTGGAAGACGACATTGACGAGGCGTGTCGCGTGGCGCTCGGCAAGCTTGACGCGCCGAAGATGAAGGCGGGGGAATACACCGTCATCGTCGACCCCCGTCTGGGCGGCGTGTTCATCCACGAGGCGTTCGGACATCTCTCGGAGGGCGACAACGTCTACGAGGACAAGAATCTCCAGGAGGTCATGGTGCTTGGCCGGAAGTTCGGCAAGCCCTTCCTGAACGTCCACGACAGCGGACTCGACAAGGGCCACCGCGGGTATCTCGTGTACGACGACGAGGGTGTCCCGACCGAGAAGACCCATCTGATCCGCGATGGCGAGCTCGTCGGGCGCCTCCACTCACGCGAAACAGCCGGCAAGATGGGCGAGCGACCCACCGGGAGCGCGCGGCTCATCGACTACCGCCATCCGCCGGTGCCGCGCATGCGGAACACCGTCATCGAGAACGGGGACTCGTCGTTCGACGAGATGCTCGCCGGTGTCGATCTCGGCGTATACGCGATCTCCGCGTCCGGCGGGCAGACGAACGGGGAGATGTTTACCTTCACCGCCGCCGACGGGTACATGATCCGTAACGGCAAGCTGGGAGAGCAGGTGCGCGACGTCATGCTCACCGGGAACGTGTTCACCACGCTCAACAGCATCGACGCGATCGGCAACGACCTCTCCTGCCACGACGGAGGCGGCGGCTGCGGAAAAGCGGGGCAGTTTCCGCTGCCTGTGACCCACGGTTCGCCGCACGTCAGAATTCGTAACGTCGTGATCGGAGGCGAGTAACGTGAGGAAGATCATCGAGAAAGCTCTGAGCGGAGGCGCCGAGCAGGCCGAGGTCTTCTCCTTCGAGAACCTCCAGACCGACGTCGACTATGAAGCCGGACGGCTCAAGTCGCTCTCGAACACCGAGGAGCGGGGTGCGGCGCTGAGGCTCGTGAAGGGCGGGAACCTCGGGTTTGCGACGACCACGAAGCTCGACGACGTCGACCGGCTCGTCGAGAACGCGCTCGCAACGGCGGTGGAGGGAGAGCCCGTCACGTTCGAGTTCTCGGGCGACGCCGAACTGCCGTCCCCGGTCATCACCGACGAGCGCATCAGAACGATGACTACCGAGGATATGATGAAGCACTCGGAGACCGCCATCGCGCGCGTCCTCGACTACGAGAAGGAAATCAACGTCGGCTCGGGTACAGCGCGTCGGCTCCAGCGAGTCGGCGTGACGACGAGTCGCGGGTTCGAGGCTGAGTTCGAGCGTACGGCGTACGAGTTCTACGTCGGCGGTCTTCTCGTCGAGGGCACGAACATGCTCAGCGCGGGAGCGGGCTACTCCGGAACGGAGCTTGGCGCCGATCATGCGGCACTCACGGAAGAGGCCATCGACATGTTCGTGAAGGGCCGTACGAATGTCGATCTCCCGGCGGGGAAGACGACGGTCGTGCTGACGCCGCGCGCGGTGGCCGACATCTTTCTTACGCTCAATCTCGGTGTGAACGGTCTCTACGTCGACGAGCGCATCTCCCCAATCGCCGGGAAGCTCGGCGAGACCATCCTCGACGAGCGCATCACGATACGCGACGACGGCATCCGGCCGGGCGCGTATTTCTCGGCTGTGTTCGATGACGAGGGCGTCCCGATGCAGGAGACGACCGTCTTCGAGAACGGCGTGCTCAAGAGCTACCTCACGGATCGCCGCACGGCC
>CAZNHF010000010.1:19303-27937 GCA_964572375.1 uncultured bacterium | reverse complement strand
ATATCGGCCCGTCGGACTACATCGCGTGGCTCACCGATCGCAAGTGGGCGTACGTGCGCATGGAGGGCCGCACATTCGGAGACGTGCCGTTGAACCTGGAGCTCAAGCTCGAGGTCTGGGACTCGCCGAATTCGGCGGGCGTGATGATCGACGCGGTGCGCTGTTGCAAGCTCGCGCTCGACAACGGGCTCTCCGGTGCTATCGATGCGCCGTCGTCGTACTTCTTCAAGTCTCCGCCGACGCAGTACACCGATTACGAGGCGCGGGAGAAGACCGAGGCGTACATCAAAAAGTACGCGCAGAAGCCCGCTAAGCAGAACGGCAAGAAGTAGCGGCGTGGGCGCGCCTCATTGGTCTATTGCAGGCGGCGTGGGCGCGCCTCATTGGTCTATTGCAGGCGCGTGGGCGCGTCCGACTGATCCTGAACCAATCGCGGGCCGGGGGCGACCACGGCCTGCGTTGCTTCACACGAGGGGAAACGAGTGACGTCGAGCTCGCGCAGGGGGTTCTTCATCACGCTTGAGGGCGTTGAGGGTTGCGGCAAGTCGACGCAGGCCGACCGGCTCGTGGCGTGGCTCCGTGAGCGCGGGTACGGTGTCGTTCTCACCCGCGAGCCCGGCGGCACGCCGCTCGGTGAGCGCCTCCGCGATGTTCTCCTGGACGTGGGCGGGTCCATGCTCGCGGAAACCGAGCTCTTCCTCTATCTCGCTTCGCGCGCGGAGCACACCTCGGAGATCATCCTTCCGGCCATTGAGCGCGGCTCGGTTGTCATCTCGGACCGATATGCCGACGCGAGCGTTGCGTATCAGGGCGGGGGCAGGCGGTTGGGGACGGATTTTGTCCGCTCGTTGAACCAAGTAGCCACCCGGAGCGTCAAACCAGATGTGACCTTCCTCCTGGACCTGGATCCAAAGGAGGGTCTCTCGCGTCTCGACGGGAGGGCGTCCGGAGGGACGCGCGACCGCATAGAGCGCGAGACCATCGAGTTTCATCAAAGGGTCCGTGACGCCTACCTCGCAGAGGCGGAGCGCGACCCGGAGCGGTTCGTTGTCGTGGACGCACGCGAGGATGTGGAGACGATCGCCGCCCGGATGGCGGCGGCACTCGAAGACCGACTGTCAGTTCCCGGCGATGACAACTGAGGAAGGCAGCCATGAGCAGACGATTCAGAAAGACAACGCCGATCATCACAGCGCTCATTGTCGGCGCGCTGATCGGTGGCTGGGCCGTCGAGCGCGTGAGCGCTCGCAATGACCTCTACACCTACCTCGATCTCTTCAACGACGCGCTGGCGAAGGTCGAGCACGTCTATGTCGAGGAGGTGGACGCGAAGGACCTCATGTACGGGGCGATCCGCGGGATGCTCTCCAGCCTCGACCCGTACTCGGTGTTTCTCGACGAGGAATCTTTCACGGATTTTCAGGTGGCGACGGAGGGTGAGTTCGGAGGGCTGGGAATCCAGATCACCGTGCGTGACGGGATACTGACGGTCGTCAGTCCCATCGAGGGAACGCCGGCATACGATCTCGGCATCCAGTCGGGCGACCGTATTGTCGCGATAGAGGGTGAGACGACGCGCGGCATCACGGTTGACGGGGCTATCTCGAAGCTCCGCGGCGCGGCGGGGACGAACGTCGAGATCACGATCTACCGCGAGGGTGTCGAGGAGAACCTCGACTACACGGTCACGCGTGACATCATCCGGATCGACAGCGTTCCCTACGCGTTCCTGATGGACGACAGCATAGGCTACGTTCGGGTGTCGAGATTCTCACGGACGACGGCGCTCGAGCTCAAGCAGCGGCTCGACGTGCTGGATGCACAGGGCATGCGCGGCCTCGTGCTTGATCTGAGGAGCAACCCCGGCGGCCTCTTGTCCGAGGCGGTCGACGTCAGCGACGTGTTCCTCGATTCCGGCGAACTCGTCGTCAGCACACGCGGCCGGATCAGCGAGCAGAACAAGGAGTTCTACGCGAGCACACCGGCGCGCTACCCTCGCGATTTCCCCATCGTGGTCCTTATCAACGGCGGCAGTGCGAGCGCGTCAGAGATTCTAGCAGGCGCCATCCAGGACTGGGATCGCGGCATCGTGGCGGGCACGACCAGCTTCGGAAAGGGCTCCGTCCAGACGCTGATGCGCCTGAGACCCCTTACGAAAGAGTGCGCGGTCAAACTGACGACCGCCAAGTGGTACACGTCGAGCGGCCGGCTCATCGAGAAGCCGGAGCGCTGGGCGGGTGAGGAGTTCGCGGAAACCGACGGTGCCCAGGCCGACGGCACCGATGCCGAAGGCGGGGACGCCGAAGAGGCGAAGCCCGAGTTCTCGACGGCCGGTGGCAGGACCGTCTACGGTGGCGGCGGAGTGACGCCTGACGTGACCATCAAGAGCGGATTGCGCTCCGACGTGGTCGTCGATCTCGAGCGTCGCGCGGAGTTCTTTGAGTTCGCCATCGATTACCTCTCCGGGAACGAGCTCGCGGGACCTGAACTCGTGGTCTCCGATGCGATGTGGAATGAATTCCTCGAGTTCCTCGAGGCTGACGGGTTCGAGTTTTCGAGGGACGAGCTGTCCGAGTACCGCGACGAGATCGAGCTCCCCATGCGGCGTGACCTCGCGCGGAAGCTCTGGGGGCGCGAGAAGGCATACGAGATCGCGATCGAGGGCGACACACAGCTGAGGCGCACCGTGGCGCTGACGATGGAGGCGGCCGATCTCACCGAGCTGTTCTCGCTGGCAGAGTCCTACGTGGACGTCGGTGAGGACGAGGAGATCGCGGAGTAGCGGACAAGACACCACCGCGGCGCCTCCTTCTGTGCGGCACGCGGGCGTCGATATCGCAGCGAATGCATGTCTGAAGCGGGGCGGGGGCCAGAGGCTTCCGCCTCGCTCTATTGACGACCACGAAACCACCCGCCTATACTCCATTCATGAGAATCAGAGACATCAGTGTGGATCCTCCCATCGTGCTGGCGCCGCTGGCAGGGCTGACCGACAGTTCCATGAGGCGGCTGTGCCGCCGCTACGGGGCGTCCATGGTCTGGACCGAGATGATCAGCGCCGAGGGCGCCGTCCGCAGCAGCTGGAAGACCTACGAGCTTCTCGCATTTCACGAGGAGGAGCGACCGATCGCCTTCCAGCTCTTCGGTAGTCGTCCGGAGTCGATGGCCGAGGCGACGCGCCGTGTCGCGGCGATGCGCCCCGACGTCATCGACATCAATGCGGGGTGTCCGGTCAAGAAGGTCGTCAAGTCGACGTCGGGCGCCGCGCTCATGCGCGACCTCCCTCTTCTGCGCGAGATCGTCCAGGCTGTCCTCGAGTCCACGTCACTCCCCGTGACCGTCAAGATCCGGAGCGGCTGGGACGATGATTCGATCAACGCGCCGGAGGTGGCCGGGATGCTGGACGAGCTCGGAGTTGCCGCGATCACTGTCCACCCGAGGACAAGGGTGCAGGGTTTCAAGGGAGTATCCAACTGGGGTCTTCTTCCTGAGGTCAAGCGGTCCTGCACGATCCCCGTCATCGGAAGCGGTGATGTCAGAACGCCGGAGGACGCGCTCCGCATGCTCGAGGAGACCGGATGCGACGCGGTGATGATCGGACGCGCAGCCGTGGGGAATCCCTGGCTCTTCGCCCGCGCCGCCGAGCTCATAGCGACGGGGAAGGCTCGAGGCGAATCCTCGCTCGCCGAACGGATCGCGCTCGCCATCGAACATCTGGACCTCATGGTCGAGGCCAAGGGCGAGCGGCTGGGCGTCATGGAGATGAGAAAGCACATCGTTGCGATGCTCAAGGGGTTCCCGGGCGCCGTAGAGCTCAGACGGGAGCTTGTCATCATGGAGGGTCACGCGAGCGTCCGAGCGCGGCTTGAGCGTGCACTCGTTGGGGAGGGCTGATGCCTCGCATGAGGAGACCAGTACGGTTCACTTCGCTCGCGATCGCATGCGCCGCGCTCGTATTCGCGGCGGGATGCGGCGGCCCGCCTGTGAGGACGGGAAGCGGCGCTGAGACGATCGAGATCGTCACCCACGTCGTGGCCGACGGCGAGAGCTTCGCGTCGATCGCCGACGACTACTACGGCACGCCAGACGCCGCGGGATTCCTCGCGGGTCTGAACAGCGCGTCGGCCGAGCTCGAGTTTGACCGCGGCGCTCTTGTGGATGTCCCTGTCGGCGAAGAGGACGTGGCACGCTACGCGCGCCGCACTGAGGCGAAGGCGCACTACAATCGCGGGACGGAGCACGCCGAGGGCGGCGAGCTCAGGAAGGCCACCGAGGAGTTCCGCGAGGCGCTCCGCATCGACCCGGCGTTCGTCGACGCCGGGTACAATCTGGGTGTCGTGCTGCTCATGATGGGGGAGCCGTCCGCGGCCGTATCCATGCTCGAGCAAGTGCTTGGCGTTCGACCCGACGACCCCGATATCGAGTTCGCGCTCGGCAAGGCCCTGTTCGACGGGGGCGGGGCCGGTGATGCCATCGCGCACTTCGAACGCGCTCTTGCGCTCGAGCCGTCTCACGAGGATGCGATGTTCGCCAGGGCTGTCGCGCTTCTGGATATGGGACGACACGAGGACGGCGTCATCGCGCTGGACGCGTACCTCAGGCGGCACCCGGCAGGTGCCTGGTCCGAGGTCGCCAGGGCGCGTCTCATCGAACTCGCCGGTGACGCCGCGGTCGAGCGCCTCCGCGCCGCCGGGGCGGAAGCCGTGCCCGGTGAGCCGGAGCCGGGAGGCGTGCAGGGGACCGGGGTCTCGGTTCCGTGGGAAGAGGGCAAGCCGTGATCGAACTCCGCGACGTCGGCGTGACATTCCCGGGCGCGATGCGCCCGTCGCTCGACGGCGTGAGCCTCTCGATCGCCGGAGGTGAGTCGGTCGCCATCGCCGGCCCGAGCGGCTCGGGCAAGACGTGCCTTCTTCGACTTCTGAACGCGCTCCTCCTTCCGACCACGGGGACGGTGACCGTCGATGGGATGGACACGCGCGACGATGCCATGCTCTGGGAGATCCGCAGATGTGTCGGTCTCGTGTTCCAGAACCCCGATGACCAGATCGTCAGCACCACGGTGGAGCGCGAGCTCGCCTTCGGCATGGAGAACCTCGGTCTTGATCGGGAAGAGATGCGGGCCCGGATCGAGACGCTCCTGCCGATGCTGGGGCTCGAACCGCTCCGCGACCGGCCGCCGCACCGGCTCTCCGGCGGCGAGAAGCAGCGTGTGGCGGTCGCCGCCGTGCTGGCGATGCGCCCGAGCCATCTTCTTCTTGATGAGCCCACCTCTCTCCTGGACGCCCGCGGCCGGGCGGACCTCTGGTCGCTCCTCGAGGGACTCCGGTCCGTGGAGGAGAGGACCATCATTCACGTCACGCAGTTCCCCGAGGAGATCGCCTATGCGGACCGCGCCATCGTTCTCGTCGAGGGACGCGTCGTCTTCGACGGGCCGCCGGACGAGCTCTTCGCACCGGGAAGTGATGCCGGGCGATGGGGGCTCGAGCCTCCACCTGCGATGGGGCTGGCGGATGAGCTCCGCGCGTCGGGCGTCCACGTCCCCGCCGGTATCCTGACGATGGCCGAGCTCGTCAGCGCGCTGGCGGAGGGACGGCCATGAGGATCATTCTCGACAAGGCCGGCCTGACGTACGACCGCGGGCTCCCCACCGCGCGCAGCGGACTCGGTGGCGTCAGTCTCTCGTTCGATGGCGGGGATGCCGTCGCCATCATGGGGCCGACGGGATCCGGGAAGACCACGCTTCTGGAGATCGCGGCCGGGCTCGTGGATCCGACGATCGGATCCGCGTCTCTCGATGACGCCGCGAAGGGCACGACGCTCCGATCCTCGGTCGGGCTCGTCTACCAGTTCCCGGAGCTGCAGTTCTTTGAGGAGACCATGTTCGATGAGGTCGCGTACGGCCTGAGAACCGCGCGCGTGGCGGAGGACGAGGTCGAACGCCGCGTTCACGCCGCTCTCGATCGAGTCGGTCTCGATCCCTCGCTCTTCTCCGGACGTTCGCCGATGACACTGAGCGCCGGTGAGCAGCGTCGGGCGGCCATCGCGGCCATCGTCGTGCTCGAGCGTCCCTTCCTCATGCTGGACGAACCGAGCGCTGGACTCGATCCGGGGACGCGCGGGCGCATCCTCGAACTCATCGGACGGGAGCGTGAGGCCGGTCGGGCGATCGTGCTCGTGACGCACGATCCCGAGCTGGCCGAGCGAACGGTCGATCGGATCGTCGTGCTCGCGGACGGCGGCGTGGAGGCGGACGGGACCCCCGCCGAGGTGTTCGGTAACGCGGCACTTCTGGAGCGTCTTGGGCTCGAGGCGCCGCCGGCGCACGAGCTCGTCAATGCGCTCTCGCGGCTCGACCCGGCGCTGGCGCGCGAGATATCCTCCATAGTGCTCGGGACGGCCGCCTTGCGGGAACCTTCCCCAAGTGATAGATTCTAGGCGATTTCCACTGGCCCGGGAGGTGCGCCGACCGGCCCGGTCCGATGGCTGAGAGCGTCTACCGGAGGTGGCACGACGTGAAGACCAAGGCCTGCGTCATGAGCGCCGATGACATGCGCCGCGCGATTACTCGCATTGCCCACGAGATCCTCGAGCGCAACGGAGGCATCGAGGGACTGGCCGTGATCGGCATCCAGACGAGAGGAGCATTCCTCGCGAGGAGGCTGGTGGAGACGATGGAGGAGATCGAGCAGGCGACGCTCCACGTCGGCGTGCTCGATATCACGCTTTATCGCGATGATCTCCAGACGATCGCCGAGCAGCCGGTTGTGAATGAGAGCAACATCCCGTTCGACATACAGGGGAAGACTCTTGTTCTCGCGGACGACGTGCTGTTCACAGGCCGCACCGTCCGCGCCGCGCTCGATGAGATCATCGACTTCGGACGTCCAAAGGCCGTCCAGCTGGCCGTGATGGTCGACCGGGGGCACCGCGAGCTTCCGATCAGGGCCGACTATGTCGGGAAGAACGTGCCGACCTCCGAGCGCGAGGTCATCGCTGTGCGCATGAAGGAGAAGGACGGCTGTGACGAGGTCGTCATCCTCTCGCGCGAGGACTGAGAAGCGAGCCCGATCCAGGAGATCCACCGTGAGAACCACCACACGCACCGCTCTGGCCATCGCGTGCCTCGCGGCCTTTGCTGCGCTCACGCTCGGCGGCTGCGTGTACTACAACACGTTCTATCACGCCAAAGACGCCTATGCCGAGGCTGAGCGCATCCGCGCGACGAGGCCGCCGGACTCCGATCTGTCCTCGCAGGAGACCGAGCTTCTCGACCGCGTCATCGAAAAGAGCGGGCGAGTGCTTCAGCTCTACCCCGAGTCGGGCTGGGCCGACGACGCCCTCCTGCTCATGGCGACAGCGCTCTACAGGCAGGGCAAGTACGAGAGCGCGGAGACGCGGCTCGCGGACTTCTCCCGGCTCTACCCGGGCAGCGATCTCGCGGCAGAGGCCGGCTACATGCTGGCCGCCACCATGCTCGCCAGGGACAATCCCGTCTCCGCGGAACAAACACTCGCAGACCTGGCGTTTGCGACCCCGCCGGTCGAGCTTTCCGACGACGCTCTCGTGATGATCGGACGCGCCAGGCACTCGAGGCGGCGCTATGACGAGGCAGCCGAGGCGTACGGTTCAGTGCTTGAGCGTTTTCCGAATAGCGACCTCAGAGCAGAGGTCCGTTTCCTGGCGGCCGAGAATTTCGTGGCGATGGGCCGGCTCGAAGACGCCGCCCACCATCTGGCCGCCGTGGGCGAGGAGCGCGGGGCGCGACAGCTCGCGTTCGAGGCGCGCATCAGGTTGGCAGAAGTCTACCTCGACATTGGTCGGGCGGATGAAGCGCTCGACGTCCTCGGCGATCTCGAGCGCCGCACGACCGAGCGCGATGACCTCGACCGGGTGCTTCTGCTCAGGGGGCGCACGCAGGAGAGGATGGACGAGCTGGATGAGGCGATCTCCACGTACGAGGGGATTGCCGTGTCGCACGCGCGCTCGAAGGCTGCGGCCGAGGCACGCTACCGCGTCGGGCTCATTCTGCGCGACCGGCTCGGGACGTTCGAGGAGGCCGTCGAGGCATTCCGCGAGGCGAAGGACGAGGCGCCGCGGAGCGAGGTGGCGCGCGACGCCGGGGATGCCATCCGCGATGTCGAGGAGCTCCAGGCGGCGCTGGCGACGATCGAGCAGTGGCTCGCCGCACCGGATGACTCGCTGGCCGCCGGGCTGGTCGACACACTGCCCGCGCCGGTCGAGACGCTCGCTGCACCGGATGACTCGCTGGCCGCGGTCGTGGAGGACGCGCCGCCGGCCGACGACGCGACGCTTCCGGAAGATCAATCGGGATTCGTCACGGCACTGGACGCATCCCCGCTCGCGCCCTCCGACAGTCTTGCGTCCGCCGGATCCGACACGCTGGTGACGCCCGAGGAGGCGAGAGCCATGTTCCGCGCGGCCGAGATCTACCTCTTCAAAATGGACAATGCGGAGCGGGCGGTCGAGTACTACGCCATGGTCGTCGAGCACTTCGGGGAGACCCCGCTTGGCCCCAAGGCGGCTCTTGCGGTGGCCTGGGCGCACGATGAGGTGCTGAGGCAGCCCATGCTGGCCGCGGAGGCCTACCGCACCGTGCTGGAGCTCTACCCGGGC
>CAZNHF010000010.1:0-19203 GCA_964572375.1 uncultured bacterium | reverse complement strand
GCAGCCCATGCTGGCCGCGGAGGCCTACCGCACCGTGCTGGAGCTCTACCCGGGCACGGACTATGCTCTGGAAGCATCAAGGGCCCTCGGCGCCCGCTCCGGCGCGCCACACGGAGACACACCCGCGCCGGCAGACGAGAGCGGCGAGGGACGGGATGACGTGGATGTCCCCGCGTCTGAGAGCGGCGAGGGGGAGCTTCCTTGACACTTATCAGAAGCGTAGCCGGCGTCCGCGGTATCGTCCCGCGCGACCTCAACGCCGAGATCGCACGGCGTTATGCGCGTGCCTTTGGTGAGATGACCGGTGGCGGGATAGCCGTCGGGTGGGACTCCCGCCCGGGCGGGGACGAGCTGGAGAGAGCCGTGATGGCCGGGCTGGCCGATTCCGGTGCGAGTCCGGTTCGCCTCGGCATCGTGCCGACGCCGACCGTTGGCATCGCCGTTCGAACCCTCGGGTGCGCCGGTGGCGTCTGCATAACGGCGAGCCACAACCCTGGCGAGTACAACGGGCTCAAGTTCTTCTCCGCGACCGGCGTGTTCGTGACCTGTGAAGAAGGGGAGCGCATCTTCGAGCGCGCGGACGCGCTTGGAAAGCGCGCGGACGCACTTGGAAAGCGCGCGGACGCACTTGGAAAGCGCGCGGACGCAGACAGAGATTCCGGCGCCGTCCGGATCGTTCCGGCGGATGGAGAGTCGGAGAGCGTGGACGCGGTCGAGACACATATCGGTCTCGTCCTCGCTTCGCAGCATGTGGACGCGGACGCGATCGCCGCTGCGGCTCCGGTCGTTGTCGTGGATTGCGTCAACGCTTCCGGGTCCGTCATCCTACCCGAACTTCTGAGAAGGCTCGGGTGCGATGTTGTCGAGCTCTACAGCGAAGCAGGAGCCGGGTTCCCTCGCGTGGCGGAGCCCGTTCCCGAGAGTCTTGGTGTGCTCGGGGAACGTGTCCGAGAGACGGGCGCGGCGGCGGGCTTCGCGTGCGACCCCGATGCCGACCGGCTTGCGATCGTTGACGAGACAGGTCGGGCGATCGGCGAGGAGTACACACTGGCGCTCGCCACGGACGCGGTCCTATCCTTGGAGAAAGGCCCCGTCGTGACGAACGTCTCCACGAGTCGCATGATCGATGACGTTGCAGAGCGGCACGGCGCTGTGGTCCACCGCACCGCGGTCGGAGAGGCGAACGTCGTCTCGAAGATGATCGAGGTTTCGGCCGTCGTGGGGGGCGAGGGGAACGGCGGTGTCGTTCTGCCAGGCGTGCACCTCGGACGGGACGCGGCGACAGCGGTGGCGCTTATCGTCTCTCATATGGCGCGCCGCGGTGTACACGTGATCGGTGAACTCGTGCAGGAGCTCAAGCCCTACGCGATCGTGAAACGGAAGCTCCCGACGGGAATCCAGTCGGGCGACGCCCTGGAGGCCACGCTGGTCTCCGAGTTCGCGGGCGGGAGTATCGACCGGACCGATGGAGTCAAGATCTCGTGGGCCGACAGCTGGGTCCACGTACGCCCTTCGAACACGGAACCGATCGTTCGCGTGATCGCCGAGGCGCCGGATGTCGATGGCGCGGAGGCGCTCGCGACGAGGGCCGAGCAGGCGCTCGCCGAGTCCGGGGAAGGAAGCGCATAGATGTGCGGGATCATAGGATGCGTGACCAGAAAGGACGACATGGTGCCGACCCTCGTCGAGGGTCTGAGGCGCATGGAGTACCGCGGCTACGACAGCGCGGGAGTCGCCATCCTGCACGAGGGTCGCGTTGACGTCCGGAAGATCGTCGGCAAGGTCGACGCGCTGGCCGGTCTGCTGGCGGTCAGCCCCGTCGTTGGCGGCACCGGCATCGCGCACACTCGCTGGGCGACACATGGCGAGCCTTCGTCGCTGAACGCCCATCCTCACTCCGACGGTTCGGGGAAGATCGCGGTTGTCCACAACGGCATCGTCGAGAACTATCGTGCGCTCCGCCAGCAGCTCGAGGGCGAGGGGCACTCGTTCGAGACGGAGACCGATACAGAGGTCCTCGCGCATCTTATCGAGAAGTACTACAAGGGGGATCTTGCAGCCGCAGTTCGCTCCGCCCTCGCAGGTGTGCTCGGCGCGTACGGGATCGCGGCCGTCCATGCGGACGAACCCGAGACGCTCGTCGCGGCCAGGAACGGAAGTCCCCTCATCCTCGGTATCGGGCGCGAGGGTTACTTCGTCGCGTCCGACGTCGCCGCGCTCGTCAGACACACGAAGGACGTCGTCTACCTCGACGACCGGGAGATGGTCATAGCGACGCCGGACGGATTCTCGACGACGACGCTCCAGAATGTGCTCATCACGAAGGACGTCGAGCGCATCACGTGGGACATAGATCAGATGCAGAAGAACGGCTATCCGCACTTCATGCTCAAGGAGATCAATGAGCAGGAGCGGACGGTCATGGATGCCGTGCGCGGGCGTCTCATCGAAGCGTCGGGTGATGCCTTCCTCGGAGGTTTGAGGGAGCACCGCTCGGAGCTCAACAACGCGAAGAGGATTCTCATCCTCGCCTGCGGCACATCCTGGCATGCAGGTCTCATCGGTGAGTACATGCTGGAGGACCTCGCGCGGGTGACGACTGAGGTGGAGTACGCGTCCGAGTTCCGGTACAGAAACCCCGTGATCAACGCGGGCGATCTGGCCATTATCATCAGCCAGTCCGGCGAGACACGCGACACGCTTGCGGCGATGGATGAGGTGCAGCGGCGCGGCGGTACGGCGCTCGGCATCGTCAACGTCGTCGGGTCGTCGATCGCGCGCCAGAGCGACGGTGGAGTCTACACGCACGCCGGCCCGGAGATCGGGGTGGCCTCGACAAAGGCGTTCACCTCGCAGGTGATGGTGCTCGCCGCGATCGCTCTGTCGATCGGCCGCGCTCACAACATTTCCATCACCGACGGGCGGCGCATTGTCCGCGCCATGCTCGACATTCCCGGCCAGATCGGCCGCATCCTCGAACAGAGCGACCTGGTCGAGAGGATGGCCGAGAAGTACGCCGGCCACCAGAATTTCCTCTACCTCGGACGCGGCTACAACTTCCCGGTGGCGCTCGAGGGCGCCTTGAAGCTCAAGGAGATCTCCTACATCCACGCGGAGGGATACCCGGCGGCGGAGATGAAGCACGGTCCGATCGCGCTCATTGACGAGAAGATGCCGGTGGTGTTCATCGCCACGCAGGACCCGTTCTACGAGAAGATCCTCTCGAATATGGAAGAGGTGAAAGCGCGCGGCGGTCGCGTACTCGCGATCGCGACCGAGGGCGACATCGAGGTTCACAGGATTGCCGACGACGTGCTCGAGGTTCCCGATACCCTGCCTCATCTGATGCCGCTGCTGGCGGTCGTTCCGCTCCAGCTCCTAGCGTACTATATCGCCGTTCTCAGGGGATGTGACGTCGATCAGCCGCGCAATCTCGCAAAGAGCGTCACGGTGGAGTAGCCACCGTCGCGGAGGAAGCCCGTGTCTCGTGAAGATATCTACAAGCTGACCCAGAAGGTCCGCTGCTCCGGTTGAGCATCCAAGCTGGGTCCGGAGGACCTCGCCGAGGCGCTCAAAGCACTCATGCCGGTCGTGGATCCGCGCGTGCTCATTTCGACGAGCACGGCGGACGACGCCGGCGTGTACCGTCTGAACGACGATACGGCGCTGGTGCTCACGCTCGATTTCTTTACACCCGTGGTCGACGATCCGTTCGATTTCGGTCGCGTGGCTGCCGCCAACGCCATCTCCGATGTCTACGCGATGGGTGGAACGCCCATCGTCGGTCTCAATATCGTCTGCTTCCCGGATGGGGACCTGCCGAACGCCGTGCTCGGCGACATCCTTGCCGGCGCGCAGGAGAAAGCGCTCGAGGCCGGCGTCCTCACCATCGGTGGACACTCCGTAAGCGATCAGGAGCTTAAGTTCGGGATGGCCGTTGTGGGGACCGTGCACCCGGATCGCATCGTCGCGAACGCGGGAGCTCAGGTCGGCGACCTGCTCGTGCTCACGAAGCCGCTCGGGACGGGTGTGCTTTCGACGGGCATCAAGTACGAACGCTTGTCGGAAACGGCCACGCGCGCGCTCACAGAGACGATGGCGACGCTCAACGGCGCCGCGTCCAGGGCGATGGTGGCGGCCGGCGCGCATGCTGCCACGGACGTGACCGGGTTCGGGCTCGCAGGGCACGCGCTCGAGATGGCTGAGGCCAGCGGCGTCACGCTCGAGCTGCGCGTGGAGGCACTTCCGTTCATGGAGGGGGCGCGCGAGCTCTGCGCAGAAGGGATCGCGCCGGGCGGCCTCGGCACCAACCGGCACTTCTACGCACCCCGCGTATCCGTCGGCTCATCCGACGGCACGGCTGTCGAACTCGTCTTCGACCCTCAGACGTCTGGGGGTCTGCTTGTGGCCCTTCCCGAAGCCGGTCTCTCCGTATTCGAGCGCGAGATGGCGGCCCAGAGGGCGGACTGGTGGCGCATTGGCCGCGTGGTACCTGCCGGAGAACACCCTCTTTCTCTGCGCTAGCCCGGGAGGCTATGCCCGTAAGTACGCTCGCGGAACGTCTTCCGCGTGCTAGCTCGCGGAACGTTTCTCGGTTATAATGCAAAACGAGCCCGGTGTGTCAGCCGGGCGTACGCGGCCACAGGCCGGGCGTACGCGGCCACAGGCCGAGCGTCGACCAGCCGGTACGCGGGGATGGATGGGTCCTGGTGGGCTCCAAGGGCTTCAAACCCTTATGCTGGGCGGCTAATCCCGTCCGGGGTGGGTTCGATTCCCACACATTCCCGCCACAACTACTTCACGTTCAGGAGGCTCCAATCAGGTGAAGGCGCTCGCGCTTCTCTCCGGTGGGCTCGATAGCCTGCTGGCGGCTCGCCTGATCATGGATCAGGGAATCGAGGTCGTTGGCGTGAGCTTCGTCTCGCCGTTCTTCGGCGCCGGCGGAGCGACGATCGGTGCTGAGGAACTTGGCATCGAGCTCGTCGTCATCGACATCACCGAGGAGCTCTTCCGGACGATAGAGCGGCCGAAGCACGGTTACGGCAAGCATATGAACCCGTGTATCGACTGCCACGCGCTGATGGTGGCGAAGGCCTCAGAGAAGCTCGAGGAGCTGGGCGCATCGTTCATCGTGACCGGCGAGGTCGTCGGGCAGCGCCCGAAGTCGCAGATGCGGTTCGGCCTCGGCGCCGTCGAGCGCGAGTCGAAGATCAAGGGCCGGTTGCTGCGGCCGCTTTCGGCCAAGTTGCTGGCGCCCACGGTGCCGGAGCTCGAGGGATGGGTTGACCGGGAGGGGCTCCTGGGACTGCACGGACGGACCCGCAAACCGCAGATCGAACTCGCCGAGCGCTACGGCATCGAAAACTACTCATCGCCCGCCGGCGGGTGCCTTCTGACCGATGAGAACTTCGCGAGGGCCCTCAAGGACGTCAAGGAGCACGGTGGGCTCTCGGCGATCGACGTCCGCCTCATCGCGATGGGCAGGCAGTTCAGACTCTCAGATACCGGGAAGCTCATCGTGGGACGCAACCACGCCGAGAACGAGCGGCTCTTCGAGTTCGAACCCAATGGCGTGATGTTCGTGAAGGCCGTGGACCAGAGGGGGCCGGTGGGAGTGTTCAGGGGCGAGCCTACGGAGACGAATCTCGAATCGGCAGCCCGCGTCGTCGTCCGCTACGCGGACACCGATGAGGGTGAGCAGATCCGAGTGCGGTGCTGGGGCGGTGATTTCGAGCCCGTGGAGTTCCTCGTCTTGCCGTTCACATCGCGGCGTGTTAAGGAACTGGCGATCTGATGCGTACGACGCTCGTCGCATTCGCTCTCATGCTCGTCGTCGCGATGCTCGCTCCGTCTGTTGCTGTGGGGCAGGACGTGTCACGTTCCGTGACGAAGCCCAACGGCGGGAAGGTCCTCATAGCATCCGCCGTCTATCCGGGGCTCGGGCAACTCCTGAACGGGACCGAGCGCAAGGCCGCCATCATCGGAGGCGCGGAGGCAGCGCTTCTCGCTCAACTCCTTCTTGAGGACCGCTGGACGCGGAACGCGCTCAGGCATTATCGTGAAACGGGCGGCATCGCGTACTTCGACGAGTACTCCGAACACTTCGACAGGAGACAGACGCTCATCTGGTGGACGGCCATCCTTGCGCTCTACAGCGTTGCGGATGCGTACGTCGACGCACATCTCTCGGGCTTCGATCAGAATGCACCCGGCGCGCTCGACGCGGTTCTGGCCGCATCGCCAGGTGCGGGCGGGGACGGATTCCGTCTCGGGTTCGAGGTCCGGTTCTAGAAGAGAGACGACACGAAGAGAGACGACACGCGGCCGAGCGGCCGACAGAAGGGAAGCGAGTTATGGCGAGGAGCGCCAAGGGCGCCAGGAAGGCGACGAGCACGCGCAAGGGGTACTACAGGGACTTCGTGGAGACGGTCGTCACGGCCGTGCTGCTCGCGCTCATCCTGCGGGCGTTCGTCGTCCAGACCTTTCGCATCCCCTCCGGATCGATGGAGGACACGCTTCTGATCGGCGATTTTCTCGTCGTCAATAAATTCATCTACGGGATCAAGGTCCCGTTCACCGACACCCGCCTCAGGGGCATCCGCGAGCCCGAGCGTGGTGATGTCATCGTCTTCGAGTATCCGAACCCTGACCCGCGCGCTCCGCGCGAGAACTACGTGAAACGCTGCATCGGCACACCCGGCGACGTGGTCGAGCTTCGGAACAACGCCCTCTACGTCAACGGCGAGCGCATCGAGGAGGAGTACATCAAGCTCAAGCCGCCGACGCCAAGGTGGTCGAGCTTCGGCCCTGTCAAGGTACCCGAGGGACAGCTCCTGATGCTCGGCGACAACCGCAACTGGAGCGCCGACAGCAGGGAGTGGGGGTTCCTCGACAAGAGTCTCATGCAGGGCAAGGCGATCGTCCTCTACTGGTCGTGGGATAGCACACTCAGTCGCCCGCGCTTCGACCGGCTTTTCAGCCTCATACGATGACCCGGTCGGCCTGAATCTCGCGCCCGCTCCGTTGTGGCTCTATTGGGCACTTTCGCCCGTCGGCCCGCGCTGCCCCTTTCCGCTTGACACCCCTTTCGCACGGGGCTATGTTGACTTCTATTAGCACTCTCAATGGTGGAGTGCTAAGAGGAGCCAGGAGGAGTTCGTGGCGGACGCGCGGTTGACGGGACGCGAGGAGAAGATCCTCACGGTTGTTATCGAAGACTACGTCAGGACGGCAAAACCCGTGAGCTCCGGGGCGGTCGTTGGCCGTTCCGGGCTCGGTGTGTCGTCGGCCACCGTACGGAACGCCATGCGCGCGCTCGAGGAGCGCGGGCTCATCAGACAGCCGCACACTTCCGCCGGACGTATCCCCGCTGACGAAGGCTACAGATACTACGTCGACAGGCTCATGGGACCAGCCCTGCTTCCGGGGAGGGACCGGACCAGGCTTGCGGCGGAGCTTTCGGTGCTTCGCGGGCACGACGTCGCAACGGTCCTCACCGAGGTGTCACGGATGGTCAGCGAGGTCGCGCACCAGCTCGCGGTCGGGCTCGAGCCCGCCGTCGAGAGCAGCGTCATCGAGAGGATGGAGATCGTTCCGCTCGACTCGACCAGATGCCTTGCCGCCGTCAGCATGCGCTCCGGACAGACGCGAAGCGTCGTCTTCGAGTGCGAGTCGCCCTCTGACCATCAGGCCGCGCAGGCGTCGACCGAGCTTCTCAACAACTGGGTCGCGGGGCTCGCCGTAGGCGAAGCCGAGAAGTTCCTCAGGACGAGGGTCGGGGAGAGCGATTGCCCGTTCGAGAGCCTGCTCCGGCCGCTTGTAGAGCGGTGGCCGGATCTTTTTCATCTCCATGATTCGGAGCGCGTCCACTACGAGGGCGCGCGCTACATGCTCCGCCATCCGGAGTTCTCCGAGGACGCATCTCTACTCGGCGAGATTCTCGACAGTGAAGAGGCGCTCGCCGATCTCGTCCGCGGACCCACCGACCCGCACAATGTCGCGGTGACGATCGGGGGCGAGAACAGACGGAAGAAGATGAGCGGAGTATCTCTCATTGTGGGGAGCTACCGGGTCGGCGCGACGGTCGGGAGGATCGGTGTCATCGGTCCGACCCGCATGCGCTACCGCCGGCTCGTAGGACTTGTTGGTCATCTCTCGGGTCTTCTGGATGATTTCTTTTCGTCCAGCGACCCGGGCGAACGGGGTTCGTGATCGCGCCTGACTGCAGGAGGTCGATTGTGACTGCGAAGAGGACGTACGAGTGTCTGGAATGCGGCAATGTCTGGCGGGTACCTCACGGCCATCCCCGGCCGGCGTGTTGCCCGGAGTGTGAGAGCAAGGACATGCGCATAGCTCCGGAGGACAGGAGCCAGGGGCGAGACCACGAACATGGGCACGGGCGTGCCGGCAAGGGCGATTCGTCCCGGGAGACCGACAGCTGAATTCAAAGAGCGCCTCGCGCGCGGGGGCAGGGTACGGCGCCATGCGCCTGACCCTGAACGGCATACTTGAGAGGAGTCGCGTCCGGACATGAGTGTACACAAGGGACGCAAGCGGGAGAGCAGGGAACCGGACGTCGAGGATGCACAGGGCGTCGGAGCAGCCCCTGCGGAACCCGCGAACGAGAGCGGAACGACTGAACCCGCCGTTGATATGGAGACGGTGCGGGCGGAGCTCGACGAGGCGAACACGAAGTGGCTGCGCGCTCTGGCTGACCTGGACAACTACAGGAAGCGCATCGAGCGCGAGAAGGCACGATGGGACGTCGAGGCGCGGGAGGGGATTCTCCTGTCGCTCCTCGATGTCGTGGACAATTTCGAGCGGGCGCTCGCCGGGGAGGCTCCTGATGGAGCCGGCACCGACGTCTCGTTCCGAGAGGGCGTGGAGCTCATCTTCAGGCACCTCATGGACGTGCTGGAGAAGGCCGGTGTCCGTCCGGTCGAAACGGAGGGCGTGGGGTTCGATCCGAACGTCCACGAGGCCGTCGGCAGCACGCCGTCGGACGAACACGAACCGGATGAGATCGTGCAAGTCATGCAGAAGGGTTACACGCTGGGTGAGAGGCTCCTCAGACCGTCGCGCGTCATCATTGCCAGCTAAACGGTCGGTGACGGAGTCGCCTCACCGCGAGAACAGACCCCCGAGTGTCGGACAGGGCAGAGCCGGCGCGCGAAGCGGGGAAGGAAGGGAAGCGAGAACATGAGCAAGGTCATCGGAATCGATCTCGGCACGACCAACTCGGTCGTCGCCGTCATGGAAGGCGGAGAGCCCACCGTCATTGCCAATCCGGAGGGCGGCAGGACAACGCCATCGGTCGTCGCATTCACGAAGACGGGTGAGAGACTCGTCGGGCAGGTCGCGAAGCGGCAGGCCATCACCAATCCTGAGAACACGATATTCTCGATCAAGCGGTTCATGGGGCGCCGGTACGACGAGGTTTCCGAGGAGATGGGGCTCGTTCCGTACAAGGTCGTCAAGGATGAAGGCGGCGCGGTGAAGGTCGAGGCGCAGGGCAAGCTCTACGCTCCGCCGGAGATCTCGGCCATGATCCTCCAGGCCATGAAGAACACGGCCGAGCAGCATCTCGGCGAGAAGGTCGAGAAGGCGGTCGTGACCGTACCGGCCTACTTCAACGACGCGCAGCGCCAGGCCACGAAGGACGCCGGCAGGATCGCCGGGCTCGAGGTGCTTCGCATCATCAACGAGCCGACGGCCGCATCGCTGGCATACGGTATCGACAAGAAGGGGCAGGAGAAGATCGCCGTCTACGACTTCGGCGGCGGCACGTTCGACATTTCGATCCTCGAGATCGATGAGGGACTCGTCAAGGTGCTCGCCACGAACGGCGACACGCACCTCGGCGGCGACAACCTCGACCATCGCGTCATCGACTGGATCGCCGAGGAGTTCAAGAAGCAGAACGGCATCGATCTAACGAAGGACCCGATGGCGCTCCAGCGACTCAAGGAGGCCGCTGAGAAGGCGAAGAGCGAGCTATCGACGACGCTCGAGACCGACATCAACCTGCCGTTCATCACGGCGGACGCCACGGGACCGAAGCACCTGACGCTCTCTCTGACGCGCGCGAAGCTCGAAGCGCTCATCGGCGACCTCATCGAGCGGACCGTTGGGCCGTGCAAGAAGGCGCTCGCGGACGCGAAGCTCTCGCCGTCCGATATCGACGAGGTTGTGCTCGTCGGCGGTTCGACGCGTATCCCGATGGTCGTCGCGACGGTGAAGGAGCTCTTCGGCAAGGAGCCGCACAAGGGCGTGAACCCTGACGAGGTCGTGGCGGTCGGCGCGGCCATCCAGGGCGCGATCCTTGCGGGCGAGTCGGACGTCAAGGACGTGCTGCTCCTCGACGTCACGCCGCTCTCGCTGGGTATCGAGACGCTGGGTGGTGTCATGACGCCGCTGATCACCCGGAACACCACGATCCCGACGAAGAAGAGTCAGATCTTCTCGACGGCCCAGGAGAACCAGCCGGCGGTGTCGATCCACGTCCTCCAGGGCGAGCGATCGATGGCCACGCAGAACAGGACGCTGGGTCGGTTCGATCTCACGAACATTCCGCCGGCGCCGCGCGGTATGCCGCAGATCGAAGTGACGTTCGACATCGACGCGAACGGCATCGTCCACGTCTCGGCGAAGGACCTCGGGACCGGCAAGGAGCAGAAGATCCGGATCGAGGTCTCCGGCGGCATCGATGACTCCGAGATCGACCGGATGGTCAAGGACGCCGAGTCGCACGCCGGTGAGGACGAGGCCAAGCGCAAGGAGGTCGAACTCCGCAACCAGGCCGACTCGCTCATCTACTCGACCGAGAAGTCGCTCAAGGAGCACGGTGACGCGCTCGACGCGGGTGAGAAGACCGCGATCGAGGATGCCGCCGCGAAGCTCAGGGAGACGCTCAAGGACGGCGACGCCGCGGCGATCGAGCGCGACATGGAGACGCTCACGACCGCATCGCACAAGCTTGCCGAGAAGATGTACGCCAACGCCACAGGCGCACAGGGTGGTCCGCAGGCGGGCGGTCCGGGCGAGGGCGCTTCCGGCGGTCCCGGGGCGGGTGCCGCTCCGGGCGGCGACGACTCGGATGACGACGACAACGTCGTCGATGCGGACTACGAGGTCGTGGACGAGGACTAGGGCGAAGCTCCGGGGTGCGGCTGAGGACAAGCGGCTCCCGGGCACCTGGTCGACGTAACTCGCGCGACGCTGCGCTCATCAGCAGAGAAAGAGCTGCACAGGGAGGCCCATGCCGTCATCGAAGGACTACTACGAAGTACTCGGCGTGAGCCGTGACGCGAGCCCGGACGACATCAAGAAGGCGTACCGGGGACTCGCGTTCAAGTACCATCCTGACAAGAACCCGGGTGACTCGGGGGCCGAGGAGAAGTTCAAGGAGGCCACCGAGGCGCACGAGGTGCTGTCCGACGCGGACAAGCGCGGCCAGTACGATCAGTTCGGCTCGGCCCCATTCGCGCAGGGCGGCGCCGGCCCTCAGGGATTCGGCGGGGGAGCCGGGTTCCAGGGGATGGACCTCAATGACGCCCTCAGCGCGTTCATGCGCGCCTTCGGCGGCGACAACGGCACGGAGGACCTCTTCGGGTTCGGTGGTGCGCGCCGGGGCGGTCCGAGACGCGGTTCGAACATTCGCGTTCGCCTCAAGCTCACGCTCGAAGAGATCGCCAAAGGCGTGAAGAAGAAGATCAAGGTCTCGAAGCTCTCGCGCTGTGACGAGTGTCACGGCTCCGGCGCCAAGCCGGGGACGCATCCCAAGACGTGCACCGCGTGCCGTGGGGCGGGCCAGGTCCGCTCGCAGCAGTCGATGGGCCTCTTCGGGACATTCATGAACGTCTCGCCGTGTTCGACCTGCGGCGGGACCGGCGAGGTCATTGAGGAGCCCTGCGCCAAGTGCGTGGGGAAGGGCCTCATGCGAACGAAAGAGACCGTCGAGATCAACGTGCCGGCGGGCGTTTCGACCGGCAATTATCTTCCGATCCAGGGCGCGGGCAACGCCGGTCCGCGGGGGGGGCCCGGGGGCGACCTCATCGTCATGATGGAGGAGGTCCCGCACAAGCTCTTCGAGCGCCACGGTGACGACGTTCTTCTCGAGCTTCCGATCTCGATCGGCATGGCCGCGCTCGGCGGGCAGGTCGAGGTGCCGACGCTCGAGGGCAAGGCACGCCTCAAGATCCCGGCCGGAACGCAGTCCGGACAGGTGCTCAAGATGCGCGGAAAGGGTGTTCCGCATGTCCGCGGACGCAGCGTGGGCGACCAGCTCGTGTTCGTCAAGGTATGGGTGCCGAAGCGTCCGTCCTCGGAGGAGAAGACGCTCCTCAATAAGCTGGGTGACCTCACCGAGAAGTCCATTCCCGGGCCGGGCCGGCCGGGACAGATCAGATAGCTGTTCCGCTGCCGCGCCGGCGTGGTGTGGCAGCGAACGTGGTCGGGAGTTGTGGCGCAGCCGGGCCGCATCCATCGGGCGCTTCCACAAACGAATACAAGGAGTTCATATGCGACTCTGCATTCCGACGGATGGCGGGACGGGAACGGACGCGGAGGTCTACGGGCACTTCGGTTCAGCGCCGTGCTTCGTCGTGCACGACACCGAGACGGGCGAGACGAAGGCGCTCGACAACACCGGCAAGGACCACGAGCATGGAGCCTGCAACCCACTCGGCTCGCTCACGGGCGAGACGGTCGACGCGATCGTCGTCAGCGGCATAGGGGCGCGGGCGCTCATGGGGCTGAACGCGGCCGGCATCCGTGTCTTCAGAGCGATCGAGGGCACAGTCTCGGACAATGCCGCGGCGGCGACGGCAGGCACGCTTGCGGAGCTCACCGTCGATGCCACCTGCGGACACCATGGACAGGGTTGCGGCTGCAGCTGATCTGCGGGGCGGACCATGATCGAACTCAACGACGCCGAGATCTGGCGTCTCGACACCTTCATCGTCCCGCCGGGAGTTCTTGCTGGCGGGACGTGTACTGTCAGCGGCCGTGAGGGGCACCACGGCGCCGACGTCGTGCGCGTCCGTGCGGGCGATACCGTGAGGCTGATCGATGGCGCGGGGGGAGAGGCGCTCGCTCGCGTCGATGCGGTCGGCAGCGGCTCGTTCACATGCGCCGTGGTCGAGTCGCGAACGCACGATCGGGGCGCCGGTGTCTCGCTCACGATCGCGCAGGCGTTGCTCAAGGGACGCTCGTTCGACGAGGTGGTACGGCGCACCTCCGAACTCGGCGCTGCCGTCGTTCAGCCTCTTGTGACGGAGCGGGCCATCGGGCACATCCCTCACGGTGCCCTCGAGTCGAGGCTCGAGCGCTGGCGGGGCATCGCCGCAGCCGCGGTGAAGCAGTCGCGCGGAGTGTTCCTTCCGGATGTTGTTGAGCCGCTTGATGTCGCCGGGCTCGCGGCGCGAGTGGGGGAATTCGAACTCGTGCTTGTCGCATGGGAGGACGAGTCCGGAGCCGAACTCATCGATGCGCTCCGCGGGGTACGCGAGCCTCACGGAGAGCGCGAAACGTCCACGCCTCTTACCATCCTCCTCGTCGTCGGTCCGGAAGGTGGTCTCTCGGCGTCGGAGGTCTCGCTCCTCAAGGACGCGGGTGCGGTCAGCGTGTCGGCCGGCCGGCGTGTCCTCAAGGCCGATTGGGCCGCCTCGGCCATCGCAGCGATGATCTCCTGCGAGCTTGGCGGTCTGCTCCCGTAGTATCCAACTACCCCATGATCGCCGCAACATCCACGTGGGCTCTCACGAGTTCCGTGACCCTGTCGATCTTGTCCTGCTCGTCATGGCGCAGAAGATAGCTCGCTTCGTCGACCTGCTTGGCGACCTTGAACGTGTCGTCCGCAGTCAGAAGCATCGGTATGCCCCGTTCCGCAGCCCTTGAGATGATGCTCGAGTGAGGCGAGATGCCGTTCGTGAGAACCAGGCCTACCGTGTCACCTTCGAGCGCGACGAGAATCATGTCGTCGCGGTCACCGCTTGTGATGACGAGCTTGCGCGCCTTCTTGAACTGCGGCTGGCGCCGCGCTGCGTCGGCCGACATCGCGCCCACGAAGACGTTCTCGACGACGCTCCCGAGAGCATCCGTTCCGGTGACGATCTTCGCGAAGAGCAGCTCCGCCAGGAATCCGACGGACGGATAGTTGAGTTCGCGGTCGATCGGCATGAGTCCGAGGACCTTGATCCCCTGAGCCTTGATCTCCGCCTCGTACGTATTCCGGAAGTCGTCGACGTCGTGGAGCTTGTTGACGACGATGCCCGCGAAGTCGACGCCATCGAGGTTGACGTGACGCTGGACGAATGCGATGTCGTCGAGCACGGTCTGGTCGGCGCCGGACATCATGATGAGGAGCGACGCGTCCATGGCGTGCGCGAGCGAGACCGCGTCAAGGTTGACCGCGACGCCGTGCGTCATATCTCCACCGCTCTCGATGAGTACCGCGTCGTTCCCGACCTCGGCGTTGGTGACGAGTTCGACGAGCTTCTTCTTCGTCGTCGCCTCGTCGTACATGAACCGGAGCTTCGAGTGGTCGAAGCCGATGCTCATGTCTCTCGGATCCATGGCCAGCTTGAAGACCTGGCTGACGAGCGCGGAGTCGTAGTCCCACAGCCGCTTCTTCCTGTAGAGAAGACGGTCGCCGAACGGCTTGAGGTAGCCGAAGGGCTTCCCGGACGCCCGGCCCAGGCCCACGATGAGGCTCGTCTTTCCCGCGTTCTCACGCGTCGATGCAATGACCAGCCTACGCATCAGTGTCACCTCCAGCGATATCCGTAAGGAGTATTCTCACGTCGACGGCCTTCGCTCCGTGGCCCTGTTCGTACGCCACGAGCGGGTTGACCTCGATGTCCGATATGTCTTCCACGTGCCGGATGACGGTCCCGATCCGGATGACCGCGTCCAGCACGCTCTCGATGTCCTTGCGCTCCTCGCCTCGGACTCCGAGCAGGAGCGGGTAGGCACGGATCTCCTTCATCATCTCGAGCGCCTCGGCGCGGTTCAAGGGGACGGCGCGGAACGAGATGTCCTTGAGGACCTCCACATAGATCCCGCCCATCCCGAACATGATGATCGGGCCGAACCCCGCATCGCGTCTCGCGCCCACGATGAGTTCGACGCCGGGAGGCGCCATCTCCATGACCTGGATGCCCTGGATGCGGGCGCCGGGCACGTTCGTCCGGCAGTTCCGCATGATGGCCTCGTAGGCGTCGATGACCTCGTCGCGATTCTCGAGGTCGAGCGCGACGCCGCCGGAGTCGCTCTTGTGGAGGATGTCCCGCGAGACGACCTTCATCACGACCGGGTAGCCGATCTCCGCGGCGAGGGTGACGGCCTCCTCAAGGCTCCTTGCGACCTCGGTCTTCGGGAGGTCTATGCCGGTCGCGCGCATGACGTCGCGTCCCTCGTCGGCGAGCAGGAAGCTGCGCCCGTCCTCGCGAGCGGCCTTGATGACTTCGCGGATAGCTTCGAAGTCGATCTTCTCCTCGTGCACTTCGTCCGTCCACTGCTCGAGGTACCGCTGGTACTGGTAGACGCCGCCGAGACAGGCGACGGTCTCGTAGACGTCGCCGAAGACCGGCGCACCCTCTCTCGATAGCTGGTTCTGGATCCTCTCGGTGTCCTCTCCGCCGAAGACCGAGAACGCGATCGGCTTGCCGGCGGCGCGGTAGCGCTCCGTATTCTCGGATATCATGTCGCCCAGATTGTCGGCGTCGAACACGGCAGTTTCGCAGTAGAGCGCGATGACCGACGCGATACTGTCGCTTTCGAGCGCCGCGTCCATCGCCATGGTGTAGTCGCTCGAGGTGGCTCCTCCGGTCAGGTCGATCGGATTCTTCGTGGAGCCGAACGCCGGAGTGGCCGGGTCGAAGACCTGCTTGAGGACCGCGAGGTCATCGTGCATCTTGATGTTGTACTTTTCGCACGCATCGGTCGCCAGCACCCCGATCCCCCCGCCGTTGGTGATGATGACCGTGTTGTCGCCCTTCGGGATGCCGGTGTCAGGGAGGAACTTGCAGAGGTTGAACGCCTCTCTGATGCTCTCCGTCCGGAGGACGCCGCACTGCCGCATGACCGCGTCAAAGATCTCGTCCGACCCGGCCAGCGAACCTGTGTGCGACGCGGCGGCGACGGCGCCGCGCTTCGAGCGTCCTGACTTGATGACCACGACGGGCTTCTTGCGCGTCGCGGTCTTGAGGACCTCGACCAGGCGACCGCCGTTCTTCACGCCCTCGATGTACATGAAGATGACATCGGTGATGTCGTCGTCCATGAGGTAGGTGACGAGGTCGGCCTCGTCGATGTCGACCTTGTTGCCGACGGAGACGATCGCCGAGATGCCGACGTTCTCGACGCCCGTCTTGCCGATCATGGCCAGCCCGAGCGCGCCGCTTTGCGTGATGATCGCGACGCCGCCCTTGCGGATGCCGCCCGGCCCGAAGGTCGCGTCGATCGACGCGGCGGCCGAGTACATGCCGAAGATGTTCGGCCCCAGTATCCGCATCCCGTGTTCACGGGCGCAGTCCATGATCCGGCGCTCCTCCTGGATGTTGCCGACCTCGGAGAAGCCAGATGTGATGACCAGGTTGAAGGCGGCTCGCCGTTCGCCGGCGGCCTTGACCGCGTCGTACGTGTACTTCGCCGGCACGCAGGTCACGATGAGATCGACATCCATCTCGACCTCTTCCATCGATCTGGCGACCGATAGTCCGAGGAGCTCACCGCCCTTCGGGTTGACCGGATAGATGCGGCCCTCGAACCCCCCGTTGACGATGTTCGAGAGGATCTTGTGACCGATCTTGGTCTCGTCGTGGGACGCCCCGATCACTGCGACCGACCGCGGCTCGAAGAGGCGCCTGATGTCAGGCACGTCGTGCGTCATCTCGTCCTCTGAATCCGATGCGGAGCTCGACCACTCCAGCTTCCGCGGTTCTGTGGACATCGAAACCCATGTTTGCGAACATGTGAAGCATCGGCGCGTTCTCGTAGAGTACCTCCGCCGTGAACCCGAGGAGGCCCTGGCTTTGGGCGAGCTGCGTGAGGTAGTTGAGAAGCTCGGTCCCGACGCCCTTGTCCTGATGGTCGTCGCGCACGACGAGCGCGACCTCCGCGGTATGACTTTGCTCGTGGATGCCGTACTGCCCGACCCCGACGATCTCGTCGGCGCCCTCCTCCATCTGCTTGACCGCGAGGATGACCATCTCCTTGGTGAAGTCGACGATGACGAAGTCCTGCAGCCGCTCGTGAGGCATGTCGGTCCGGCTCGACATGAACCGCCGCCGGACGCTTTCGTCCGAGAGGGAGTAGAAGAAATCCTTGAGGCGTGGCTCGTCGCTGATCTTCACCGGTCGGATGAGGATATCGAGGCCGGACCGGGTCGTCCGGTACGTCTCGAGCTCCTCGGGGTATTCGCCCTTCTTGCCGGCGATGAACGCCTGGTCCTTGTAGACCATCGAGCGCTCCTTGGCCTCGCCGATGAGCCACGAGCGGAACTTCGGATGCGCAATGGCCGACAGCTCCATCGCCCGTTCACGGATGTTCTTCCCGTGGAGATACGCGATGCCGTACTCCGTGATGACGTAGTGCATGTCGCCCCGGATAAGCGTCACCCCGGCGCCCTCCGCGAGGACCGGCACGATCCTCGATACCTCGCCGTCCTTCGTCATCGCCGTGGAGGGGAGGGCCAGGATGGTTCGTCCGCCGGGAGCGAGCACCGCGCCGCGCATGAAGTCGGCCTGGCCGCCGATGCCGCTGTAGAACGTCTGTCCGAGTGAGACCGCGGTGGCCTGGCCGGTCAGGTCGATCTGGAGGGCTGAATTGATGGCCGTCATGTTCTCGATCTGCGCGATGGTCAGGGGGCTGTTCGTGTAGTCGATCTCGCGAAACGCCACGGCGGGATTGTCGTGCAGGTAGTCGTACGTCTCCTGCGTGCCCATGCAGAACGTGGCGACCGTCTTGCCGCGGTCGATGGTCTTCATGGTGTTGTCGATCACGCCGGCCTTCATCAGGGCGGCGATCCCGTCGCTCAAGAGCTCTGTGTGCACACCGAGGTGCTTTTTGTCGAAGAGGTTCGAGAGGATGGCGTCCGGAAGGCTCCCGTAGCCGACCTGGATCGTGTCGCCGTCCTGGACGATGCGCGAGACGTACTTCCCGATCCGCTCCGCGATCTCTCCCGGGACTGTGGTCTCGTACACGAGGAGCGGCTCGTCGTGCGGAACAACGAAGTCGACGTCGTCGATGTGGACGAACGCGTCACCATGCACGCGGGGCATATAGGCGTTCGCCTGCGCGATGACGGTCGTGGCCATCTCCGTGGCCGCTTTCGTGATGTCGACCGCGACGCCCAGACTCATGAACCCGTGCTCGTCGGGGAGCGACGTTTGAATGAGGGCCACGTCGACGGGCACGCGGCGCTTTCTGAAGAGCGCTGGCACCTGCGAGAGGAAGACCGGAGTGTAGTCAGCGAGACCCGCATTGACCGCGTCTCTCGTGCTGTCGCTGACGAAGAACGAGTTGTGGCGGAAGTTGTATTCGAATTTCGCGTCCGCGTACGGGGCCACGCCGAGCGTCCAGACGTGGAGCACCTCGGCGTCGCTGAATGCCTTGGGGTTGGATTCGACGAAGTCGATCAGCGAGCGGACGAGGAACTGAGGCTCGCCGCACGCGGTGCTGATGAAGATCGTCTGGCCTCTATGGATGTGGCCGAAGGCGGTCTTCAGATCGGCGAATTTCTCCGGGTACTTCTGCCGGAGCGCCTCCATCGCTTCCTTGCCCGCCGTGCGATCCATTGCCGATCCTCCGAATGTGCATTCAGTAATTCGTGACACTACGGATGCTCCCCCAAGCGGGCTGGGAAGTCAATGGAAATGGACCCATGCTGGGGCGAAACGGGGGCTGGGAGGGAGGCGGACTCGGGGTCCGGTGAGGAGGGGAAGTCGGTAGGGGAAGGGTGCCCGACATGGCCCCGTGGAGAGCCGATCCTGACGGCTGGCGCGAGCGGACTATGCCACAAACCGGTTGACACTCGAATCAGAAATCCCTATACTCAGTCGTTTGTACACATCACCCGTGTTGTGTGGTCGTCGCGAGCCGGCGGTCTCACGCGAGGAGGGGCTTTTTGTCTCTCTGCCGGATGTTTCCGCCAACCCTTGGAGGGGGGTGAACACCAGATGCCAGGAGTCCGAGTCAAGGACG